>CAZAZT010000184.1:0-5863 GCA_964489645.1 uncultured Chthoniobacteraceae bacterium | reverse complement strand
GCTGGTTGTTCCGCTGGTTGTTCGGCTCATTTTTTCTTGGTGGAGGGATCGGCTAGGATGAGTGCGCGTTGCTTCACGAACTCTTCCTGTGAAAGGAGGCCCATTTCCTTGGCCTTGTTCAGTTCGAGTAACTCGGCACCCACACCGCGCGTGCTTGTTTCGTTGGCTCGGTTGCCGATGAAGATGCAGGAGGAGAAGGTGATGCTGAGGGTGATACCGAGGGTTGCCAGCCAGCAAGCGATCCCGATCCGCGAACTGAAGTTTTTGCTTGGTAAGTTTTCCATGAAGAGAAGTGGGGGTGTTGCTTCCGATGGACGCGTGAGGAGGATATTTTGTTTGAGAAAAATGAAAAAAATCAGTGCTGTTGCGTTGGTTCGTTGGAGATGTGTTTGAAAATCAGCGTGGCGAGCGGTGGCAAGTCCACTGCGGCGGACCATGGATGTCCATGGCAGGGAACGGCTTCGGATGCGGTGCCGCCGAAGTTGCCGAGGTTCGAGCCGCCGTACGACGCTGCGTCGGTGTTGATCAGTTCCTTGTAGAAACCTGGCTCTGGAAGTCCGATACGGTATCCGTATCGAGGGAGCGGGGTGGCATTGACGATGACGATGCATCGTTCTCCGGCGTCGCTCAGACGTTCGAAGCTGATGACCGATTGCGCTTCGTCGTGGAAATCGATCCAACGGAAGCCGTCGGAGGTGTCGTCCTTTTCGTGGAAAGATGGTTCTGAGACGACGATGTGGTTGAGGTCTTTGAGGAGATTTTTCAGGGATGCGTGAAGCGGGGCGTCGAGGCAGGCCCAGTCGAGTCCCGTGTCATGGTTCCATTCGGTTCGTTGTCCGAATTCAGCGCCCATGAAGAGCAGTTTTTTCCCCGGGTGGGCGAACATCCATGCGTAGAACATTCTGAGGTTTGCGAACTTCTGCCAGTCGTCTCCGGGCATTTTCTCGAGGAGGGATCGTTTTCCGTGGACCACTTCGTCGTGGCTCAGGACGAGCATGAAATTCTCGTGGAATGCGTAGACGATGGAGAAGGTGATCTCGTTCTGGTGGTAGCGGCGGTGCGCTGGATTCCTGCCCATGTAGGAGAGGGAGTCGTGCATCCATCCCATGTTCCATTTGAAGCTGAACCCGAGGCCGCCGGCGTAGGTGGGCCTTGAGACGGCAGGCCACGCGGTGCTTTCTTCGGCGATGGTGATGGCGTCGGGAAAATGTTCGAAAACCACCTCGTTGAAGCGTTTGAGGAAATAGATCGCATCGAGGTTTTCGCGTCCGCCATGTCGGTTGGGAACCCATTCACCTGCCTTTCGCGAATAGTCGAGGTAGAGCATTGAGGCGACGGCATCGACGCGGAGACCATCGATGTGGAATTCCTCAAGCCAATAGAGGGCGTTTGCGATGAGGAAGTTGCGGACCTCGTTCCGTCCGTAGTTGAAGATGAGGGTTCCCCAGTCCATGTGTTCGCCTTGTCGAGGATCGGCGTGTTCGTACAGGTGGGATCCGTCAAACTTGGCGAGGCCGTTCGCGTCTTTGGGGAAGTGACCTGGCACCCAGTCGAGGATGACTCCGATCCCGTTCTTGTGAGCGCAATCGATGAGATACTTGAAGTCATCGGGCGAACCGAAGCGACTGGTTGGTGCGAAGAAGCCGGTGATTTGATAGCCCCACGAGCCCTCGAAAGGATGTTCTGCGATGGGGAGCAGCTCGAGGTGGGTGAAGCCGAGTGAGGCGACGTAGGGAACGAGTTGGTCGGCGAGTTGGCGGTATGTCAGGTGAGAGCCGTCTGCGTTGCGCCGCCAGGAACCCGCGTGGACTTCGTATATGGAGATGGGGCGTTGGTGCCAAGCGGCGGATTTTCGATGGTTGAGCCACTCGCTATCACCCCAAGCGAAGCGGTCTCTGCGGACGACCAGCGATGCGTTCTGTGTTCCGTTTTGGGAAAAAAATGCGAAGGGATCCGATTTCAGAAGGGTCTCACCGGAGCGGGTTTGGATCTCGAACTTGTAGTGGGCTTCTTCGGCGACCTGAGGGATGAAGATTTCCCAAATCCCGCAATCCCAGAGGATGCGCATGACATGCCGTCGACCGTCCCAGTCATTGAAGTCGCCGACGACGCTGACGCGTTGTGCATTGGGGGCCCAGACGGTGAATGCGGTTCCTTGGATGCCGTCCACCTCGCGGAGTTGCGCTCCGAAATGGTGGTGGAGTTGCCAAAGTTGGCCTTCGCGGAAGAGGTGCGCGTCGAACTCGCTGAGCATGCGGCCGAAGCGGTAGGGGTCTTCTTCTGTGAGGATTGCGCCACTTTCGAAGGTGTATTCGAGTCGGTAGTTTTCGGGGAATCCGTAGGGGCCTTCTGCTTCGAAGATGCAGGTGCCCTCGATGCGGCGCATCGCGAGTGGGGTTCGAGGTTTGCCTTCGAGAGGGATGACGCGAGCTGAGGTTGCGTTCGGGCGGATGGATCGGATGAAAGTGATCTGCTCGGTGCGATGGAGTCCGAGGAGTGCGAAGGGGTCGTGGTGATTGGCTTCGCTGAGTGCCCGTGCGTCCTCGGAGGAGATCGGATGGTTCGGCATAGAGAGTGGGTTCAGTTCGCAGGGGTGAGCAGCGGGGCGATTGCTCGATCGTATATAGACTGCCACCGATGTTCTGACAGGACGGATTTGCGGGCCTTGAGGCGCGGGTCTTGGGTGAGGTCTTTGATGAACTCCACGGCGGCATGGTTCCGGTCGGGGTGGAGGTCGAGGGGTTGGGTCCCTGGGAGATGCTGGAGGGTGGGGATGGGTTTGCAGACGAGAGGTTTGGAAAAAAGGGCTGCCTCGAGTGCGGGGAGGCCGAACCCTTCGTGGTCGCTTGGGAGGATGACGGAATCGCAGATCCGGTAGAGGGACGAGACGTCCTCGGGGGAAAGGGGGAATTCCGATGCGAGGTGATGGATGTTTTGGGCTGCAGGGGACGAGAGGATTCGTTGGTGCAACCAGCGTGCGTAATCGGCGGACGGGGAGTTGTTGGGAGCGTGAGGATCGAAAGCTCCGGTGAGGAGCAAGTGGACCTTGGTTCCGGAGGCGTTGAGGGTTTCGACGAGGTGTATTGCGTCCTCGATCCGTTTCCTTGGGACGAGTCGGGCGGGGAGGAGGAGGACGATTTCGTTGCACCACCAATCATGGCGTTCCGCGAGCGCGGCGATGCGCGGTGTGAGTTCTAGGATGGTTGCGGGATCGATGCCGTTTGGGATGACGGAAGCGGACTGTTGCGTGGCCTTGTGGAAGGTCTGAGCGACCTCTTTGGAGACGGCGAGGTGAGTCCATTCACCGTGGAAGCGGTCGAGTTCGACTCGTGTTTCATTTGGCATCGAGGCGTAGGCTGGCGACTGCGTTGCCACATCGTGGATGCTGTTGAAGAGGCGGGTTTTTTGGGTGAAGAGGGGGTTGGCGGCCAGCGACATCAGGTGGGATCGGAGGGTGAGATCGAACGGCATGGTCATGACGTTATGCACCCAGATCACCTCGTAGGGAGATGCGATGGGGCGATCCGGTTGGTGGGTTCCGCTCAGGAGAGGATGATGTTTTGGGAGGAAGTCCGCTTGGTGCCCGTTTTTTTGGAGGACGGATTGGAGGTCACGCAGGACGCGCTCAACGCCCCCCACGACGGGAGGGTAGGTGTAGTGGACGAGAGCGATGGTCATTTTGCGACGGGGAGGTTTTGGGGCGAAAACCTCACCGCTTCCCTTGACGGGCTGGGATGCTGAAGGTGTGTAAGACTTTTCCGTTCAGATTCTTCAGTTCGAGGCTGACCGGTTCTTCCGGATGGGGTGCTGTGAGAAGGACGTAGGTGTCTTCGGAGGTGATGAAGAGGGAGTGAGGATCGGCGTATTTGTCGTTGGAACCTTGCAGACAGGTGTTGAGGTAGGGGAGCGAACCGGACACGTTGGCGGCTTCTCCGAAGTATCCGTATCCGGTGACGAGAGCGTTGGTCCTGAGGAACTGGGTGACCCAAGAGTTTCCGGAGGCGCTTTTGCCTTTGAGGCTGGTGCGTTTTTCGTTCATCAGCGCGATGACATGGCGTTGGGTGGAGCGGTCGATGGTTTGCGTGAACCATTGCAGCGGTTCTGCTTCGGCGCGCGGGTCGTGGCAGGTTTGCCAAGTGGTGCCGAAGTCACTGACGTGGTTGAGATCGAGCGCGATGAAGCGGAGGTCGAATGCGGGGATGTCGAACGTCCAACGCCATTCTTCGTTGGGCAGGGTGAAGAAGTCGCGATAGGCGGTGGCGCTGATATCGTAGACGGGGTGGTTGGGCGGGTTAGGGCCTCTGGGGGTGATCTCGCGATCGTGGTTGCCGAGGATGGGCATGAAGGGGGTGGATGCGAGGATGTCGGGCGCGAGCGAGACCATCTTCGAGAAGGCTTTGGTGCCCTCGAACCCTTTTTCGTGGAGGCTGGGGACATTGTCTCCCACGGTGAAGAGCATGTGCGGTTGATCTGCCCGAATGGCCGCGAGGTCCTTTTCCATGGCGTAGCCCCAGTCACCGATGATGGCGGCTTTGAGTTGGCGTTTGGGTAGTGGGCGAACGGTATGCCAGGGCCCTTGTTCGATGCGGTAGAGGAGAGGTGTGTCTGCGGGGAACGGCACGCTGAGGTGGTGTCGGGTCGAGACATCGGCGGATGGAATCTGGATCGGTTGCGATTCGCCGTGTCGGTATTCGACCTTGCTTGCGCGGGCGGTTGGGAGTTCCCAGCTGATGACGATGTGCGATGGGGTGTTCGTTTCGAAAGAGAGCCAGGGATGGATGGGCGGTTCGGCGGCCATCGTTGCGGCGAAGGGAGCGAGGGCGATGGAGAGGGCGCAGCATGGGAGGCGGAAGGGTCGCAGCATAAGGAGGTCAGTTTTCTGGGGTATTATAGAGCAGCTACGGCTGAGTTTCTTGTCGCAAATGGGCGGCGGGAGCATCATGTCTGAGCTTGGTCCTTCTGCCATGACAACACGTTCGTTATCCCTTTCCGTCATCCTTCCTTGGCTGGCAGCGGGTTCCCTCGCGAGTGGCGAGGTTCCGACCCAGATCCGGTACAATCGGGATGTCCGACCTATCTTGTCGGAGAACTGTTTTGCCTGTCACGGGTTTGATCCGAAGCATCGGGAGGGGGGGCTTCGGTTGGACACGTTTGAGGGGGCGACGCGGGAGAAGGATGGGGTGCGTGCGATTGCTCCTAGGGATGTTGCGAAGTCTGAGGCGTTCAACCGGATCTTGAGCAAGGATGTGGAGGAGGTGATGCCTCCTCCGAAGGCTCACAAAGCGCCGATCACGGAGGAGCAGCGGTTGATCTTGAAGCGTTGGATCGAGCAGGGGGCTCATTATGAGGCGCATTGGGCATTTGTTCCGCCGCAACGGCCAGCTGTGCCTCTGGCGGGGGTGCATGCGATTGATGCCTTTATCCGCTCGGAGTTGAAAGTCCGCGGTTTGGCGCCCTCGGGGCCTGCGAATCCTGAGACATTGATCCGGCGGGTCTCGTTGGATCTGACGGGTTTACCGCCGAGCGTTTCGGAGATCGAAGCGTTTGTCGCGGAGTGCAAAAACGATTTGGCGGGAGCGTATCGGGCGTTGGTGGAGCGCTTATTGAAGAGCCCTCATCATGGGGAGAGATGGGGACGTTGGTGGCTTGATCAGGCGCGGTACGCTGACAGTAACGGGTATTCGATTGATGCTCCGCGCCAGATCTGGAAGTACCGGGATTGGGTGATTGACGCGTTGAATGCGGACATGCCGTTCGACCGCTTCACGATCGAACAGTTCGCGGGCGATCTTCTGCCGGGGGCGAAGGATTCGCAGGTGATTGCGACGGGGTTCCACCGCAACACGCAGATCAATCAGGAGGG
>CAZAZT010000183.1:0-5898 GCA_964489645.1 uncultured Chthoniobacteraceae bacterium | reverse complement strand
GTACGTCATGATGTTCCTTTGCGAATACATCGACGCCACTGGCGATAGGTCTGTTTTGCCGGGTTTACGTCGGCTCGCGATGGAGGCGGCATTGGGGCAAAGCGCCGTGGGATCCTGGGGCCATGGTTTTGCGAAGCAGGACGGCCGCTTGGGCGGGTATGGCATGATGAACTCCCCAGGGCTTCCTTTGACAATCGCTCTCGTTCTGGCGCGTAAGACGGGAGTGTCCGATCCGGCGATCGACTTAGCGATCGAACGGAGTGCGCGGCTCTTGGGATTCTACACCGGCAAGGGAGCAATTCCGTATGGCGACCATCACCCATGGATCGAGAACCATGAGGACAACGGAAAATGTGGGATGGCATCCGTTTTGTTCAGCCTTTTGGGAAACCGCGATGGTGCAGAGTTCTTCTCCCGCATGAGCCTCGCCTCTCACGGATCAGAGCGGGACACCGGACACACGGGGAACTTCTTCAACCTTTTGTGGGCGATGCCGGGCATTGCCCTCTCGGGAAATCATGCAACTGGCGAATGGATGCAAGAGTTTGGTGCTTGGTACTTTGACTTAGCTCGCCGGTGGGATGGGAGTTTTTCGCATCAAGGTCCACCGGAGAATGGGAAGGACAGTTACGCTTCCTGGGATTGCACCGGCGCTTACCTGCTGGCGTATGCCATGCCCTTGAAGAAGCTGAGGCTCACGGGGAAAGAAGGATCTGTTGCGAGACAAATGGATGCGCAGGAGGCAAGGGCCATCGTTCGTGACGGTCGGGGATGGACGAACAAGGATCGGAACGGATTCTACGATTCACTCAATGAAAGCGAGCTTCTCGCCCGCCTTGAAAGTTGGTCTCCCATCGTGAGGGAGCGAACCGCAGCGGCGCTCGCGCGACGTAAAGAGCTTCCCCTCCAAGCCATCACTCAGCGACTCCACCACGACCGTCTTGAAGCGCGTTACGGCGCTTGTCAGGCCATCATTGCGCTCAAGGGACGCGGCGAGCCTGCCGTCGACGAGTTGATTCCCCTCCTTTCGCACGGAGACCTGTGGCTCAGGATCAAGGCAGCTGAAGCGCTGGCCGCCATCGGCAACGGGGCCATGCGAGCAGTGCCGCGACTCCTTGAGTTGCTCGCGCATCAAGATGCAGAAAAGGATCCGAGGGGAATGCAACAGCGTTATCTCTCGTTCGCTCTTTTCGACCGTGGCGGCATGCTGAACCGGTCTTTCGCTGGCGTGGATCGCGAGGCGTTGCGGAACGCGATTCGTGCAGGACTCAAGAATCAGGACGGCAGAGCCCGTGGCAGCATCGGCTCCGCTTACCGACAACTTTCGTTGGATGACATCAGGCCCTTACTGCCATCGATCCACGAGGCCATCGTGACGCCAGCGCCAAGTGGTGAGATGTTTGCGGATACGGTCCGCGTCGAGGGGCTTCGACTCCTCGCTCAACACCATATCGAGGAAGGGATGCTTGCGCTGGTGCGATACACGCGCGACCAGAACCCTTGGGCCAGCCAGAAGCGCACGCCGGAGCTCATGAAAATCCTTCTCCAATACGGAAGCCACGCAAAGCGCGTCATTCCAGATTTGGAAAAGGTGGCGCACTATTTTGAGAAAGAAGAAAAGGATTTCCCTCCAAATCTTAAGATCGAGAAAGCTAACTGCCTGCGCTCGACCATCGCCGAGATAGAATCCAGCACGGACAAGCCGAATCTCATCAGTTTCGAAGCCAAGTGAGTCCGGGATCCCCCTCGCGACGGAGGGGCCAAAGTGGACCTGCTCAATGAGAATCCCAACTGGAATCCTTTGAAAGAAGCGAACCGGCGGCTGAAATGCGGGCGGTCAATCTGGCGGTGAGGGAGGGATTCGAACCCTCGGTACTCTTTTGGAGTACGGCGCTTTAGCAAAGCGCTGCTTTCGACCACTCAGCCACCTCACCAGAACCAGAGCTTTGGAGTGTGAACAAGTGGATCAAAGAGTCAAGCCGACTTCGGGCTGAGCAGAGGGACAATGCGAACGGACCTCGCATCCCTGACAGATGGGGCGCCGAGCGTCGCATCTGCGCCGACCATGCCATATCAGCAAATGACTAATTTGCAGCCAGTAGGAATCAGGCAACAGCCTCATCAACTCACGCTCAACCTCTTCCGCTCCCTTTCCCCTCACCCATGCGAGACGCTGCGAGAGACGGAGGACGTGCGTATCGACAACGACGCCCTCACAGCGGCGAAATATTTCTGCGAGAACGACATTCGCCGTCTTGCGGCCAACTCCCGGAAGTTGCGTAAGCTCCTGCAGATTAGATGGCACCTCACCGTGATGGCGTTCCACAATCGCTCGGCAACACCCTTGGATGTTTTTCGCTTTGGCTCGGTAAAACCCCGTTGAATGGATGAGCTCCTCGAGGTCCGCGATTTCGATATTGGCAAAATCATCTGCGGAAACACACCTCTTGAAGAGGGCTGGTGTCACCTTGTTGACCCGCGCATCCGTGCACTGCGCCGAGAGGATTGTCGCAATCAAGAGCTGCAACGGATTCTGGTAATCCAACTCACAATGCGCGTCAGGGTAAGTCTCTTGGAGGATTTCCAAGACGCGGATGGCCCGCGCTCTTCTCGAAGCCAAACTTTCTCGAGGCATCGTCTCAAGCTAACTCATTGTCGCCCACCGTTCCCCCACGCCGATCGGCTAAGCGGAAACAGATCCCTTTTTTCGAGCTTCTTGCAAAATCAAAAAACAACTCGGCCTCGGGGGGCCAAGTACGCTGAGAGGCTACCTGCAACGCCTGTGTCACGTTCATACCTTGCCGGTAAAGGAGTGCAAAAGCGGTCCTCAAAATGGCACGTTGCTCCGTTCCAAAACCCGCACGACGCAACCCGAGAACGTTGAGACCGATCACCCCATTCAGATCCGCAGCCATCAAGTAAGGCGGAATGTCTCGGCTGAACTTACTGCCCCCCTGGCAAATCACCAAGTTCCCCACTCGAACGAACTGATGGAAAACCGAACCGCCTCCTAGAAAAGCCTTCTCCCCGATTTCAACGTGCCCACCAAGCAACACATTGTTCGCTAAAATCGCTCCGTCTCGGACCTTACCGTCATGCCCAACATGGCAGCCCGCCATGAGAAAACAACGATCCCCAACAGACGTGTAGGCGCCGGATGATGTCGCACGGTGCACGGTGACGTGTTCTCGAAGCGTGGAGTGATTGCCGATTTTCACGAACGAATACATCGATGCATCAAATCGAAGATCCTGAGGGTCTCCTCCGAGCACCGAGCCCGCGCCAATCACGCAGTCCGTTCCGACGACACAACTCTTTTCGAGTACAACATGGGAACCGAGACGGGTTCGGTCACCGATTTCGACCCCCTCACCAATGACAGTGTAGGGTCCAACGATTACATCCTGGCCCAACCGGGCCGAAGGATGAACGACTGCAGTGGGATGGATCATCGCACGGAAAGCTGTTCGAGTTTCTGAACCCATCGCGCCCCGCACCATCGTGCGAGCCCGCTGTGGGACTACTCAGAGTCCTCTGAAACAGCAAAATTGCAATCCCTCGGTGTGAAAACGCTCCTCACCGGACCACATCAAGGTAATCTCCGCGCTCCCAAATGAAGGCCATCATCCATAAGGCCCGCATCGAACTGGCCGATTTGGATCAGAATCGATACACGGACTTCTCCATCACGATAGCTCGCCATCCGTCCGAGACGGATGAGCGGATGATGGCTCGTCTTCTCGCATACACACTCAACGCTCCCGTCGATGGAGATCACGGCCCTCTGGAGTTTGCTCGTGATATGTGGAACCCCGACGAACCGGCATTGTGGCAACGCGACTACACGGGGAGGATCATGCAGTGGATCGAGGTCGGACAACCGGACGAGCGCCGGATCCTTCGGGTAACGTCCCGTTGCGACCAGATGTTGGTTTATGCTCTGCACGACAGTTCGACCATGTGGTGGGAGCACCTTCGCTCGCGGATCAATCGCGTCAACAACCTCAGAGTTTACCACCTACCTGAGCTTTCAGGAAACGAGCTTGCGAGCTTCGCTGAACGGACCATGGACCTCCAGTTCAGCATCCAAGAAGGCGAGATTTGGGTGACGGCCGGATCGCGCTCCTCGCAAATCGTCGTACAGTCCCTGTATCCGAGTTAAAGGACTCCCACGGACCGAGAAGTCTGCAAACGTCGATGCCCCCAATCGGACGAGCGACGTCTCATCCGATGAAATCCCTTTTGAGCGGCAGCTTCCTCTGCCAAAATCTCCTTCATCCCAACAATGTCGCAACCTCCTGATACACGGGTCATCGATCACTGCTCGTCTTGCAAGCAGCCTTTGGATGTCAGCAATCTGATCCCGCTCACAGACGTCATCTGCCCGTACTGCCAGCAAACCCACGCTATCTTGCGAAGTTTCGGAGGGTTCGAGCTGGAAAAAGTCCTCGGCAAAGGAGGGATGGGCTATGTTTACCGCGCGCGGGATCGCGCCCTGAACCGGATTGTTGCGCTCAAGGTTCTTCAACGCGAGCTGAGCTCGAATGTCGAGGTGGTCAGCAACTTCGAACGTGAGGCGACCCAAACCGCTCGAATCAACCATCAAAACGTCGTCCGCGTTTTCTCCACTGGGGTCCAAGCGGGAATGTTTTATATCGCGATGGAACTGGTCGATCGCGGCTCTTTGGATGATCTCATGTCCAGCGTTGGCCCGATGCCCGAAGCGCAGGTCTTGGCGATTGGCATCCATATCGCCGAAGGTCTCGATGCGGCCCATCGTGTTGGTTTGGTGCATCGCGATGTGAAGCCTGGGAACATCCTCTTCAGTGCAGAGAATGTCGCCAAAATCGTGGACTTCGGCCTCGCGATTCCCGCCGATCAAGCGCGCAACCAGCAGGGCGAACTCTGGGCAACACCATTTTATGTGGCTCCAGAAAAGCTCGAAAAACGCTTCGAAGATTACCGTTCGGATATGTATTCGCTCGGTGCCACGCTCTTTCACGCGTTGACAGGGCAACCGCCTCACCCTCAGGAGACTGCGAGTATTCCTGAACTTCTCCAGGCAAAAAAATCCCCCGTGGATTTGCGCAAGGTGAAGCGTGATGCACACCCCGCGACGGTTGAACTCCTGAACAAGATGCTCGCGTTCTCATCAGCGAAACGGCACCAATCCTACAACGAACTGCTTGTGGACTTACGAGCCTCGCTCGCGATGGTGACAACTGGGGTGAAGCCACTACCGGGAATGTCCCCCTCGTCCCCTACTCTCCCCTCAAACGTCGCCGCCGAGATCCGCCGACGGAAACGTTTCCCATGGTTCTCCACGACCGTTGCGCTCGCAATCGTGGGTGGCACCGCTTTTCTATTCCTGCACCCGAAAGGGAAGGAACTCTTCGACGCAACGCTCAAGCGTTTAAGCAAGGGACCACAAGCCAGTCGCGGCGGAACTTATTCCGGTAAGGATCCGTCCACTCCGATTGCTCTGGACGGACGTTTTGAGGAAGCTGCCGCTTCTCTGACCCCCATCCTTGAGGATGCAAGCCTACCAGCTGCGGCTCGATTGCGATTCAGCCTCAAACAGGCGCTCCTCCAAATTCTCGCCAACAAGCAGGACGACGGAATCAAAAGCCTGAAGGCACTGAACGATTGGACCCAATCAAAGGCGGGGGCCGCTGCAAGTCCGTCGATTGTCGACATTCGAAAAAGCATCGAAACAGCAGTCCGTCAGCAGCCAGTGAAAGCCGCTGCAATCGAGATTCCGCCAAATGACGGTGCTTTCATCGTTCCCATTCTCGCGATGTATCACCTGTCAAAGGCGGACTTCGCTGAGTCAGAACGCGTTCTCGCCAAACTTGATCCGTCAAAGACACCTGGAATACCGACCTGGATCTCCGAACT
>CAZAZT010000182.1:5579-5944 GCA_964489645.1 uncultured Chthoniobacteraceae bacterium | reverse complement strand
CCTCACATCCGCTCCGGAACCTCAATCCCCAACAACCCCAAACCCGTCTTCAAAACGCGCGCAACCAACTCACATAATCGCAGCCGCGAATCTCGCACCTCCCCCTCCGCCTTCATCACCGGACACGCCTCGTAAAAACCGTGGAACGCAATCGCCAACTCATACAGGTAGTTGGCCAACTGGTTCGGACGATGATCGCTCAATACCTCCGGCACCACCTCGCCAAACTGGATCAACTTCTTCGCCAAAGCCAACTCCCCAGCCTCCACCAACCGAACTCCACCCCCCCCCCCCACCCCCCCCCCCTCCCCTCCCCGCCGCCCAAAAAAACCACCAAACACCCCCCTAACCCTTCCCCGGTCACG
>CAZAZT010000182.1:0-5569 GCA_964489645.1 uncultured Chthoniobacteraceae bacterium | reverse complement strand
CGCCCAAACCACCCCCCCCCCCCCCCCCACCCCACATCCACCCGCCCCTCCAACCCCCCCCCCTGCCTCCGCCGCACGCCGAAAAATCGACCGAATCCGCACGTAAGCATTCTGAAGGTACGGCGCCGTGTTCCCCTGAAAACTCAACATCCGGTCCCACGAAAAAACATAGTCCCCTTGGCGATTCGGTAAAAGATCCGCGTACTTCACCGCTCCAATCCCCACCACTCGCGCCACCTCGCGCCGCTCCACCTCCGGCATCTCCGGGCTCTTCTCCGTCACCTGCACAAACGCACGCTCCTCCGCCTCATCCAAAAGCTCCGTCAACTTCACCGTCTCCCCCGACCTCGTCTTGAACGGCTTCCCGTCCTCACCCAAAATCGAACCGAACCAGACATGGCTCAAACGGACAGCCCCCAACCCGGCAGGCTTCCAACGTCGGTAAATCGCGAAAAACTGGCGAAAATGCAACTGCTGACGACCGTCCGTCACGTAAATGATCTCATCCGGCGACCATTTGCCCAACCGATACTCCAACGTCGCCAAATCCGTGGTCGTGTAGTTCGCCGCTCCATCACTCTTCCGAACCAACGCTGGATTCGCACGCCACCCCTCCTTGTCCTTGATCAAGAACGGATCCGATTCCGGAACCCCCGCGCCATCCGAAAAAACACACAACGCCCCCTCACTCTCCCTCGCAATCCCTGCCAACTCCAACTCCTCCGACAACCCCCGCAAACGGTCATTGTAAAAACTCTCCCCAAGCGTCACATCAAACCGCACCCCCAACCTCCCGTACACCTCATCGAACTGACGCTGCGATAAACGGATCATCTCGCGCCAGATCCGCAAGTTCTCCTCATCCCCACCCTGCAACGCCACCAACTCCGAACGCGCCGCCTCCAAAGTCCCCGTATCCTCCTTGCACCTCGCCGATATCAACTTGTAAACACGCTCCATCTCCCCCAACGGATCCGCAGACAACGCCCCCTGATCCATCACCGTCTTCCATCCGTGGATCAACATCCCGAACTGCGTCCCCCAATCCCCGATGTGGTTGTCACGAACCACACGATGCCCCAAAAACTCCGCCACCCGCGCCAAAGAATCCCCCAAGATCGTCGAGCGGATGTGCCCAACATGCATCGGCTTCGCAACATTCGGGGACGAGAAATCCACCACCACCGTCCGCTCCACCCCTCCCGCTGACACCCCCAATCTTTCGTCCGATCCGATCTCCGATAAGCGCGTCTCCACCCAGTCAGCTCGCAACCGGAAGTTGATGAAACCCGCCCCCGCAACCTCCACCGCCGAACAAAGATCCGAAACCTCAAGAGCCCCCTGGATCCGTCCCGCCAACTCCCGAGGATTCACCCGGGCAACCTTCGCCGCAACCATCGCGATGTTCGTCTGATAATCGCCGAACCGACCATCCGAAACAGGCACAACCTCCGGACGGATTTCAGTGATGCCGAGCACCGCCTTGGCCAGGCGCTCACGAAGGATCTGAGGTACAGTTTGCATGAGAATAAAAGCTCCCGGCTTTCCTCGCCGAGAAGTCCGCCATCTTCGCCCATCCCACCCCCGCCGCCATCCCAAAATCCGTCCCTCAAACCCAAACGAACTCACCCACACTCGCCCCCAACAAACCCGCTCCGAACAACTCGTCCGCATAACGGCGCATACCCGCCTTCGCCGCATCATCGCACGCAAACCGGATGTAAGAGGTCAAATATCGCCGCGCCACATCCTCGCCGAACTCACCCCCATACTCCCTCGCCAACTCCGGCAACCGCCCCATCCCCCGCCGCGCCACCTCCCGCAAGATCGCCGCCACACGCACCGCATCCCTCACCCCAGAACGGATCACCCATGCCGCATAAACAAACGGCAACCCCGTCTCCCGCTTCCACCACTCCCCAAGATCCAAGATCTCCCACCCCCCGGTAACCGCCTCTCCCAAACGGAACTCGATCGCCTGATTACCTATCACCAACCGCGCATCCGAAACCGACTCCGCAGCCCCCGACACCACATACTCCCACTCAAAACCACCCATCCGCGCCAAGACACGCAACAGGTTCGCCGAACTCCGCGAAGCCGGATCCAACACCACCCGCTTCACCGCTCCTAACGGACACCGATGCGCCAAAAACACGCTGTAAACCTGGCCGTCACACCCCACCCCAAACCCGTCCACCACCCGGTAACCCGCCCCGCGAACCATCCCTGTAAATAGCTCATAAACAGGAATCAATGCCACATCCAACTCCCCCGCATGCAAGCGGTCCGCCAACACCGCCGGATGCTCCAACCGCACCCCCGTCAAACCGTCAATCAGCGGCACCGAGTTCAAATACCGCACACACCCCACTCGCACCCCCTCCAACCCACCAACACCCCCACTCACAACTGCCCCTCCGACACCAAACGATACCACGTGTCCCTCTGCCTCGGCTCACGCCCCGCCTCCCGGATCGCCCGCTCAAACGCACCGCGCGTCTGACCCACCGGAGTCCGCGCCCCCGCCATATGGAAAATCCGCTCCTCTCGGATCGTCCCATGCAAATCATCCACCCCGTACGACAATGCCATCGCCGCTAACGGCAAACCCAAACTGATCCAGTACGCCGTCAAATGATCAAAGTTGTCCAAATAGATCCGGCTCACCGCCAAGTTCCTCAACTCCTCCACCGCCCCCACCGGCCGGATGTGCGCCAGATCCGTCGTCTCAGGCACAAACGCGAATGGGATGAACGCAGTAAACCCCCCTGTCTCATCCTGTAGTCCTCGCAACTGCCGCAGATGATCCACCCTCTGCTCAATCGTCTCCACATGCCCGTACAACATCGTCGCCGTACTGCGCATCCCCATCCGATGCCACTCCCGATGAACCTCCAACCACTCCTCCGCCGTCTCCTTGCCCCGACACAACCGATCCCTCACCCCCGCATCAAAAATCTCCGCCCCTCCTCCCGTCAATGCCCCCAACCCCACCTCGCGCAACCGCTCCAACGTCTCCCGGATCGTCCCCTTGAATATCCGCTTCGCAAGATGCCGTATCTCAATCGCCGTGAACGCTTTGATGAAAAGGTCCGACGACACACGACGCAACTCCCCCACCAACTCCAAATACCACTCCGCCGGCAACGTCGGATGCAACCCCCCCACCATGTGAACCTCCCTCGCCCCCTCCGCCACCGCCTCACGCACCTTCTCCACCATCTCAGGAATCGAATGCTCAAACGCATGCGCATCGCGCTTCTTCGCCCCGTACGCACAGAACTGACACGATAACACGCACACGTTGGAATAGTTCACGTACACATTCGGGATCCACGTCGCCACATTCCCGTTCTTCCGCTCGCGAACCACATTCGCGATCCGCCCCAACGCGTTGATGTCATCCACCCCATACAACCTCTCCGCCTCCCCCTCACTCACCCGCTCACCCGCCAACACCTTCTCCATCACCCCATCCAAAAACGGATCACCCAACCCGCCAGACACAAAAGCGTCCCCTCGTCCTTCAAAAACATCATCTCGTGCGGAATCCATCCCCAAACTCTACACGCATCACCCCGCCCCGTCACAAGCCCACCCTCAACAACACCATCCCACCCTCACCATGGCCCAAGCCGTGCTCCCCTAACTGCCCGCATGCAAACTCGCTCGCTCCCTCGCATTGTCGCTGTCGCATCCCTCCTCCTCGGCCACGCTTTCGCCGGTGAAGGTTGGAACGTCGATTTCGAAAAAGCCAAACTCACCGCCAAAGCAGAATCCAAGGACATCCTCATGGATTTCACCGGATCCGATTGGTGCGGATGGTGCATCAAACTCAAACAAGAAGTGTTCAGCCACAAGGAGTTCCAGTCCGCCGCCCCAGAACGCTTCGTCCTCCTCGAACTCGATTTCCCGCAATCCCCAGAAATCAAAGGGAAAATGAAAGCCGAAACCATCGAACAGAACGCGCGCCTTAGCCAACAGTTCGAGATCCAAGGCTACCCCACCATCCTCCTCGCCGACGCCGATGGCCGACCCTACGCAAAAACCGGCTACCAACCCGGCGGCCCCGCCGGATACGTCAAACACCTCGACGACCTCCAAAAAGTCCGCCTCACCCGCGACGAGAACTTCGTCAAAGCCAAAGCCGCCAACGGCGTCGAAAAGGCCAAAGCCCTCGCAGCCGCCATCTCCCAAATCGATGAGGAACTCGTCACCAAACACTACCTCGCCGAACTCAACCAGATCCGCGAACTCGATCCCTCCGACTCCACCGGAACCTCCAAAAAGTTCGGATTCAAACCGCGCCTCAACGAGATCCGACAAAAACTCGCCTCCAACCGCGTCAAAGGCTACGACGCCATCCGCTCAGAAGCCGATGCCGCTGCCGCAGACCCATCCCTCTCCAAAGACCAAAAACAACAGATCCTGTTCGAGGTCCTCGGGTTCCTCCGCCCACCAAAAGACAACCAGAACGCACTCAAACTGCTCGAAGACATCAAAGCCATCGACCAGAACACCGAGATCGGAAAACGCGCAGACCAGATCATCCCTCGCGTCAAACAGATGATCGAAAAAGCCGCCGCCGAACAGACCCCCTCAAAATGACCACGGCACTGTCGGTGGACTCCGACGCTGCCTGAGGTATCATCTCGGTCCCCGTGCGCCCCGCGCCGGGGACCTCCTTTTTCACCCCCACACCTACCACCCTCAAACCACTCCTCTCTCATGGGACGTCAATGGCTCCTCGCAAAACGCGAAATCAACGCAAAACGGAAATCCGCGCAAACTGGCAAACTCGTCAAAGAGATCTCCGTCGCCGCCAAACTCGGTGGATCAGATCCCGACGGTAATGCCCGCCTCGCTGCCGCCATCGAAAAAGCCCGCAAAGAATCCGTGTCCCGCGACGTCATCGAACGCGCCATCAAAAAGGGCGCAGGCGTCGGTGACGAAAAACTCGTCATGGATTCCATCCGCTTCGACGGATACGCCCCCCACAAGGTTCCCGTCATCGTCGAATGCCTCACCGATAATAACAACCGCACCGCTCCCGAAATCCGTGTGCTCTTCAAAAAAGGACAACTCGGTGCACCAGAATCCAACAAGTTCCTGTTCGATTACGCTGGGATCGTCGAAGCCCATCACGCCGACCTCAGCGGCGATATCGAAACCGCTGCCATCGAAGCCGGAGCCCAAAACGTCGAAGCCCTCGATCATGACCAGAACGATGACATTCCTGCCGACCGACTCGGCGCTCGCTTCATCACCGAACGCGCTGATCTCCATGCCGTTTCACGCTGGCTCGCATCCAACGGTTGGACCGTGATCACCTCCGAACTCGGGTACCTCCCAAAGAACTTCCCCGCGTTGTCCGACGAACAGATGGCCGAAGTCGGTGCCTTCCTCCAAGAACTCGACGACCACGACGATGTCCACCGCGTGTGGGCCGCCGTGAAGTGAGATTGCATCCGCTGCCCCTCACCGACACACTCCCCACCCCCGCGTTTCCCTCGGGGCTGTAGCTCAATGGTCAGAGCAGGCGACTCATAATCGCTTGGTTGCGGGT
>CAZAZT010000181.1:0-5965 GCA_964489645.1 uncultured Chthoniobacteraceae bacterium | reverse complement strand
GGGATGGGTTTTCGTGTTTTGTGGGTTCTTGGATTTTGTGGGGTGCTGTGTTTTGGCGGGACGGGTTTTGGAGAGGATTTTCGGAATGACGAGAAGGGGTACCGCGAGGTGGCTGAGCCGTTCTTGAGGACGTATTGCGAGGGGTGTCATGGTGCGAAGAGCCAGAAGGGGGAGTTCCGGGTGGATGAGGGTTTGCCGAACCGGTTTGATGATCGAGCGGTCCGGGAGCGTTGGGCGGAGGTGGTGAACGTTTTGAACGGGCATGAGATGCCTCCGGCGAAGGAGAAGCAGCCGTTGGCGGGCGAGGTGGCGCGTGTGGTGGATTGGGTGACGGGGGAGGCGGTGCGTGCGGAACTTTTCAAGCGGGACACGCGCACGGTTTTGCGTCGGATGAACCGCGATGAGTATGCGAACACGATCCGTGATCTGGTGGGAGTTGATCCGGATGTGTCGGCGTTGCCGGTGGATGCGCCGGCGGGTGGATTTGATAACAACGGGCGGGCGCTGACGGTTTCACCGATGCACATGGAGGTGTACATGGAGTTGGCGGGTAGGATCTTGGATCGGGCATTGGTGACGGGAGAACGGCCGGAGGTGTTGAAGTGGCGCTTCGAGCCGGAGGTTGGGAGCGGGGACAGCTCGCGGGTTCGGTATGACGCCAAGAACAATGCGATTGTGCATGGGGGGAAGAATGCGAAGTCGGAGGGGGTCACGCTGATGCATCACGAGAGCTGGGATCGGAACCCGAATGCGCGTGATTTTGCGATGTACCACGAGGGCGAGTATGTGGTTCGGGTCCGGGCTGGAGGCGAGGTGCCCGGGCGTGAGGCGGTGGTGGCGTCTGCGCGGCGTGCTTTGGAACGGCGCATTGCGGACACGGAGCAGCGTGGCAAAGCGGATGAGGCGAGGCGGCAGCGCGAGCGGTTGGAGAAGGATCTGGAACACTTCCAGACCGATCGGATGTACGATTACGGTCCGCCTCGGTTGAAGCTGGTTCACACGAGTGGTGGTCAACCGCGAGTGGTGGCGGAATGGGATGTGGATGCGCCTGCGTCGGAGCCGACGGTTCGCGAGTTCCGGATCCGATGCACCAAGGAGCGCATGGGGCTCACGTTGGAGTATGGGTACGCGATCCCGAAGGTTTTGGAGAACTTCTGGATGCAGGGTCACGACGATTTTGCGCGTCCGGTGGTTCATTTGGATTGGTTTGAGATCGAGGGGCCGATGAATCCGGAGTGGCCGCCTGCGTCGCATGTGAGTCTTTTGGGGGATTGCGTCCCGGAGGTCGGTGCGGAGCGGGAGGCTGCAAGGGGGGTGTTGCGGCGGTTCTTACCGTTGGCCTTCCGTCGTCCGGTCGAGGAGGTCGAGGTGGACGGGAAGTTGGGATTGTTTGATGCGGTGCGTCCTTCGAAGTCGGGCTATGTGGAGGCGATGAAGGTGGTTTTCACCTCGATCCTGGCGTCGCCGGAGTTCCTGTATTTGTCGGAGCGAGCGGGTGGTGGGGATGGGCGGGAGGTGCGTCGGCTATCGGATCACGAGTTGGCGGTTCGGCTTTCGTATTTTCTTTGGGGCTCGATGCCGGACGACGCGTTGCGTGGCGTGGCGGATCGGGGCGGGATGCGAGGGAAGGGAGAGATGGCGCGGCAAGTGGACCGTATGCTTTTGGATGCGCGGGTTGCTGCGTTGGGTAAATCGTTTGCGGCGCAGTGGTTGGGGTTGCGTGAAGTGGGGGCGAATCCCCCTGCGGCGGATCTTTACCCGCAATACGACCGGCATTTGCAGCAGAGTTTTGTGGGGGAATCGTTGGCATTTTTCGAGGAGGTGCTGCGGGGCAACCGGAGTGTGCTGTCGTTCTTGAAGAGTGATTTTGTGACGGTGAACGAGCGGTTGGCGCGGTTTTACGGATTGGATGGAGTGCGAGGGGATGCGTTTCGGGTGGTGCCAGTGGGGGCGCATCGGGGAGGGGTGATGACGCAAGGGGCGGTGTTGACGATCACGAGCAACGGGACGCGCACGTCGCCGGTGAAGCGAGGGGTATGGTTGTTGAAGAACTTGCTTGGGATCGATCCGGGATTGCCGGTTGCGAATGCGGGGGAGATCGCGCCGAAAGTGCCGGGGGTGGACAAGGCGACGGTGCGGCAACGTTTGTCGATCCACCGGGAGTTGCCTCAGTGCGCGCGGTGTCATGACCGCATTGATCCGCTGGGTTTTGCGTTGGAGAACTTCAATGCGGCGGGCGAGTGGAGGGAGCAGGAGGGGTTCGGCTACAAAGGGCGCATTGAGCGGAACGATCCGAGGATTGACGCGTCGTCGCGGTTGCCGGATGGGACAGCGATTGATGGGATCGATGGGTTGCGGGATGCGTTGATGGAGCGACGGGACCTTTTCTTGAACTGTTTGGCGGCGAAACTTTTCACGTTCGCTTTGGG
This sequence comes from uncultured Chthoniobacteraceae bacterium, assembly GCA_964489645.1. Lineage (GTDB taxonomy): Bacteria > Verrucomicrobiota > Verrucomicrobiia > Chthoniobacterales > Chthoniobacteraceae > JBEEPE01. The sequence continues at coordinate 3,536 of CAZAZT010000181.1, read as the reverse complement.
GCGTGAGATGGGGTTGGCGGATCAACCGGAGATCCGGCGCGCGGTCGATCGAGTGAAGGCTGGGGACATGACCTTGCGTTCACTGATCCATGCGATTGTTGAGTCCGAGACATTTGGAACAAAATAACTGATTGAAGATCATGAATATCGCTTTGAGAGAGCCGGTTGGGCGTCGCCATGTGTTACGGGGGATGGGAGCGGTGCTTGCGTTGCCGTTGTTGGAGGCGATGTTGCCGCGAGCGTTGGGGGCACCGTCGCAGTTCAAGCCTTTGAGTCGATCGCTGGGGGCGCATCCGCGTTTCATCGCGTGCTATGTGCCGAACGGGGTGAACATTTTGGAGTGGATGCCGGAGGGGGAAGGGTCTGGATATGTCTTATCGCCGACGCTAAAGGCGTTGGAGTCGCATCGCGGGGATTTCTCGGTGTTGACTGGGCTGGGGCATCCTGCGTCTCAGGGGGGGCACTCGGGGGCTGATACGTGGCTGACGGGGGCGAACCTCAAGGGGCGACCGGGAGCGGATTACACGAACACGGTGTCCATCGATCAGGTGATCGCGGAGCGGCACGGTCGGGATACGCGGTTTCCGTCGCTGCAGTTGGCGGATGGTTCGGGCACGGGGACGGCGGGGCACTCGCACACGCTGAGTTTTGATCGGACAGGGACGCCTTTACCGGCGGAGAACTCGCCGAAACGGTTGTTCGAGAGGTTGTTCATCCCGGAGACCACGGCGGATCGCGAGGCAACGTTGCGTCGATACGCGGAGCGTCGGAGCATTTTGGACAGTGTGCGTCAGGATGCGAAAGCGTTGGAGAAGCGGTTGGGTGCGGAGGATCGTCGGAAGTTGGACGAGTATCTCGGGAGTGTGCGACAGACGGAGCAGCGGGTGGAGCGGTTGGAGTCGTGGGTGGACGTGCCGAAGCCGGAGATTGATGGGAAGGATTTGCAGTTGTCGATGCAGCCGGGGAATGCGCATGACCGGCCGATGTGGTTGGATGTGATGTTGGAGCTGTCGTATCTGGCATTTTTGACGGACACGACGCGGGTGATCTCGTTCGAATGGTCCCGGGAGGCGGGTGGGTTTGGAGGTGGGGGCGAGAACCACCACGAGTTGTCGCATCACGGTGGGGATGCGGAGATGTTGAAGCGGTTGGCTGCGATCGACCGGTTCCATTTGGCCCGGTTGGGGCGGTTCATGGATTTCCTGAAGGGAACCGAGGAACCGGGAGGTGGGCGGATGCTGGATCGGACGATGATCGTCTTTGGGTCGGGGATGAACAGCGGGAAGGGTGGTGAACATTCGCCGAAGAATCTGCCGCTACTGGTCGCGGGCGGGTCTGCGTTGGGCGTGAAGTTGGGGGCGCATCTAGCCCACGATCCGAAGAGTCATCCGCCGTTGTCTAATGCGCTTCTCGCTTTAGCACAGCGCGCGGGGGTGGAGGTGGATCGGTTCTCCGATTCGACGGGGACTTTGACGGGTTTGGTTTGAGGCGGTTTGTGGGGAGTGCTCGGTTTTGGCTCAGGGGGATTGCCGGAGACGTTTGATCTCGGAGCGTTTGCGTTTGGTGTCGAGGATGCGTTCTTTGACCCCTCGCGGGCGCGGTCGACTCCGTCGGCGTTCTTTTTCTATGGCGCTGCGCTCGGCTCTTCGAGCGGCCGCCCGCAGTTCGCGGATCCGTTCGATGATCCGTTCCCACGCGATCTCTCGGTTCTTGGCTTGGGAACGTGAATCCTCGATCCGCACGGAGGTCCCCGTTGGAATGTGGGTGACGGTCACGCTGCTCGAAACCTTGTTCGCGTGTTGCCCGCCTGGCCCTGAGGAACGGGCGAACGACTCGGTGAAGTCCGACTCGGCGGCCTTGAACAGGCGAAGGGCGCGTTGCTTCGGGGTTTCGCCGGGTTGGTGATGGACCTTATTCGGCACCGTGATCGCGTCGGATGTGGAGAAGGATGGGGCGTGCTGCTTGGCCGCCATCCCCTTTTGCGCGGAAGAAGATGGGGCGAACGGTGTCGGGCACCCATTTCGGTGCGGTGAGAAAGAACTGCCGTTCGGTTTCGCCTTCGACGACGAGGAGTCCGTTCAGGCCGAGGTTGTCGACGTAGACGCCGTGGGGGAGATTGCGTCCGGAGTCCTCTTTTCCGAGTTCGATGCGGTCTTTGAAATCGTGACGGGTGGCGCGAACCTTCGCGGTGATGGTCTGTCCTGGCTTGATAACGATTTCGAGGGGCTGATCCGGAACGTTCCGGAGCACGGGTGTTCCCTCGTCTGGAACGATTTCCACGGTGACTTTAGCTGGGGCTGCCTTCTTGATTTCGCCGAAGGCTTTCGATTCGTGGCGCACCATGCCGTCACGGGTTTGTGCGGTAACGATCATGCGGCTGCGTGCGGCATTTTCGGGTGTGGGCTGCGGGGCGTCAGGGGTAGCGTAAATGGCTCCATAGGCGATGGTTTGGCCTGGCTCGATCGTCAAGGGCGATAGCGTGGTGAATCCGGGAGGCAGGTCGGCGAACTCCACGGTGATGGGGCCCTCGAACTCGTCGAACCGATCCGCTTTCAGCATGAACTCGCGTCCGCTTCCGGGGCTGACGGAGGGGCCAGCGCCATTCGCGAGGTTCACGGCGAAGTCCTCGCGGGTGGGGCGGATCCGGAGTTCGTAGGAGTGATCTTTTCCTCCGAAACCGCGAGTGTCTGCGACGCGCACCAAGTAGTCGGAATCTTTTGGTGCGGTGAAATGCACGATGGAGTCGCGTCCGGCGTTCCTGCGACAGTCGTCATCGTTTTCGTAGAAGAGTTTGAAGACGGGGAGACCGTTTGGCGGTGGCACAGTGCCGGGGGGTAGCGGGCGCACCACGTAGGCAGGGGCGCCGAGCGGGTGCGAGACGGGGGTGGTATCGAAGTACGTGTGGCGGACGCCTTGGCCTGGATAGACCATGAAACCGGAGTCAGGTCCGCGCGGGTACATCCAGAGTTTGACGATCTCGCCGTCGCAGTAGAGGAACTCATCGAGCTCCATTTCGCGGAAGTGTTGGACGCGGAAGTCGTCGGAGGTGTTGGCATCTTTGCCGCGGAAGGTGAGCCATGAGCTGCGCACGGCTTGGAGCGCGGCGCGTTCAACGGGTGAGCCGTCTGCGTTCAGGATCTGGATGCGGGAATCCAGTTGGGATTTGAGGGGTGAGCCGGTGCGAGCGGCGACGATCTCGATGGTCAGTCGGTCTCCTGCTTTGGCGGAAAAGCGGTAGAGGTCGGTGTCTCCCGCGGGGTTGATGCTACCGCGTGCGGCACCGAGGTGCGGGATGTGGATGATGGCTGCGGCGCCGGGCACGTTGTTCGGCTCGGCTTCTTGGGCGGGGGGTGTGGAGGGCGAGTTGGGGGGCATCGCTTGCGCTTGGGGCGGAGTTGGCGCTTGCGAGGGGGGCGTTCCGGAGGCGGTGGAGGTGAGTTTTCCGGTGCTGGTCTGCGGAGAGAATACATTCTCGATGAGATCCTTGCCGCCTCCCACGAGGAATCTTTCGAGATGGGCTGAGTGATGGACTCTTG
>CAZAZT010000180.1:4385-5968 GCA_964489645.1 uncultured Chthoniobacteraceae bacterium | reverse complement strand
CGCGCGCGTTTCCATCACCGCCCGCATCTGAGGATGGATCTCTCCCGCGATCGCAAGCACCAACGGCCCGTCATGGCGAACAGCGTGCAACGCGAGGCTCATGGCTTCCGCCGCAGCCGTGGCCTCGTCCAGCAAGGAGGCATTTGCGACATCCAACCCCGTGAGATCCGTCACGAGGGTCTGGAAGTTCAGGAGCGCCTCAAGACGGCCTTGCGAGATCTCCGCTTGGTACGGCGTGTAAGCAGTGTACCAAGCCGGATTCTCAAGGATCGTGCGTTGGATCACGGACGGAGTGATGGTTCCGTGATAACCCTGCCCAATGAAGTTCAATACGGTCGCCGGATCCCGGTTCAAAGCGGCAATGCCCGCCAGTTCTCGAAGCGCAGAGGATTCGGCCGCGGCTGGCGGAAGATCCAAGGGTGAGGTCAACCGGATGTCCTGCGGGATTGCCTGCTCGAGGAGAACCTCGAGCGATTCCGCCTTCACCGTTTCGAGCATCGCGCGGACCCTTGGAAGATCATTCCCAAGATGCCGACGAGCAAACGTGTCGAGCGGTGCGGAGGGACTCTGAACCGGATCTTCAGCCGTGTGGAGAACGCGATGAGCGAACGTGGTCATGGTGCGTAGGACGTTGTTCGGGCAGGGAAACGAAGGACGGAATAAAGGTATCAGCACAGGTGGCGCTTGGAATCAAAACCCGATCGATGACACAGATCGGTGCATTGCACGGTTCCCGTTTCGACTTCGGGGCCGCACCCCGTTAACATTCCGTTCATGACATTACATACCCCCGATTTGAAGGGACTTAAGAAGGTCGCGTCCGGAAAGGTCCGCGAGATCTACGACTTGGGGGAGTGGCTCTTGATGGTGACCAGCGACCGGCTCTCGGCGTTCGATTGCATTCTACCGGATCCTGTTCCGATGAAGGGGCGCGTATTGACGGGCTTGTCCGCCTTCTGGTTCGGGAAAATGGATTTTGTGGAGAATCACCTGGTCGCGACGGATCTGGATGCGTTTCCTGCCGCTGCTGCGCAACAGGTAGCGGAATACCGCGATGTATTACGCGGAAGGACGATGCTGGTGCGAAAAGCGCAGCCTCTTGCCGTGGAGTGTGTGGTGCGCGGTTATCTCGCAGGTTCGGGGTGGAAGGAATATCAGGCTTCGAGAACGCTGTGCGCGCACCCGTTGCCCGCAGGTCTCGAACAGGCTTCGCGCCTCCCAGAGGTGATGTTCACGCCGTCCACGAAGGCGCAAAGCGGACACGATGAAAACATCTCCTGGGAACAGTGCTGCGCCATTCTCGGTGAGGATCTCGCTCGGACCGTGCGGGACCTCTCGATTCAGATCTACACCTTCGGCCGAGATCACGCGGAACGCAACGGTATCATCCTCGCAGACACCAAGTTCGAGTTCGGGATCTATGACGGTCGAGTCATCTTGATCGACGAAGTGATGACACCGGATTCTTCACGATTCTGGCCGCAGTCCGAGTACCGCGTCGGGATCAGTCCCCCGAGTTTTGATAAACAATACGTCCGAGATTATTTGGAGTCGTTGGATTGGGATAAAACACCTCCAGCACC
>CAZAZT010000180.1:0-4285 GCA_964489645.1 uncultured Chthoniobacteraceae bacterium | reverse complement strand
GGGTACGCGGCGGCTTCGGTGAAAACGGCGGTGGTCGCGCTCAAGGTCATGTTCCGGTGGTGTTCAAGCCGGATGCCGGACGTGTTGGATCTCGGAGAACACCTTGTGTTGCCCAAGGTGGAGCGTTACCTGCCTGAGGTGCTGAACCCAGCGGACATCGAGCGGATGTTCCATGCAGCTGGGGTAGGGGCGTTTCCGTTACGGAATGCCGCCGTTCTCGAACTGCTCTATGCGTGCGGTCTTCGCGTCACGGAACTGATCGAGGCGCGTTTAGAAAATCTCGATCTCGAGAACCGCTTCATCCGCGTGACCGGAAAGGGTGACAAGACGCGATTGATCCCTGTGGGGCTGAAAGCCGTTGAGGCCTTGGGACGTTACTTGGCTTCCGAACGACCCGCTCTCGTCCACCGCCACTCAAAAAGCCACATCTTCCTGTCCGTTCGTGGACACATGTTGACGCGCGCGCGCATCCGGACCTTGCTCGAGGAGATTGCAACGGCAGCAGGTTTAGAGCGTTCCGTTTACCCCCATTTGATGCGGCACTCGTTCGCAACCCATCTTCTGGGGAACGGCGCGGATCTGCGGGTGATCCAGGAACTGCTGGGCCATGCTGACATCGCGACGACGGAGATTTACACGCATGTGGACTCTAGCCGCCTCAAGAGTGTGCATCACCGTTTTCATCCCCGTTCAGGAAGACGGTGAGGGAGTCGTGCCGCGACGGTGAACGCGCTCGGAATCTTTCACGCCTTCCTTTCACGCCATCACAAAAAACCTCCGTGCGGGGATACCACACGGAGGTTGTCAGATGCTTCGTGAAATCGTTGCTGAAGAGCTACTTGGAAGCCTCAGCATCAAGCTTCGCTTTCACGGCCGCTTCGATTTCTCCGTAGAGCGTCTCGTTGGAACGGAGAAGTTCTTTGGTGGCGTCCCGCCCTTGGGCTAGCTGCGATCCATTGAAAGAGAGCCATGAACCACGTTTTTCAACGACACCCTGCTCGAGTGCGAGATCAAGAAGCGCTCCAGTCGAGGAGATGCCTTCGTTGTACATGATATCGAACTCGGCTTCCGTGAACGGCGGGGCGACCTTGTTCTTCACGATCTTCAGCTTGGTCCGGTTGCCTGTGACGGTGCCGTCCGAGTTCTTGATCGCGCCAATGCGGCGGATGTCGCACCGGACGCTCGCATAGAACTTCAGCGCTTTCCCGCCGGGCGTCGTCTCCGGATTGCCGAACATCACGCCAATCTTTTCACGGATCTGGTTGGTGAAAACGCAAACCGTCTGCGCTTTCGAGATGATCGCAGTCAGCTTCCGAAGCGCTGCGCTCATGAGCCGCGCCTGGGCTCCTACCGTGGAATCCCCGATCTCTCCCTCAAGTTCCGCTTTGGTGACGAGAGCTGCAACAGAATCCACAACGATGACGTCGATCGCATTGCTTTTGACAAGGGCCTCGCAAATCCGAAGGGCCTCTTCGCCGGACGAGGGTTGTGAGACGAGCAAATCTTCCGTGTTCACGCCAAGACGCTTCGCGTACAGAGGATCGAGCGCATGCTCCACGTCGATGAACGCCGCCAAACCTCCGCGCTTCTGCGCCTGCGCAATCAAGGTGAGGGTCAGCGTCGTTTTCCCAGAGGATTCTGGGCCGAAAATCTCGACAATACGGCCGCGTGGAAAGCCCCCGATACCCAGAGCTCGGTCAATGAGGATGTTGCCCGTCGGTATCAGTTCGACGTCCATCTTCTTGGCCTCGCCGAGGCGCATGATCGCCCCATCACCGTAATCCTTGGTGATTTGCTGGATGGTAAGGTCCAGATTGCGGTTGCGCGCCGCGATAAGTTTCGCGTCGTCAGAGGAAGAATCGGATTTTTGGGCCATATGAACGGATATCGGCGACCACACTAAAGCCAGACGCCAAGAAGGGAGATTTTTTTTTGGGCGAAGGGTCCGAATTCTTCGAGTAGCGTCTTTTATTCGGATTTTTTCGGAAAAGCCGGATAGCCTATCGCACAAAGACACCCCTGACATGGCCACAGACCCTCAAGAGCCCACAGAAACCTCTGGGACACCCCTTTCCCCCGCATCAGAACCGCCTGAAACCCCTGCAGCCGCGCAGGCTCCCTCGGTGCCAGAACCTTCATCCGTAGCCCGCACGGACGAGACGGTGGCGACGCCTGTCCCTCAGCCCGAAACGTCCGCAGGAGGGTCACCAGAATCTGGATCGGGAGACCGCTTGGTGAACCCCTCAGAAGATCATCCCTCTGAAAATGCCGCTCCTTTGGTCGACGAGGCTGCGAGAAATGACGACGAGGAAACGACGGGCTCTGCCGCGGAGCCGACCTTGGAAGATATCGCCGCGAAGGCTTCGAGACGGCGCTTGAACGCTCGCGATGAATCCCTCGCGCTGGATCTCGTCCGAGCGACCTTGCTCACTGGCCGCGTAGGCGTAACGCGTGTTCTCTCCCTTGCTGCGAGCCTTCCTTGGGTGGTGCTGGTGAATGCCTCTGCATCGGCGTGGTCCGGATTGAAGCCGACGGCGCGCGCCCAGTTCTTGAAAGGGCTCGGGAAAGTCGAAGGGGAAGGTTTTGTGAGAACCCGGATGAGCATCATCCGCGGCCTTTGGAAAGCGGATGCGGGTGCTGCGTCAAAAGCTATCTTTCTGCTGTTCAAGGATTTCATCGATCTCTCGACAGGCCTGTTGCCGACGAAGGAGGCGATCCAGTTCGGGAATGTTTTTCTCGGTCGCGGCCGTCCATGGATCGCTTCGGCAGACATCTCGAGCCTGAAGGCGCCCGAGCAAGAACGCATCCGCCTTGGGATCTTCAGCGCGTGCATCCAAACCCCTCAGGCACCCCCAGTCGTGATCTACGCGATGCGGACGCTGATGGAAGCCCAACTCCTAGAAAAGCTTACTCCTCAGCAGCTTGAGCTCGGCGAGCGCGCCGTCTCGAAAATGAGCTCCAAGTGGCAACGCGCTTTACTGGATGAGGTACCGAATCTTCCAGAGGTCTTCCGTGGTCGCTTATCCAACCGGCAAGAGCCAAGCGGCTCCGCTTCACCCGCGAATGGAGGCGAATCCTCCCCCAGCGAGAGCGAGCAAGGACAACTCCCGCTGGACGGTAGTGAATCCGAAGGAGCGTACATCCCAAGCGGTTCTGGCGAGGCCGGTTCAGGAGAATCCCGTCGCGAACGGCCCGTTTACATCTCGAAAACGATCCCTTCGAAGGCCGGCGAAAGCCGTGTGGACGAGAAGAAGGCGGAAGAACGCCGCGCAGAAGAACCGCGGGAAGAGCGAGGAAGAGATGACCGCAATCGGCGCGGTCGCGAGACCCAGCCAGAACCGCGCAAGGCAGCGGGCCCGTTCAATCCAGCGGAAGCGTTGCGCCAACTGGACACCTACATCCAAGGATTGCGCGTCGAGTTGAGTGCTGCGCAAGTCAAGCTGCGGCAGAAAGATGAGGACGCGCGGAGGCGACGTCCGGAAAGGCGTTCCGCATCGGTTCCAGGCGATCAATCCGCTGAAGAGTTGTACCGTCAGGTGCGCCAGCTTGAGGTGCGGAACACCGAGTTGCAGGCCCAGATCGAGGAGTTCCGATCAGGTAGCGAGGTCCGAGGAGTTGGTCGCGGATTGGTGGATGGGGTTGTTCCTGAGGATGCAGCAGCGGAACTGCGCCGCGTCTTGAGCGTCACTTTGCGGGAAGACTTCGAAGACTTTGAAGCGTTGAAACGTGACGCGAAAGACGTGGTCGTTCAGCGCTATTTCGGGTCACTGCTCCAGCACATCTTTGAGGTGTTGCGAGATGAAGGGATCCTCTTCGAAGGGTTGACCCCTGGGGTGGAAACCAAAGAGCAGATCATCGAGAGTCAGGCCGCTTTGAAGGCCGTGGACATTGTGCCGCTTGTGCTCGATGAGCCTGATGACGAAGATCTTGAGGAGCTGGATGTCCTCGATGCAAAAGCGGAAGACCTTGAAGAAGCCGTCCCCGAGCTGGACGGTACCGACGAGGACGATCACTCCGCCCACCTCTCTGATGAGGAACTGGAGGATCATCCCGACGAAGCGGACGGACCTGTCGACGCCTCGGGTACGGAAGCGGGTGCCTTGGATGACACTCCTGCTGACTCCATCACAGACCATGAGGTTCTCCGCGCGGAACGCGCTTTTTCCGACGAACCTAGCGATCATGAACCGTTGCATCAGGACGTTCTGGGAGAACCGGTTTATGCGACAGACCCAGAAGATTCCGCGACTGGAACGGAGTCACAGGTCCATGCTGCTGGGGATCA
>CAZAZT010000179.1:0-6208 GCA_964489645.1 uncultured Chthoniobacteraceae bacterium | reverse complement strand
CTCTAGCCCTGTTGTGGGCTACCTCCCATGCAGCCTTCGAGGAAATCGCTCCCGACATCTTCCGGTGGCGCAACACCTGTAACTCGTACGTCATCCGCTCCGGACAGTCAGCGATCGTCATCGATCCCGGCGACGCATCCGTTCTCGACGCAATGAAAGACATCCGCGTCTCGCAGGTGGAACGCATCTTCCTCACCGCCCATCACCGAGAACTGCTCCAAGGTCTGGAAAGGAGACCTTTACCAATACCAGTCTCCGCGCCCAAGGATGAGCAAGCATTCCTCGAAACACCCACAGCATTTCGGAAATGGCATCCCAAGCTGTCCGACAAGTTCGCCGTCCACGGCTCCAGCTTCCTCCGTCCGCCCGCCGCTGCCATCCCCTCCAACCAATGGCTCGCCGATGGCGAATCATTCGCGTTCGCGGATTCCGTTCTCACCGCGCGCAGCACCCCAGGCCACTCCCCAGGAGCCCTCAGCTACATCCTCTCGCGCAAAGGACAGACTTTCCTCTTCTCCGGCGGCCTCATGCACGGTGGCTCGCGCCTGACCAACTGGTTCGACAGCGAGTGGGACTACGGTTTCGCCAAAGGCATCGATGCCCTCGCCGCTTCCGCCGAAAGATTGGCATCCCACAAACACGCCGAGCTCGCCTTCCCATCCCACGGCCCCGTCATCCGAAAACCCGCGGAACAGTTCCGCGAGTTCCAACGCCGCCTCCAATCCTTCCGAACCGATTATCTTCGTGGCTACCCCGTCGAAGCGCTTTCCAAACGCGGCCCGCACCCCGCCACCAAACCGACCAAAGCCGGGCCGATCGTGCAGGTCACACCGCACCTCTACATGTTCGGGCCGGAGATGGCGGGCAAGAACTTCGCCATCCTCATCGCCGATAGCGGCCACGCACTACTGCTCGACTGCGGACTGTTCTCGCGCGTGGTCCTCGAACGGCTCATCGCTGACATGAAGGAACATCTTGGGCTTAAACAGATTGACGCATGCTGGATCTCCCACTCGCACGGCGATCATTTCACCCTGTTCCCTGCTCTCAGCGAGCACGGGGTCAAGTTCTGGACCATGGACACCATCGCCGACAAGTGCGAGAACCCACGCTCCTACGACTATCCCGCCATGATCGGCGCTTACAACGCCGGCTTCGAAAAAGCCAAGATCGATCGCATCCTCAAAGCTGGGGAAATCGTGGAATGGGAAGGGTACAAACTTCACATCGATTGGATGCCCGGCCAAACCGAGTTCGGGAACGCACTCTGGCTGGAACTCGACGGGAAAAAGGTGGTCTTCACCGGCGACAACATTTTCGGCGACCCCAGCGACGCAACCCAGAACGGACACGAATGCGTCAACGCCAAGAACAGCGCCATCATCGGTGAAGGCTATCTGGTTGCCGCCCAATATCTGGAGCGCATCGCTCCAGAGATCATCGTCGGCGCCCACGGAGTGCTCATGACCGAACCCGCCGCGTTCATCCAACGCTACAAACGATGGGCTCAGGACATGATCCAAACGTTCCGCCAACTGCTGCCCGATCAAAACTATGAGTACCTCTTCGATCCTTATTGGGTGAGCGCATACCCCTACCGAGCCGACCTTCGCGAACAGCCCGAACTGACCGTACAAGTGACCGTCCGCAACTTCCGCGACTCCGCCCAATCCCATCGCATCGCACTCCGCTTACCCAAAGGGTTGAAAGCCGAGCCGGAGCTGATCGTCGGACAAGTCCCTCCACGCAGCCGTGCTACGTTTCCCGTGAAACTCATCGTCACGGAGAGGTCAGCCATCCCACGGGGCGTTCAGATCGTCCCGATGGACATCACCTTGGACGACCATCGCTACGGAGAACTGTTCGACTTCATCACGTTGGCCACCGACTCCGAGTGAATGCTCCATCATGGATACGCAAGCCCGCAATCCATTGCCAAAAAGCGCTTTGCATCTCGAGCGACGGAGATTCCGATTTTTCTTCAGTAGGGGCATCCAACTCCGGAGAATGATCCCATGAGATTTCTCGGGCATGTCTTTGAGCGGTTGAGAAAGAATCCCAAGCGCATCGTTTTTCCGGAGGGCACAGAACCTCGCGTGATCCGTGCGGCGGGCCGTTTCGTGAAGCTCGGGCTCGGCACTCCAATCCTTCTCGGACCCCGACTCGAGATCGAGGCAGCGGCAACAGAACTCGGCGTGAGCACCCAGTTCATGGGCATCATCAACCCTCCCAAAGCGTCCGACCTCCCCGTGTTCGTTGAGCGTCTCAACCGCCTGAAACGGTACCGGGACCTCGGAAAGGCCGAGGCGGAAGAGACCATGAAAAAGGCGAACTATTTCGGCGCCATGATGGTCCAGTACGGACACGCGGACGGCATCGTCGCAGGAGCCGGAGAAGAAGCCTCGAACACCCTGCGCCCTCTGCTGCAGCTCGTCAGTCCCCTGCCGCATGTGCGCAGCGTCTCCTCGTGCACCGCGATGGACCTTTCCAACAAACGGTACGGTGAACGTGGGTTGATGTTCCTCGCAGACTGCGCGGTCATCCCAGACCCGACCATCGAGCAGTTGGCGGACATTGCGGTGGAAACCGGCCTGCTCTGCAAAACCCTGACCGGCCTGAAGCCGCGCATCGCGATGCTCTCCTTCACAACGCACAGCGGCGGTCGCCTCCCGCAACCCGCCAAGATGGCTGCGGCCACAGCGCTCGCCCGACAGAAAGCCGCTCTTCGAAATGTGGAAATGGAGATCGATGGGGAGATGCAAGCGGACACCGCCATCCTCCCAGAACTCGGCATGCGGAAAGCCCCTCAGAGCCTCGTCGCAGGCCGAGCGAACATCCTCGTGTTCCCGGATCTCGCAAGCGCCAACATCTCGTCCAAACTCGTCCAACACCTGTCAGGCGCAGAAGCCTACGGACAGTTGCTCCTCGGCCTCGCACGCCCCTGCGCAGACCTCTCTCGAGGAGCCACAGAGGACGATATCCTCGCTGTCGCCGCAATCATGGGTGTGCTCGCAATCGAATCCCGCAAGACGCTCCTCCCCTGAGCATCCCCAGACCGGCGAACTCAACCGCCACTTCAACGCGCGAACATTCCTCAAACCCGCGCGGAATAGACCGCATCCAAGATCGCGGCCGCACCCTTGAACCGACCCGCCGTACAACGCTCCTCAACCTGACTGAACATCTTGGGAGCCAGCTTCAACCACGTGGATGCGCGCCCAAAATAGTCGGCATCGGAGTTCGCCGCCAAACCCGACAACTCCGGCCCGTTCCCCGCCAAACGTGAGGCCACGTCCTCAGCCGAAATCGTTGGCCCCTTGCGGAACACCCCGAAAAGATTTCCACCCTCACCGATCTCCCCGCACACCACCGCCTGAAGCCCCGCTCGCAACGCCGTCGCATGGAGAGTGCGAGCGGAAAATCCGCTCAAATGCCCGCGATGCCACTTGTGCGAGAACCGCATCCCACGGTGAAGGATATTGGGAACCTCGATCACGAACACGCCATCGTCCGCAAGCGCCGCCGCCAACCTCGCCACCTCTTGGACAGGAAACTCAAGATGCTCAAGGACATGGAACATCGTGATCAGATCGAATCGCTTCCCCTCCACCTTGAACTCCGAGAACACCCCGCTCTTCACATCCAACCCCAACACCTCCTTGGAATGCCCCGCGTAACCCTCGTGCGCCTCCACGCCCGATGCCTTGTGCCCCAATCGTGACATCAGGTAGACGAACTCACCGCTACTCGCCCCCGCATCCAGCGTCGATAGCCGCTTGTCCGCCACTTCCGGGAAGAACTCGCGGATCCTCGTGAACCGCCCCAAAGCCACGCGACCAGCCCGCAACACATGCCGACCACTCGGCGAAACCGCCCCCTTGTACTCCTGCCGATACTCCTTCTTGTAAAATGTTTCCACGTCAGCCATCGGGATCGGATCCACTCCGATGAATCCCGAATCGGTCCAACACACGTTCCGCAAAGGCATCCCATGCCTGTCTCGAGTCGCAACGACCACCGCCTCATGCCCACCTGTCAATGGATTGCCCCGCTGCGTCGTCACGATCTCTGAGAACATATGCAAGCGCTATCCAGACGAAGCACTCAGGTCAACCCGCGTGTCCGTCCACTCCAAGCCTGCGCCCCAGCTTCGCACGCAACGTCACACGGTTCATCCCCGTCTCCCGGGCCAACACCGTCGGCTTCCCGCCAAACCGCAACAAGAGATGGTTCAACATCCTCGACTCCACCTCATCATGCATCTCGCGGTAACTCCGCTTCGCCGCCAGTTGTCCATCCAACCACCCTCGCAACGCCTCACCAAATCCGTCCCCACTCGTAACTGGCGCTTCCGCAACAAGCTCCGCAGGAAGATGATGCCGCTGGATCATCGTCCCCGCACACACCGCCAACGCATGCTCCATCGCATTCCGAAGCTCACGCAAGTTCCCCGGCCACCGATGCGCAAGAAGTGCCGCCTCAGCCTCCGCCGACAGACGGACAGGGCGCCGTGACATGGCCAAAAAGTTGTCCGCCAACGCCGGTACATCCGCCAACCGCTCGCACAGCGGCGGCAACCCGATCTCCAACACCCGTAACCGGTAATACAGATCCTCGCGGAACCGAGATGCCTTGACCTCCTCCCTCAAGTCCTTGTTCGTTGCCGTGATCAATCGCGACTCCACACGGATATCCGAACGCCCCCCCACCCGCGTGAACGCACGCTCCTCGACGAACCGCAAAAGCTTGGTCTGCACGCCCGGCGAGATGTCGCCGATCTCGTCCAAGAACAAGGTCCCGCCCGCAGCACGCTCAATGTGCCCCCGCCGCTCGCTCGTCGCACCCGTGAACGCACCCCGCTCATGACCGAACAACTCGCTCTCCAATAGATGCTCCGGCAACGCCCCACAATGCAGCGTCACAAACGGAGCATCCCCTCGAGGCGAATACTGATGGATCGCACGCGCAGTGACCGTTTTCCCCGCACCCGTCGGCCCCGTTAACAGGACAGGCGCATCCGTGGTCGTCGCATGTGCAATCTCCAAGAACACCCGCTGCATCACCGGAGTCGAACCGATCAAGGAGGTCCTCCCCGCCACAGATCGATGCACAACCGCCTCGCGCGAGGATGCCTCCAAGACCTGCCGGACCGTTTGCTGCACGTCACTGACACTCAACGGTTTCACCAGATACGCCGCCGCCCCAAGCCGACGAGCCGTCACCGCATTCTCCAACGTGCCATGCGCCGTGATGACGATGATCGGAACATCCGGTGCCTTGGTCCTCGCGCGCTCAAGCACCTCCAACCCGCTGATGTCCGGTAACCCGATGTCCAACAACACAAGATCCGCCTCCGCCAATCGTTCAAGCCCCTCCCGCCCGCTCGCGCACAGCGCAGATTCATGGCCCAGCTTTTTCGCCACCAAAGCGAGAGCTGCAGCCAACGAGGGTTCGTCTTCAATGATCAGGATCATGGTCGGTACAATGGAAAACGAAGGGTCACCAGCGCCCCTACCTCCGCGTTCGCCAACCGGAGCGCGCCGCCCGTTGCGCGGAGGATCTCGCGGACCACGTTCAAACCGATCCCCATGCCCCCCTCCTTCTCGCTGAAAAACAGGTCTGTCGCGTGCTCCAAGGCACGCTCTGAAAACCCCCGCCCTGTATCCCTGATCCGCAACTCGAACCACTCGCCCTCCACCTCCCCCTCCACCGTCAACACACCACCCCCGACCATCGCATGGATGGCGTTCAACACCACGTTGTCCAGCGCTTGGCGGATCCGGCGACGATCCCCCAGAACACCACCCGCCCCCACCGCACACCGCACGCGAACCCGCGCGTGCTGCATCAACGGCTCCATCATCCGCACCGTCTCATCGACAAGGTCCGCCATCTCACACCGCGATGTCGCACCAGATTCCGGTCGAACGAGGAACATCCACTGGTTCACCAACGATTCGATTCGCGAAGTCTCACTCACGATGATCTTCACCGAATCCGCAATGCCCTCCCCCTCCATCAACTGCGCATGCATCCGGATCGCGGTGACCGGATTGTTGATCTCATGCGCAAGACCCGCAGCCATGCGACCCAGCGAAGCCAATCGTTCCGCCTCCTCCCGAGCCCGCCTCTCCTCCCGCCAACGCGCACGCCCATCACTCAACGCCCGAGCAAGGTCTCCGATCTCATCATCCCGTTCCCGCCCAGG
>CAZAZT010000178.1:0-6215 GCA_964489645.1 uncultured Chthoniobacteraceae bacterium | reverse complement strand
GCACCGGCACCCGCTGCTCCAGCACCAAAACCCGAGACCGGAAAATGAGTCCGGACGGAAAACCGTCCTCCCCTGAGAGAACGCGGCGCGGATTCGTGCCGCGTTCTTTTCGTTATGGACACTCAGAGCTCGAGCTTCTCCTGCCAGAGCACACCACTTTCTTCGAACCCTCCTTCCCAAAGAGCTCCCTTCCCAACGCAGAGGTCGTCCGCAACTCTTGGGAGAATCCCACCTCCGGCGACCCTCTCCTCACCGCCATCCGCAATCGCAGAAGCGGAAACGTCGTCATCGTCGTCTCCGACATCACGCGCCCAATCCCCTACCACACCTTTCTCCCACAACTCATCAACACCCTGTTGAACGCAGGCGTGCCCCAAAACGAGATCCGCCTCCTCGTCGCCACCGGAATGCACCGACCCAGCCGACCCGACGAACACGTCACCATGTTCGGGGCCGAAATCGCGAACTCCCTCCACATCGAGGATCACCGCGCAGAAGACCCAACAGCCCTCAAAGAAACCGGTGAACAATCCCACTCCGGTAACCCGATCACCCTCAACAGATCCTATTGCGACGCAGGCTTCCGCCTCGTCACAGGCCTCGTAGAACCCCACTTCATGGCAGGGTTCTCCGGAGGAAGAAAAGCCATCTGCCCCGGCCTCGCCTCCCTCGCAACCGTAAGGAACTTCCACGGCTACCCCTTTCTCGCCAACCCCCTCGCACTCAACGCAAACCTCGCAGGTAACCCGCTCCACCAAGAATCGCTCTCCGTCGCCAAAGCAGTCCCCCCCGATTTCACCATCAATGTCGTCCTCGACGCATCACGACGCCTCTCCGCCGCATTCTCCGGTGAACTCGAACACTCCCATGCCGCCGCGTGCAACTTCGTCCGCCAACACGCGTGCCCGCAAATCCACCAACCCTTCGACGCCGTCATCACCAGCTCAGGCGGTGCCCCCCTCGACCTGACCTTCTACCAGTGCGTCAAAGGCTTCGTCTCCGCCCTCCCCGCAGTCAGACCGGGAGGACGTATTCTCGCCTTCGGAGATGCCTCCGAAGGGGTCGGCAGCCCCGAATACGAAGAGGTCATGCTTCGATTCTCCCACAACTGGCGAGCCTTCCTCGATGAAATCCAACGCCCCGGTATCTTCACCAAAGATCAATGGCAGTTCCAGATGCACGCCAGAACCCTCGCCAAGATCGGCCCAGAAAATCTCCTCTTCTTCTCCCACGGCATCGCTCCTGACACCCTCCAACGCCTCTCCGTGAATGCACGCCCGTCCGCTCCAGCGTCCGTCGCAGCATCCATCCAATCGGAAATCGATGCCCTCAGCGCGTCCGGCGCATCCATCGCCGCTTTCCCCGAAGGCCCGTACTGCGTCCCCGTCGCAAACTCATGACACCCCCCCCTCTAACCGCCCCAGCAAAAGACGCGTTCTCCGCCGACCACTACCGCAACACCTTGCTCAAGGATGTCATCCCTTTCTGGGAGAAACATGGCCCCGACCACGAACACGGCGGCTTCATCACGTGCCTCGATCGCGATGGAAGCGTGCTCGACACCGACAAAAGCGTCTGGTTCCAAGGCCGCGCCGGTTGGATGTTCGCCACCCTCCACAACACGGTCTCGCCCGATCCCAGTTGGGCCAAGATCGCGACCTCCTGTTGCGATTTCTCGCGCGCATTCTGCCACTCACCCTCCGGGAAAATGTGGTTCTCCGTCACCCGCGAAGGCGCCCCCCTCCGCATGCGGCGCTACGTCTTCAGCGAAAGTTTCGCCGCCATCAGTTACGCCGCGAACGCAACCCTCTCAGGCTCAGATGCCCTCCGAGAACACGCCATCAACGCCTACTCCACCTACCTTCGCTACAGCTTCGAACCGGGCGTCATGGATCCAAAAAACACCGGTACCCGCCCCTCACAAGGCATCGGATCACACATGATCAATATCGTGACCGCTCAAGAGCTGCGCCTGCACCTCGGCGATATCTCGTTCGACGGACGCACATTGTCGGACTGGATCCGCTGGAGCATCGACACCATCGAACGCGACTTCTTCAAACCCGAACTCGGCGCTTTGATGGAAACCGTCGCCCCCGACGGATCCCTCCTCGATCACGCAGAAGGCCGCACCCTCAACCCCGGCCACGCCATCGAATGCGCATGGTTCCTCATGCACGAAGGCCGACTCCGCAACGAAAGTCGCTGGATCCAAATCGGATGCAAAATCCTCGACATGATGTGGGACCGAGGTTGGGACAAGGAGCACGGCGGACTCCTCTACTTCACCGATCTCAAGGGACTGCCCGTCCAAGAATACTGGCAGGACATGAAATTCTGGTGGCCCCATTGCGAAGCGATCATCGCCTCGCTGCTCGCATGGAAACTCACCGGCCAAGAACGCTACGCTCGCATGCTCGAAACCGTCCATGACTGGAGCTTCACCCATTTCCCTGACCCCGAACACGGCGAATGGTTCGGATACCTGCACCGCGATGGATCCCTCGCCCAACGCGCAAAAGGGAACATGTTCAAAGGACCGTTCCACCTCCCTCGCATGCTCTGGTTTTGCATGAACGAACTGCAAGGCATGCAGCCCGCTCAATAACCCCCAATCGAACACTCCTCAACCCCCTCCCCCAGCAATGAAAAAGCTCCTCCACCGCCTCCTGCCCCTCGTCCTTGCCACCTCCCTCCCCCTGCCCTTCACCCCGTTGTCAACCAACGCCCATGCGCAAGAGGGGAAAACCGCCTTCGGACAAAACGTGCAACCCCGAGGCTCCTACGCCAACTCACGCCACATCTTCGAGCAGACAAAAAAAGGGCGCGTCGCATTCATCGGAGGGTCGATCACCGAAATGGACGGATATCGCCCCATGGTCTGCGCCTCACTCAAAAAACGGTTCCCACAAACGGAGTTCGAGTTCATCGCCGCAGGCATCTCCTCCACCTGCTCAACCACCGGAGCGTTCCGCGTCGAATCCGAGGTCCTCTCCAAAGGACCGATCGACCTCTTCTTCATCGAGTTCGCCGTGAACGACGACCAAGACGCTCATCACTCACGACAGAACTGCATCCGCGGTCTTGAAGGCATCATCCAACACGCGCGCAACTCCAACCCCGCAATGGACATCGTCGTCACCTTCTTCGTGAACGAAGGGATGATCGAGACCTACAACAAAGGCGGTGTCCCTCTCAGTGTCGCCGCCCACGAAAGCGTCGCGGAACGCCACAACATCTCCACCATCCACCTCGGGAAAGAGGTCGCCACCCAGATCCGTGATGGACACCTCACGTGGAAACAGTTCGGCGGCGTCCACCCCGCCCCTTTCGGCAACGCGATCTGCGCCAAGATGATCGACGATCTTCTGGATCGCGAATGGAACGGTCCGATCGCAACGAACATCAAACCGCACTCAGCCAGCTCCCCCATCGATCCCCTCAGCTACCGCAACGGTCGATTCATCGCTCCATCCAAAGCCGTCATCAAGCAAGGATGGACGCTCGGCGTTCCCGATTGGAAATCCATCCCAGGCGGTAAACGACAACGCTTCAACAGTCTCGATATCCTCTCAGCAACCTCCGCAGGTGCAGAGCTTTCCCTCGAGTTCGAAGGCACCGCCGTCGGAGCATTTGTCTTGGCCGGTCCCGATGCAGGCACCGTCGAAGCCATCATCGATGGCGGCAAACCGTTCTCCGTGGACCTCTTCCACGCCTACAGCAAAGGTCTCCACTACCCGCGCACCGTCATGTTCGGAACCGACCTCGCCGCCGGAAAACATCAGCTCGTCCTCAAGGTCGCCCCATCCACAACCAGCAACGGGAACGCTATCCGCATCATGCAGTTCACCGGAAACTGACAAACCCTCTCACCCAAAACCCACGCCAATGAGACGCATCGTCACCGCACTCTTCACGCTCTGCATCAGCGGGATCACTGCCCACGCACAATCCGCGGCCAAATCCGCTGAACCCACCAATGCAGCCGAAGCCGCAGCGAAAAAGGCGGAAGCCGACAAGAAACTCGAAGAGGCATACCAAGCAGTCGTGGCAAAACTCCCCCCTGCCCAGCAGGAGTGGGAGCGAGTGCTCCAATCGCAGCTCGGCTCCTTTTATTTGCCGATCCACAAGCGAGAAAAGGTCGCTGGCCGCTCCAACGCATGGGACTTCGTCGACGATAAGGCAGGCCTCCCTCGCGTGCTCCTGATCGGAGACTCCGTATCACGCGCCTACACGCAAACCGTCCGCAAAGAACTCGACAGCATCGCAAACGTGCATCGCGCCCCCGCCAACTGCGGGCCCACAGCCAGCGGCATCAAGAATATCGAGGTCTGGTTGGGTGACGGAAAATGGGACGTCATCCACTTCAACTTCGGCATCCACGACCGTAACACCAACCCCGCCGATTACACCGCGCGCCTCGAACAACTGGTCGAACGCATGAAACAGACCGGAGCCCGTCTCATGTGGGCAACAACCACGCCCATTCCCGATACCGCAGACGGCAAACAGACCGCTGCCTCCATTGTCGAAAAAAATGCGCTCGCTGCAGACGTCATGAAACGTCATCACGTGGCCGTGGACGATCTCTTCAACGCGATCACACCACACCTCAGCAAACTGCAGAACCCGAACGACGTACACTTCAACGCGGAAGGCAACGAGTTCCTCGGAAAGGCCGCCGCATCCGCCATCAAGACCCTGCTCAAATGAAGACCTTCCGTGCGGCTCTCGCCCTGCTGCTCGCAGCTCTTGCAACTCCCGCACACGCCGCCCCCACATCGCGCACACCCAACGTCGTCATCATCCTCGCCGATGATCTCGGGTTCGGTGACCTCGGCTGCTACGGCTCAAAAACCATCCGCACCCCCCGGCTCGATCAGATGGCTGCAAATGGCCTGCGCCTCACGAACTTCCTCGTCTCACAGCCCGTCTGCACCGCTTCCCGAGCCTCACTCATGTCCGGCTGTTACGCCAACCGCATCGGGATGAGCGGCGCACTCAACCACACCAGCCGATCCGGTATCCATCCCGACGAACAGCTCCTGCCAGAACTCCTCCACTCAAAAGGATATGCCACCGCATGCTTCGGGAAGTGGCACCTCGGGACGCTCCCCGCATTTTTCCCCACCCGCAACGGCTTCAACGAATGGGCAGGCCTCCCCTACTCAAATGACAACGGACCCGCCCATCCCACCATCGAAGGCATGCCACCCCTCCCTTGGTACGAAGGGGACAGCGTAGTCGAAAAGGATCCCGACCAATCCCTCTTCACCCAACGCATCACCAAACACGCCGTCGACTTCATCGACCGACATCAGGACAAACCGTTCTTCCTCTACCTGCCGCATATCATGCCCCACGTGCCGATCGCTGCCTCGGCATCTTTCCGCGGACGCAGCAAAGCCGGCCTTTACGCCGATGCGGTCGAAGAACTGGACGCATCCGTCGGCACCATCCTCGACGCACTCAAAAGCCGCGGCTTGGAGGAGCACACGATGGTCATCTTTTTCAGCGACAACGGCCCGTTCCTCTCGTACGGCAACCACGCAGGAAGCGCCGGGCCCTTGAGAGGAGGTAAACTCACCTGCTTCGAAGGCGGCCTCCGCGAACCCTGCATCGTGCAGTGGCCCAGCCGCATCAAACCCCGTTCGGTATCCAACGCTCTCGTCTCCTCCATCGACCTGCTTCCCACCCTCGCAAGCCTCTGCAACACACCCCTCCCGAACCGCACGATCGACGGTCTGGATGCCTCCGACCTCTTTGCGGGAAAGTCTGACCGCTCGCCACGTGACACGTTCGCCTATTTCAACGGCACCGCCCTCCACGCCGTTCGCAAAGGCCCCTGGAAACTGCACCTGCCTCACGAATACCTCGAGGTGGCTGCAGAGCCCGGCTCCAACGGCAAGCCCTCCAACTGGGGCAAAATGAATCCCCTCGCCATCGAGAACAGTGGGATCGCCGGAATCGCAAGTCGACACGGTTACCGCGTCGAAAAGCTCCCCCAATCCCTTTTCAATCTGGATGAGGATCCCGCTGAGTCGACCGACGTTTCCAGCCGTCACCCACACCTCGTCAAAGAACTGCTCGCTCTCGCAGAAAGTCACCGAGCCGACCTCGGGGACTCCCTCACGGAACGCGTCGGCACCGGCCTGCGATCCCCCGGAAACATCCCGCCCCAACAGAAAGGCCAGTGACCATCACGCCAGACGCAC
>CAZAZT010000177.1:0-6218 GCA_964489645.1 uncultured Chthoniobacteraceae bacterium | reverse complement strand
TTGAAGCGCTGCAGAGAGCGGCCAATGAGTCACGTGGATTGTCGATGGATGCGGTGCACACCTGTTCTTCGGGGCACTTGGGTTTGCCACTGGGTTGTGCGGAAATTGGGGCGGCGCTGTTCGGTGTTTCGATGTCGTACAATCCGGCGGAGCCTCGGTGGTTGAACCGTGATCGTTTCGTTCTCTCGGCTGGGCATGGATCGATGTTTCTCTACGCGTGGCTGCATCTTGCTGGTTACGCGCAGGTGACGAGGGACGAGGTGAAATCGTTCCGTAAGATGGGCTCTCACACCCCGGGACATCCGGAGAGTTTTGAGACGGCGGGCGTTGAGTGCACGACGGGGCCGTTGGGACAAGGCGTGGCGAATGCGGTGGGTATCGCGGTGTCGCAGCGCATGGCAGCGGCGAGGTTCAATACGGCAGCGCACACGTTGTTCGATGCGCATGTGATCGCGTTGGCTGGGGACGGATGTTTGCAGGAGGGTGTCGCTCAGGAGGCGTCAGCCTTTGCGGGGCACGCTCAGTTGGACAATCTGATCCTGATCTATGACTCGAACGACGTGACTTTGGACGCCATGGCCAGCGCTTCGCAGAGCGAGGACACGGCGAAGCGTTACGAGGCTTACGGATGGGATGTGCAGACGATTGACGGGCATGATTTCACGGCGATTGTCCATGCGGTGGCGAAGGCGAAGTCCGCAAAGGGCCGCCCTCAGATGATCGTTGCGAAGACACTGATCGGGAAGGGAATCCCAGAAGTTGCTGGGACGGCCAAGGCGCACGGAGAAGGGGGCGCAAAGTTCATCGACGCAGCGCGGAAGGGGTTAGGGTTGCCGGAGGAACACTTTTTCGTTTCTAAAGAGACAGAAGCGTTTTTCGCGGCGCGGCGCCAAGAACTGGCGGTAGAGGCGGCAAAATGGACTGCCACATACGCGGCGTGGCGTGCAGCGAATCCGGCGTTGGCGGATCTGCTGGAGGGGGCGGTGGCTGGTCGCGCGCTCTCTGCTGCGGAGTTGTTATCCAAGATCCCTGCGTTCGCAGCAGACTCCAAAATCGCGACTCGGAAAGCGGGATCCGATGTGCTTCAGCCGATTGCTGAGGCGGTTCCTTTGGCGGTTTCGGGTAGTGCGGATCTCTACGGTTCGACATTGAATTACATCAGCGCGGCAAAGGACTTCACCCCTTCCCAACCTGAAGGGCGGAACATCCGTTACGGTATCCGTGAGCATGCAATGGCTGCCATCATGAACGGGATTGCGTACGACGGCATTTTCCACGCGAGTGGCGCGACCTTCTTGGTTTTTGCGGATTATGCGCGTCCGTCGATCCGTATTGCGGCTCTCTCGAAGCTTCCTGTTGTTTACATCTTCACCCATGACTCGGTGGGCGTTGGCGAGGATGGTCCGACTCATCAACCGGTCGAAACGGTCAGCGGCCTTCGTGTGATCCCCAACTTGGATGTGATCAGGCCTGGAGACCCTGAAGAGACGGCGGGCGCTTTTGCTGCCGCGTTCTCCCGTCGGGAGGGGCCGACGTTGCTCTCTTTGACGCGTCAAGCGATCCCGCTGTTGTCGGAGATCTCTGTGGAAGATCGACGGAACGGGGTGTTGCGTGGAGGGTACGTGGCCATTCGTGAGTCTGGCAGTCTGGAGACGATCATCTTGGCGAGCGGGAGCGAGTTGCATCTGGCGGTTCACGCGGCGAAGCAGCTGGGTGGCGGTGTCCGCGTGGTGTCTATGCCGAGCATGGAGATCTTCAATCGTCAGTCGGCGGATTATCGCGAGAGCGTCCTGCCGTCGGGGTGCCGTCGGCGTGTGGCGATTGAGGCAGGTGTGGACAGTCTGTGGTTCCGATATGTTGGATTGGACGGGAAGGTCATTGGGATCAATCGTTTTGGGATGAGTGCCCCTGGAAATCAGGTGATGGAGAAGTTGGGGATCACGACCCAAGCGGTTGTGGATGCCGTCAAGGGGCTTTGATGTTTTGCGGATCGGCCTCCTTGGTGGAGTCACTGAGGAGGCGTCTTTTTTATCGATCTGCTCATTTCGCCGAGTGATGTGCGGACTCGGTATGCCATTCGCTTTAACTCGTGTGAATCCAATGCGTCTATGAATATCCCTTTTGTGTTTGCGTCCGCTGATGCGGCTTCTGAAGCGGCCTCGACTGGGCGGGTCTTGATAGCGGCTCTGTTGGCTGCGATCGCTATGTCGTCCGTTGTGATCGGGGCGTGGTTAGGTTTGACGTTCAAAGCGGGTGAGAAGCTGATCGCGAATATCCTAGCGTTTGGGTCGGGAGCCTTGGTGAATGCGCTGGCGGTTGATCTGGCGTTTGGCACGACGCAACATCTGGTCAACGCGGATGTTTCGAATGTGAAGGCGTGGCTGATTGTTGCTGGGGGATTCTTTGCTGGGGGGTTGGTCTATTTTTTCTGCAACCGAGCTGTCGCGAACTTTGGGGGAGCGGCGCGGCACAAGAGCACGGCGAAGGCTTTTGCTTTGGAGCGGAAGCGTGAGGACGCCAAGGCTTTGCTGGCACGGTTGGGGCGCAACGCCGTTCTTCGTTCTTTGCCGCCGTCCGAGATTGATGCGTTGTTGCCTTATATCCGGGATTTTCAGCTCGAGTTGGGAGCGACATTGTTCAAGCAGGGCGATTCTGGCGACGCCATGTATCTGATTGATCAAGGGACGCTTGGTGTTTTCATCGCCAGTGAGGGGAATCCTGAGCCGAAGCGGATTGCGGAGATCAAGGATGGGGACATTGTTGGGGAGATGGCGTTGATCAGTGGTGCGCCGAGGAGCGCGACGGTCACTGCGGAGACGGCGATCCAAGGGATGCGGATTGAGAAGGCGGATTTCGATCATGTTTTGCATGATTCGCCCAAGATGAAGGAAGCGGTGCATGCGTTGGTCGAGCATCGGACTTTGGAGCACATCAAGCAGCAGGCGGACATGTTAGACGGAGCGGCATGGGCGAAGTTGGCTACGCAGAGCATTCGGCGATTGAGTTCTGGCGAGGTGGAGCAAGCGTTGGCTGAGCACGGCGGCGGAAATCCTTTGGCGATCTGGATTGGGAACATCCTTGACGCGATTCCGGGTTCATTGGTGATTGGAGCCACATTTTTGGGCTTCTCCTCGTTCAATCCGACGTTGCTGATCTCGGTTTTCTTGGCGAACTTGCCTGAGGCGATGGCGTCGGCGAACACGATGAAGCAGGCGGGTTATTCCAAGTTGAAGATCTATTCGTTGTGGGGGTCGCTGGTGTTGATCGGAGCGGTTTGCGCTGCGGTTGGGAATATCCTTCTGCCTACGGCGCCGCCTGCGATTCTGGGGTTGTGTGAGGCGATTGCTGGGGGCGCTATTCTGGCTTTGGTTGCGCAGGTGATGTTTCCGCATGCGTATGAGGAAGGCGGGGATGTGGTGTCGATCAGCACGATTGGCGGGTTCACCTGCGCTTTTTTCCTGACGGCATTGGATGTGGTGAAGGTGGCGCACTAGAGCGTGATGTGCGGAGCGGGGTTCCGCGGTTTTGTGTGCCGCTGGCTCGACACTCGAGGAGCGTGATTTGTCAGCGGTGGGCAGCACTTGGTGGCTTGGTTTGACGGCAATTTCGGGGGATTGGCGGCGGATGCGCTTTGATCTATTTTGTTCAGTTATGTCGACGAGCGTTGTTGAAAGCGGGGAGCGGAAGCCGCGGGTCTTGGTAGGGATGAGTGGTGGCGTGGATTCTTCGGTGGCTGTGTGGTTATTGAAGGAGCAGGGGTACGATGTGGTGGGGGTGACGATGAAGGTCTGGCCTCAGGATTGTCTGTCGCGCGCCGAGGATAAGTGTTGTGGACCGCAAGCGATTGCGGATGCGAGGGGGGTGGCTCATTCGCTGGGAATTCCGCACTACGTGGTGGATGAGGCGGAAAGTTTTGAACGGCAGGTGATCGATTATTTCACGGCAGAGTACAAGGCGGGACGGACGCCGAATCCGTGCGTCATGTGCAATGAGAAGGTGAAGTTCGGCAACCTTTGGGCGAAGGCGAAGACGATTGGGGCCGATTATATTGCTACGGGGCACTACGCGGTGGTGGAGCACTTGGAGGATCGCGCGGTTCTGAGGAAAGGAGTCGATGCGAAAAAGGACCAGAGCTACTTCCTGTTCAGTCTGAAGCAGGAGCAGTTGCGGCGTGCGTTGTTTCCGCTGGGCGGCATCGAGAAGACGGAGATCCGGCGCATCGCTCGGTCGTTGGGGTTGAGGACTGCAGACAAAGCGGACAGTCAGGAGATCTGTTTTGTGCCGGGCAACGATTACAAAGCTTTTCTGAAGGGACACTTGGGTGAGTCAGCGTTCCAGCGCGGCGGTTTGTACGACAAGCAGGGCAACCGGTTGGGAGAGCACGAGGGAATTGAGATGTACACCATTGGGCAGCGCAAGGGGTTACCCGGAGGCTCTCCGAAGCCGATGTACGTGATTGATATCGACCCTCAGACACGGAGTGTGATTGTGGGCGAGGCGGAGGATCTGATTGTGGGTGAGTTCGAGGTGGACCATTTCTCGTGGCATCATCCGGATTGCGCGAGCGGTTCTTTTGATTGCACGGTCAAGATCCGGTACGCGCATCCTGGGGCGGAAGCGACAGTGACTCCGCTGGCTGACGGGAAGGCGATTGTGCGGATGCCGGTTGCGCAACGGGCTGTCACTCCGGGACAGGCTGCGGTGTTTTATCGAGGGGACGAAGTGCTTGGTGGCGGGTGGATTGCAAGGAATCGGGTGGTTTTCTCGGCCGAGGGGGTGCGGGAGATCGTTTCGGGGGTATGACGAGTGTGGGGAGCGAGGTGGGGCACGATGGAGAGGACGACATCTGCATGGTTTGGACGACCTTTCCTGAGCGGGGAATCGCTGAGGAATGGTTGATGCCGTTGGTTCAGGGGGGGATTGTTGCTTGCGGAAATCTGTTCTCGGGGATGCGTTCGGTTTACCGGTGGAAAGGTTCGGTTGAGGTTGGGGAGGAGTGTGGGCTGTTGATGAAAACGACGGGGGCGCGGTTGAATGAGTTGCGCGCGGCGCTTCGATCGCATCCCTATGAAGTTCCCGCGTTTGTCGTCTGGAAAGTGGATGATGGTGCTCCGTCCTACCTTGAGTGGGTGAGGGCTGAGACTCGCTGAACGTGGAGAGGCGACAATGACCGGTTCTTTGGATCAGCGCTTCAAGGTCAATGGGATCCATTGTGCGGGGTGTGTTGGTCGGATTCGCGGGGCGCTGGAAAAGATTCCGGGCGTTGGGTGGGTGCGACTGGGAGTTGATGGGGACTTGATGTTGAACGGTGCGGTGACTCGGGATCGGGTTCGGCAGACGGTTGAGGCATTGGGGTTCAAGGTGGAGGATCCTGAAGTTCTCGAACCGAGCGGGCGACGCGGGGGAGAGGGGACTGAACTGGTGTGCGCTGGGATCCTTTTTATCCCGTTGGCGGGTATGACCATGACCGCACATCTGTTTGGATTCCATGGGTCGGCTGCAACGGAGGGTTGGTTTGCGGCCGTGCTTTCGGGATGTGTTCTATTTGGATGCGCTTGGAGGCGATGGGTTGCGGTTTGGAAAGCCCTTTTATCGCGGACATTGAGCATGGATGTCACAGTCATGACGGGCGGGTTAGTCGCTTGGGTGGTAAGTTTGATTGGGATGCGGATGGGCGGGACGGTGTATTTTGAATCTGCTGCCGGATTGGTGTTTGTGCAGATGCTGGGAAGGTGGATCGAGGCTCGGCTTCGGAAACAGGCGGGGCGTGCACTCGAGGAGTTGGCGCGACTGCAACCTCAGCAGGTGACGGTTGTATTGGGGGAGGAAAGGCGGCGAGTGGGGGTTGGTGAAATTGTTTCAGGGGATCGATTTGAGGTCGGTACTGGCGAGAGGTTTCCGGCGGATGGGATCGTTGAGTTTGGGGAATCGATGAGCGATGTGAGTTGGTTCACGGGAGAATCTGAGCCTCGTCGATTGTTTTCGGGGGAAGGTGTGGTGGCTGGTGCATTGAACTTGGGAGGCACTGTGGTGGTCCGATGCGTTGAACCGCCAGGCACTTCGACAATCTCACGAATGGCTTCTTTGTTGCGCGGTGCGGAAGAGGAGGGGATTCGTCGGTACGGGATGGTGGAGCGTTGGGTTTCTCACTTCTCTCTCGGGTTGCTGGTTGTCGCCGTCATTGCAGGTTTTTGGTGCTATCAAGCTGGAGAAAGGTC
>CAZAZT010000176.1:0-6251 GCA_964489645.1 uncultured Chthoniobacteraceae bacterium | reverse complement strand
TGAAGCTTAAAGCCGTTATTTTCCTCTCGTTAGCATTCGCTGTGTTTGGACTTACCGACGAATCGATAGGTGTGCCACCATCAAAATCAAAGGAACCCAAAAATGCGGGAATCACACTCGGTGACATTTTCCCTGTTCAGGTCGAACAATCTGACTATAGCGGAGATGGCAAGATCACAAAATCACAATCGGTGGAGTTTTGGGCTATCAAGATGAACAAAGATCTCAGTAGCGGAGAGCTACTGATCATTACCCAAGTCTCAGCATTCTCCCAAAGATATCCCCTGTACCATCTTCTTCCCCTAAAAGACATCGAGGGTAATCCTTCAGGAGTGGTATCGGTGAAAGCCCAACAACCAGACGCACCAGCACCACGGAACATTCAAATCAAGTTTGCTCAGTGGCCAACAATGGCATACGTCACAGGGTCTCTCTCATCGGTAAGTGTCATCTCGGGTGGCCAGCGGGGCGAAGGTCGCTTATCGTGACAACTACGATAATGCCGACGATCGCAACTACGACTTCCACGGGTTCCGCGTCGTTCGAGGTCCTCGTCGTTAGGTGTTCTGCGGAGAACCTCAAGCCTCTCGTGCAGGTGCGAGTTGACGATGAGGTTCGCCTTGCACAGAGAGTCGCGATGTGGCGGTAATGTGAGTCCTTTGGATTGCGGTGTTCTGTTCCGAGAAGATGAGCCCGCTGATCTGATCCAGTTCACTTGCTCCAGTTTGCCGCCATATGCGCATCGGTATTCGCTCAAACCTCCTTTTGATGCTGGCCTTGGGTGTGTCCTTGGCAGTGAACGTCTGGCTGGGTCTCGGTTTATCCGGTCGTCAGAGGGAGGCCCCTGCATCAGGGGGTGGAAAAATCCTGACCGAAAGCA
This sequence comes from uncultured Chthoniobacteraceae bacterium, assembly GCA_964489645.1. Taxonomy (GTDB): domain Bacteria; phylum Verrucomicrobiota; class Verrucomicrobiia; order Chthoniobacterales; family Chthoniobacteraceae; genus JBEEPE01. Next base: position 5,371 of record CAZAZT010000176.1, on the reverse strand, counting down.
TGTTGCAGGGGGGGCAGGATTCTTCTCCACATCGCGACGGGTCAATGAAGGACACTGCGCCGTCGAAGACCGCGGTGAACGACGACGGAAAAGAGTTTCAGGCGGTCAAGGTTTCCTATGAGACGCGAACTCAAAGGGCACAGCTGGTTACGCGCTTCACGAAGTGGGCCAAGACGGACCCTGTAGCGGCGCTTGAATGGGCGGAGGCTTCCGTTGAGGGGAGTACTAGGTTGGACCTTTTCGAGGCTGGAGTTGGTGTTTGGGCTGAGAGGGACCCGGCTGCGGCCGCAAAATGGATTGAGGGAATGTCTGCGGATTTCAACTACGAGGCTGCTGCGCTGAATTTGGCGGGAAAGTGGGCGCAGAGAGATGGGCCATCCGCGGCCGCATGGGTTTCTCAGTTGACGGAACCGGCCCTTCGGAAATCAGTGGCGGAGGATGTTGTTAGGGTATGGAGCGCAAGCGATCCTCGTGCTGCGGCAGCTTGGGCCATGGAGTTTCAGCGTGCGAACTCGGACTGCGCTGCTTTCGGACGAGCGTTGGAGGTTTGGGGGAAGTTGGACCCCAAAGCAGCGAGGGAATATTTTGAGAGTGTCCAGAAAGATGAGATCGCCGCTTCTGCCGCGTCGACCTTGGGGGCATCTGCGGCGGACAACGATCCTCGCGGAACGGCGAACTGGGCCATTTCGCTGGGGGATCGCTCTGTCCGGTGGGAGGTGCTGAATGGCGCGGTGAACACTTGGGCGCAAAACCGGCCGAGCGAGGCTGCGGTCTTTGTGCTTTCGCTGACGGCACCGGACGAAATTTCGCATAATATTTCCACTTTAGTGCGACATTGGACGGCCACAGACAGTGCTCGAGCCGAGGGATGGGTGGCTGATTTGCCTCTCGGTGTGGGGCGTGAAGCTGCGATGGCCTCGCTGGTGGAGAGTCTCGCATCGGCTGCGCCGGCGAGAGCGCTCGAGTGGGCAGCAGGCATTCAAAATCCTGACCAGAGGCTCCAACTCGCCCGCCAGACATTCGAATCGTGGGCGACGGGAGATGCGGCACGGGCGCAGGCTTGGCTGGAATCAAGCTCGGCACGTTTAGGAACCAGCCTTACAAATGAGCTGAGAAAGGCATTGAACACAACTCCTTAACGGAAGTATGAATAGTCGCAAGTCGCGGTTGCTTTTTCACTGTTGATGAAACGCCTCAGCGACGCAGAAGCAATCCAACCCCGAGTTTCCCTTTCATGAAAACCATCCCGTTCAACACCCGTTTGATGAGCTGCGTTGCGGCTTTCCTCACCCTTTGCAGCCCCTCCCGCGCGGTGGAAAAGACCCTCGACGGTGTGTACGCGGGCGCCGGCACCGTGACGCAGGTTCTCGTGTCCGCGGGGCGCCCAGCGTCGAACTCGATTTTGAACAGTCACCAAGAGTTCATGCAAATGTACCGGTATGTCACGGACAGTGTGAACCCTGGTTTTTTGAAAGTCGTTTATGGCTTTGAGGAAAGTAACGGACAGTCGATTTTCACAGTGAGCTACTACGATGCGAGTGGCGGAGATTTGCTGTGCACATTTACCTCCACGATCAAGGTGACTGTTGTTCTGAACACCAGCACTTCTTACAAGACGTCATCGGAATGGAGCGTTAGCGTGAGGGTATTCGGTGGGTACGCCATGTCTCTGGATCTCCCGGCTGTGAAGGTTGAAGAGGAATACAAGTTCGACACGTCAAAGTTCACCTGTAGGTATACACACAAGAGTGTCTCTCCTTACTCGTCGGTGCCTACGACTGTGTCGACTCTGATGACTCGAATCAACACCGGCACGGGGATCGCTGCCACGAGCCCCTTTGTCCCGAACAGCCCTGTGTGGAGCAGACCGACGGCCCTGAACTTTCCGATCATCAAGCCTAACATCATCATTTGGTGCGACCCTCCGTATGCGTCCTCGTTCCAGTACAGTGTTGCTTCTGGTCGCGAGGAAAGGATTGCCTCGTTATCCCTGCCTAAGGGGTTTGGCACGAAGATACAGGTTTTGGCGCAGCCTTCAGCGGGCGGTTCTGCGAGATTGCTCGGTACTTTCAACTCTGGAAGCAAGGTTGATTTGCTGAAGCAGAAAGGCATGGAGCAGGGTAGCAAACAAGTCACTGTGCGAGGCATTTCTCCGAAAGCGGATACCGCTTTGAAGACCCCCTATCCTGTGGGATTCACTTTCACGAACATGAAGGAGTCTGCGGTCAAGTTATCGATCCAGGCAAAAGAGACCACGACTACGCGTTAGGTTTCTTCTCGCGAGTCGGGGTCGGTGCGCTTCGGACAACGAGTTCGTGGAGTTACCTATCTCTCAAGCGTTCCGGTGTGATCTCTTTAGTAGTCCGACGAGGTCCACGAGAATCATCACGCCTCGAGAGAGGGGAACGCTTCGTGGGGGGGCCGGATCCTGGGTGACTTTGTGACGGGGTCTCGTAGCGATTCAGAGGTTCTGGCTGCCCGTGCAAATACCTCAGGATTCAGCACTTGACCAGAAGAGCCCCAGAAGAGCTCTTACGAATCATCGAGAGATTGAAGTGCACCTTTGACGCTAGTAAAAAACTCACCGTGATTTCCCTGCGGCAAATTGAAACCTATGCGGCAGAGGTGGCCAGACGGTTTGCCCCGTTGAAGATCGTGTTGTTTGGATCCTACGCCTATGGCACTCCAACGGAGGATTCGGATGTCGACCTCATGGTAGTCATGCGCAAGGGGCCTGATGGAACTCGGAACAGGGATCGAGCTTTGGCAATCCGCGAAGGAATCCCTCGGGCATTCCCCCTAGACTTGCTGGTACGAGATCCCGAGGACATCAAATGGCGGCTGGAGGAAGGGGATTTTTTCTTGCAGGAGGTTGTTTCCAAAGGCCGTGTGCTCCATGAAAAAGTTGACGGCTGAGTGGATAGAAAAGGCTGAAAAGAAATATGTTACGACGTAAAAAACAACCCTCCTGGCCAAATCATTCTGCAAGCTCGTAACTTGTGCTTCGGCCGCCCGAGGAGCTTTGAATTAGCACCCCTCGCCCCACCAAGTCTTGAATATCACGGAGAGCCGTGTCGGTGGAGCACTTGGCTAAGGTGCTGTATTTCGACGAGGTGAGTTTTCCGTCAAAGCCATCCAAAAGCCGGTTGATCACCCCTCGCTGCCTGTTGTTTACGGGACCTTGATTGATGCGCTCCCAAAGCCGCGCCTTGCGCAACACCTGTTCCAGCAATCCCTCGGCGCCTTTCAACGCCCGTCCAAAGCACTCTAAAAACCACCTCAACCAGATGGTAATGTCGAGCCCCCCACGCTGACATGCCTCCAGCTTTTCGTAATACCCTTTCCTCTCTGCCTCGACCTGAGACGACAGGCTGTAAAAGCGCTCGGCCACCCCATCACTTCTTGCGAGCAGCAGGTCTGCAATTGCCCTGCCAATACGTCCATTCCCGTCTTCAAAAGGATGGATGGTCACAAACCAGAGATGGGCGATCCCAGCTTTCAACACGAGGTCAATGCCTTGGTCTTGCTCAAGCCACGTCAGAAATTGATCCATCTCCCCTGGTATTCTCTCCGCAGCAGGCGCTTCAAAGTGGACCCGCTCCCTGCCAATGGCTCCCGAAACCACCTGCATTGGGCCAGATTCAGCGGTACGCCACCCCCCCACGGTGATGCGCGTCATGCCGCTTCTTCCCGTGGGAAAAAGAGCTGCCTGCCATGCAAAGAGCCGATCAGGCGTCAATGGTTGCCGGAAGTTCTGCGAGGCATCCCACAGCATCTCCACAATCCCGTCGATGTCTCGTGATGACGAAACCATCCCAGCAACATCCAATCCAAACTTGCGCGCAATGGATGAGCGCACTTGTTCCTGATCGAGAAACTCACCTTCAATGGCACTCGATTTGGTGACATCTGCCGTAAGTGTCGTCAGGGTGGCCTGAGCCCTGAGTGAAAGCCCAAGACCGTTCATGCGTCCCAACAAGCGCCCCTGAGAGTTTCTCACCTCAGCCAGAAGCGAGCATAGGCTGTGAGCGTCCCACTTGAAATCCGGCCAGTCCGCCTGTTGGTGAATAAACGCCATAATCGCCGCAGAAAACGCGGTGAATGTGAACCCTAATCGCCGCAAAGGCAAGGTTTGAGGCAGTCAAACAGATCAACGCTGCAACACTCGGACGTAATCGACGACAAACTGCGCGGGGAAACGGGTGCCCTCGTCCACTGGACCGACAAAGCCGCCACCCACAGCTAGGTTCAGCACAAGATAAAAGCTTTGATCAAAGGGCGCAGGAAACGCGGCTCCCGGAGTCGTCCACTCCTTCAACTCCTGGTACTGAACCCCGTCCACAAACCAGCGGATCGCTCCCGGTTCCCACTCCAGAGCGAACAGGTGAAATCCGTCGGTGAAATCGCCTTTGGGCAAACGGTACATTCCGCCTTTGGAAAGGTTGCGTGGCCAGGCGGAACCGAAATGGAGCGTTCCGTGGACTTGGTTCGGCTCTTGACCCTTGAACTCCATGATGTCGATCTCGCCGCTCGCCGCCCACGGCCCATACTTTTCCTCGACCGGCAACATCCAAAACGCCGGCCAAAGCCCCTTGCCCGCCGGCAGCTTTGCCCGCAGTTCGATCCGACCGTAGAGCCAACTTGCGCGCCGTTTCGTCCGGATGCGCGCAGAGGAAAACTTCTTCTGGACGCCAGCGATGTTCAACGCCTCTTGCCGTGCCTCCAGGATCAGATGACCGTCTTCAACGCGCAGGTTTTGGGGGCGGTCCAGATAGTATTGCTGTTCGTTGTTGCCCCCGCCGTGACCGTTCTCTTCGGCAGCCCATTTCCTCCAGTCCAACTCTTTTCCATCGAAATCATCTCGCCAGACCTCACGCCATTCGGCGGCCCTGACAGGGAAGAGATCGAGGAGGCTCACAAGCAGGAGGAGGAGAATCTGGAACCGAAGGCGCATGGGTTATCCTGAGCCCGTTCGCGTGGGAACGACAAGGCATCCCCGTTCAGTCCGTTCGATTTTCGGAAACAACGGTCAGACGCTGCACGTATTCTGCTCATTGGAGGAGAACTACTCATGAAGAACTGGGCGATAACGAAGAGTTTGGGAGGGATGGTGGGGAGTGAGATGTTCGGGGCGATGGGAGAGAGGGTGGGGAGGTGGGTGTTGTTGGGTTTGAGTTTTGTGGTGTTCGGGATGGTTGGGGCGTATGGGGGGCGCGAGGGAGCGTATTTTGGGTTGGTGGGGGAGAGGGTGGTTGGCGGAGGAGGGGTTTCGGAGCAGAAGGCGTTTTTTGGGGGGAATGGGGCGGTGCAGATCACGAGCACGTCGGGAGGGAGTTTTAGTGGGGTGGTGCGATGGGAGGGGCGGAGTCAT
>CAZAZT010000175.1:1317-6299 GCA_964489645.1 uncultured Chthoniobacteraceae bacterium | reverse complement strand
GAGGTCTGCAACGGATTCGTGTCCGCCAACCCTGTGCCGGTTCGGCCCTTCGAGGTATACGCCACAGTGGCCGTGCCGCTCAACAGACCCGCTGATGCGGTCGACCCAGTGTAACCTACCTGCAAGGTCGAGGTATCCGAGCCAGCACCAGCCAACGCCACCACCGACCCCGTAGCTGAAAAACCGGAGCTCGCGGTGGAGATCACCGCAGCAAGGTCATCCGAGAATCCATCCCCTGCCGCTGTGTTGCTCAAAGTCACACCCTTGGTCGCAAACGCTTCACTCTCGCGCACTGCATCCAGAACCACTGACGCCGGCACCGAACCGACCGCCAAACGATAGACCTTCCCCGACAAACTGACCGTCTGGGCCGACAACGCTGCTTTCGCAAGACCGCTTGTCCCAGCGCCATCCGTCTCCAATCCAACCGCCACAGTGCCTGTCTTCGCGCCCGCACTCGCTGTCCCCGCCAGCCCAACCACCAGGGAGTTGTCCGTCGCACCCGCGGCAAGCAGCGCCACAGGCCCACCCGATTTCGTCGCAGTGCCTGTCACCGCCCCCAGCACGGCATTCAGCTTCTCGCTGTAGGCGTCAACCGGCAAATCGTTGGTCAAAGCAAGAGCGCGCGTGGCGAACGACTCGCCCTCACGAATGTGACCAAGATCGAACGTGGACGCGGCTAGCACCGGATTCGCAGGACGATACACCGCACCCGACACGGAAACGCTCAGCGGTGTCAGTGCCACATCCGCCAACCCCGTTCCGGCACGCCCAACCGAGGTCAACGCAACTCCCACTGTTCCAGTGAGTGCACCCGCTGTTGCCGTCGATCCGCCGAAGCCCACCGCCAAGGTTCCAGCCCCCCCAGCATCCAACGTCTGCGCCGACCCCGTGATCGTGAACCCATCCGTCACAGATCCCGTGGCAATCCGCAGACGATCCGAGAAAGCATCGGTTGAGAGCGCGGTATTCGAAACGGAGAGGTCTTGCGCGGTGAACGTCCCGTTCAATCGCACAGCACCAAGGTCCATACTCGCCGACGCGGGTGTGCCCACCGCTAAACGGTACACCTTCCCGCTCACATTCATCACCTGCGAGCCCAACACACTCGCCCCGTAGCCACTCGTGCCCGTGCCGTCCGTTGACACTTGAAGCACAGCCGTTCCGGATTTGGCTCCCGCAGAGGTGGTGTCGCTCAACGTGAGGCCCAGCGTCGTAGAATCCGTCAGCCCTGCCGCTAACTGCGTGATCGCGCCCGACTTCACAGCATCTCCCGTCGTCGTTCCCAAGCTCGCATTCAGTTTCTCGCTGAACCCATCCGCCGAGGCCGTGTTCCCTACCGCCAACTTGAACACTTGGAATGCCGTTCCTTCGCGCACCGAGGACAACACCACCTCCGTCGAAGGCATGCTCGCAACGGCTAATCGATACGCATCAACGAAAATCGACCGCGCATCGTCATCAAACACCACCCTCTCATGGAGCGTGGCGCTGTTAGGATTCTCAACCGTCGCGAACTCTCCTGTCCGAGTGCCAGAATAACTGGAAATGAAATAGCGCCCTGCGCCAAACGATCCCTTTCCAGAGGCCCCTGCGTTGTCAACCAACGCGAGCTTGCTTGCGCCGCCCAGGACGAGATCGCCGCCCGCATCAATCCTATCGGACACTCCCGGCAACAGAACCGTGCCCGGTGTTCCCAAGGTCACGCGAACAGTCCCATCCACGTTCAATCCGGCGGTCGCAACCGCTGCGAGACCCTTGGCAGGTTCCAAAACAGCACCGGTTCCCACCACCACATCGCCAACCACCGCCCCAGCAAGTTTGAGACGTTGCCCGTTCACCAAAGCATAGGCCGCGGTCGTCGCAGAAACATCGAGGACTGCCCCCGACCGGACATCAATCAATGCCGAAGCAACCGATCCGCTGCCGCTCAACGCAAGCGTCCCTGCCATCACCGTCGTGGCCCCCGTGTAAGTGTGAACTCCCGAGAACCCTGCTGTTCCGCTGCCCACTTTCGTCACAGCCACCGTCCCGCCGCTCCCTGCATTGTCCTCAATCACCCCAGCAAATGTTCCCGACACATTCGCCGCGCCCAAGGTCAGAACCGAGACCGTCTCCGATGCGCTGTTCCGGATGGTCGGCAGAACCGTTCCCGCACTGCCATTCAAGCCGTTCACCGTCACGCTCAAACCGTTCAGATCCAGTACCCCCGCAGAACTCGCCCCGCCGTTCATCACAAGGTTCCCTTTCCCCGCGCCAGAGGCCAGCGCACCAGCGCTCAACAACTGAACCGTTCCGCTTTGGATCGTGAAGTTGCCGCCGTACGTCCCTGCACCTCCCAACGCCAAAACACCCGCCCCAGATTTGGTCAAGCCATAGCCGCCATCCGCATCGCCCAAGCCGCCCGAGAGGGTAACCGGACTATCCACCGCCAACGCCAACGCCCCAGTCAACGTGATCGGCCCAGAAAGCGTCAAAGCCGCCGATTGCGTCCCATCCCCCAGCGCCACACTCCCCTTCATCGAAACCGGACCCGCAAACGTCCGATCCGTCGATGCGTCCGAGCCCGACAATCTTCCCGCCTCAATCGACAACGATCCCTCTCCCAACGCGGTAGGCCCCCCGATCCGCACGGTCCCAGCCAGCAGCTTCATCTCTCCCGTGAATCCAGCGTTCGACCCCGTCAGCGTCAACACGCCCGCACCCGACTTCTCGATCGTTCCCTCTCCCGTCAACGCCCCCGCGTACAACAACGCGTCACTCCGGTTGAACACCAATCCCCCATCCACCCGCACAGGCCCAGTCAGATTCCCCGACGTGCCGCCATTGCCGATCTCAACCGTCCCCTGCTGCACGCGAAGCGATCCGAACGAGACCGATCCACTGAACGTCAACTTGCCCGCACCCGACTTGATCGATGCGCCCGTGCCCGTCACCGAACCCGTCATCTCCACCTCACTCAGCACCGTCAACGTCTTGGCCGCATTCATCGTCACCGTCCCGTCAAACGTCAGCTTCGCCCCGAGAGTCGCGCTTCCCAACGTGGAGCTCTCGATCAAAGCCAAATCGTTCGGGATCACCCGCGCTGTGCCCGCATCCGAACCACTCAGCGCGCCACCCTCCAAACTCACCACTCCCGAACCCAAGCCCGCAACGTCAGCGATGCGCACCGCACCGGCCCGAACGGCCAATCCGCCAGAGAACGTGTTCGCACCCTGCAGCGTCAGCGCTCCCACACCGTCCTTCGTAACGGAGAACGTCCCCGTGCCCGACATCCCAATTGCACTCGCCATCAACACGTTGTTCCCGTTCGTGTCCAAGACCAATCCCACCGCATCCGACACCACCAACGTCGACGCGATGTCCGACGTGTTCCCAGCGGCCCATCGAACCGTCGAGGAGTCCAATACTCGGACAGGACCCGTGCCCAGAGCCGTCGACCCGAACTCGAGAACACCCTGATTAAGGTTGATCCCGCCGCTGAACACGTTTGCTCCCGCCAGCTTCAACACACCCGATCCAGTCTTCGACAAAGCCCCGCTGCCCAACGAAAGGACTCCCTGGATCTCCACATCTCCCGCGCCACCAATCGTCAATCCCACATTCGTCCCCGTGACCGTCGCGGAGTTCGTGAAGGTCAGTTTCCCCGACGTCGAAACGAAGGTCGACGCGCCACCCAACGTCACCGGTCCGGAAACACTCGCGACACCCAATCCTCGAATCGCTCCTCCTCCCGCCACACCCGATCCGGTCACACCCAAAGGCTCCGCAGCCAGCGCCACGCCATCGGGAATTTCCAATGCTGCTCCCGAGGCGATCGACGTCCCCGCAGCCACATTCCCCAGCGCATTGTTCGATGCTGCCCGAACGATTCCTTGGGCCACGGTCAGGGTTCCCGTGAACGTGTTAGCCCCGCCCAACTCCAACACACCGGCATCCCGCTTCGTCACCGCAGCAGATCCGCTCACCGCTCCATTCCAAACCGCAGACCGATTCGCCGAAACGCGCACGTCAACACCCCACACCGATTCCAACGACAATGCCTTCGTCGTCGTCAGGTCGCCCGTCAATGTCAGCGACGCCACGGAGGATCCCGAACCCAACGCCACCGAACCCGCACCAAGAGCCGCATCCGATGGGACCAAAACCGAACCGGAGATGGACAACCCTCCCGTGAACAGGTTGTTGCCCGACAAGGTGATCGGTTGCAACCCTTCGACAACCAATCCCCCACTCCCTCGGATGGACGCAGACACTTCGGACCCGCTCAAACCTCCCCCAACCACTCGACCACGGTTCGTCCCAAAATCCACGGCAGCCGCCGATACCAAGGAGCCCGAGTTCAAGACCAACGCCGCTTGAGCGCCGGAGGAGACGCCAACCGTGAACGCACCGTCCACCGTCGTCGCATTCAACTGCAAGGCACTCAACGCAATGTTGCCCGTCAACGTGTTGACCGTCGACGTCGTCGCGATGAACGGATTTCCAGCTGGCACCAAGTTGATGTCCGTCCCCACCGTCAAACACACGATGTCCGAACCGGACAGCCCCACGATGTTCAAGGTCGGATCCGTCGGCGAACTCTGCGCGAAGATCCACGGGATCACTCCACCCGACATCAACGGCACGTTCACATCCGTCACCGTCACCCGCTCACGCGTGGACGCACCTCCCAACGGGCCCGTCGTAGACACCAACGTCAGCATTCCATCCGTGCGTTTCAATACACCAAGCGTCAGACGCGTCTTGTCGCCAGATGCCGTCGCATCCACCGCGACCACCGCCGGCGCAGAAACCTTCAACTCGGGAATCGTCGTGTTCGTCTCCGCGCCAGCAATCCCCGTCAACTGCAGCGTTCCACCCTTCATCTCCACATTGCCCGTGCCGAATGGTGAGCCCTGTGCCAAAGGCACAACTTCCAGTTTGCCCGCCTCAACCACCGTCCCGCCATTGTACGTGTTCGCATTGGTCAAGGTCTGCAC
>CAZAZT010000175.1:0-1217 GCA_964489645.1 uncultured Chthoniobacteraceae bacterium | reverse complement strand
CCGCCCGTGCCGCTGATGTTGCCCTTCACCTCCAACACCACCCCGCTCGGCGTGGCGTTTAATGGGTTGTAAACGCCCGTCGGGGTAACGCCGTTATCCAGACCGTTCGCTCCGGCAAAGATGTTCTGCCCCAGTGTATTCGTCCCGTTCAACACGAACGATACTCCAGACCCGACCGTCCGGTACACCAAGCCCGCTGCGCCCAACGCCGTCGCCACATTCGAATCCGTCGCCAAGAAGCCCTCGATCCCCCCGTTGTTCAACGTCAACGTCGCCGTGTTGCCCGTCTGATCGTTCGCCACCTGCACCGTCGCGGAACCTAGGTTCACCGACCCCGTGCGCGCCCCACTCACCGACCAACGCTCCAGCGAACCCGCTTGGTACACTGGCGTCCCCGTGTACCCCGTCGTCGCGATGTCCAACGTCCCGTACCGCGAAACCGTCACCGTCCCCGATCCCAACGCGTTCGGATGCAGGATGGTCAGCGGCCCTTGCTCGATGTTCACCGCTCCCGTGAACGGCCCATACGCCGTCCCATCACCCGCCACCCGCGCCACACTCGAATCGCCACGCACATACAGCGCGCCCTGCCCCCACTTGGTCAAACGGTTTGAACCAGACAACGACGCCACCGAGAACCCGGAAATCACGCCCGCTGTGGGGTTGGCCCCGTACGAAACGTTCACCGCCGCTCCCCCATTCGTGAACGCGTCCGCGTTCGTCAACGAAAGCACGCCCGATTGCAGGAACGAACGCTGCCTCGTGTTCGTGAACAACACGCGTAACTGCGCGTCCATCAACGTGCCTCCGGTCGACTGCACCTCCACATCACTGATCGACTGCACACGGTCGTTCGCGCCCGGATCGAAGTTCAAGGTCGCCTGATCCACCGCAACAATCCGGCCCGACGTGTAAGTCGAGTTCAACGCGTTCCCCGAGTTCAGCGTGAGGTTCAACCAAGGATTCACCGTCGTGTTGCTCGCGCTCAACACCACGAGGTTTGGCTTCGACACCGTCCCCGTATTCCCCAACGCCCCAAACGTGCCCGGCGTGAGGTTCCCCTCCGTCACCAACCATCCACCTCCGTAACCGTTCCCCGTCCCCCGTGCTGCATCATTCTGGTCTTTGCCAATAATCAACGTCCCCGCACCAAACTTCGTCACCCCATCCGCAAAGATGTCACCCGACAAGGTCAGGTTCGCCGTGTTGTAAATCGG
>CAZAZT010000174.1:0-6304 GCA_964489645.1 uncultured Chthoniobacteraceae bacterium | reverse complement strand
AACGGGGGTTTGCGGCGGGTTTCAGGGTGGGACACTCTTCTCGCATGCGTGCTGCGATTTGTTTGATTCTCGGTGTGTGTGGTGCGGTGGCACCACTCGTTGCGCAAGACCGAGCGCACCTTGCATTGAACTCCCCTTTCGGAAGTTATGTGGAGAAGGAGTTCCCGTTTTTCACGCAGACCGTGGACGCTCGCCGGTTTGGAACATCGCCGTTCGGGGACAACTTGATCCCGCGTGGCATTGTGGTGAAGGCGGGGGACGGGGTGTTCGGATGCTTTGATCCTGACCTTCTTCGTTGGGCATTGATCTGGCGGCAGAACGAGGACGGGGAATATCTGTCGATGGAGGGGATGGCATCGGGTAGCTATCGGTTACCTGCTCGGAAGGCGGCAGCAGGGCAGAAGGAGTTGCCGCATCCGATCGGCTCGTTGATCCAGGCGAGTCCGCTCTCTCCTGGTGTTTCGACCTCTGCGGCGCCTGTGCTTGTGGATCCGAGGGATCGTGGTTCGGCAGAGCCCGGTGAGCTGGGTCTGGGCCCGATCGCGGCGGAGATGGGACGGTTCTCAGGTGTTCGGTTGGTAGCGGATGGGGCCATGATCGAGTACACGGTGGGTGCCACGGTTGTGCGGGAACGCCTTCAGGCGGATGCGAATGGAGTTGTGCGGCATGTGGATGTGGGATCGCGCACCTCTGCGATCAGGCTGCGCGTGGGAGCTGGCCCGGAGGATTGGCTCTCGTTGTCGGCGTCCGATGTGCCCACAGCTCATCGCATTGAGGTCGGGGCAAGCGGCATGGCACGCACCGCGCAAGGTGTGGCCTCCGAGAGGGTTTCGGCGGCAAATCGAATTTGGGAGCGACCAGTGCATCTGGGTCGGAATCAACTGGCTTCTCGGGATTCAGCATGGGTCTTCGATGAACTCCCGTTGCCTTTGGACAATCCGTGGAGGCGCAACGTTCGGCCAACGGATCTGGAGTTCTTTGATGACGGCACAGCAGCAATCCTGACATTTGACGGCGACGTCTGGATTGTGCGCGGATTTGGGACGGATGCTGCAGAGTGGCGTCGTTACGCGTCAGGGCTCAACGAGCCGCAAAGTCTTTGTTTGCAGGGCGGTGTCATCCATGTTTTCGACCGCAATGGAATCATCCGGTTGCATGATCTGGATGGGAACGGTGAGGCAGATTGGTACGAGAACTTTTGCAATGTGGTGGCGCAATCGGCTGAGACACGGAACTATCCGATGGACATCATCGCAGCGGGTGACGGGGGATTTTACCTCGCATTGGGCGGGCAGATCGGGTCGACCATCGGCAAGCACAATGGCGTGGTCGTGAAGGTGAATGCAGATGGCCGAGGGTACCGGGTCATCGCGAGCGGGTTTCGACAGCCCTATCTTGGGTACGATGCAGAAACGGGGATGCTCACGGCGAGTGATCAGCAGGGGAACTGGAAGCCTGCCACGCCAATCTATCGTGTTGAAGACGGTGGCTATTACGGGTTCCAGCCGGAGAAGTTCGGGGCAAAGGCGCAGCATCCGGCACCGATCCGTCCTCCGGAGGTCTGGATCCCGCATTTTGTGAATCAGTCCGGGGCGAGTCAGGTCTGGCTGAAGGGGCGACGCGGCGGTGGAGTGAACATGGGTGATCTGAACGGGGCGTTGATCCATATCGGGTATGGGCGGCCCGAGATCTTCGCGGTGCTCATGGACGCAGCGCGGGGCCAAGGAGCGGTTGTTCCGGTGGTGGGTGGATTTCCGTCCGGATTGCTGAATGGACGCGTGCATCCGCTCGATGGCCGCTTGTATGTCACCGGATTCCAGATTTTTGGAAGCACAGGCAGCAAGGTGGGCGGGCTTTATCGGGTTCGTCCGGGAGGGGTGACCAATCTGTTACCGCGCGAGGTTCGGGCGGAGCGGCGTGGGATCCTGATGCGGTTTGATGCGGAGGTTCCGCGGGATCTCGCGGCGGATCGTGGACGCTATTCTGTGGATCGCTGGAACTATCGGCAGACGCACCAATACGGGTCGGGAAATTATCGGACGGACCGGGACGAGGCGGGGCAGGAGGCGCTGCCTGTTTCTAGCGTGAGCGTGTCCAAGGATGGCCGATCGTTGTTCCTCGGCATCCGCGGGATGGGGGCATCCCATTCGTTGCGGTTGACTTATCGTGTTCCTGCAAAGGGTGTTGACCGAGTGGAGAGCGTCTACCTCACGGTGCGTGAGTTGTCCTCTGTCGACTTGCGGGAGCGCGGTTTTGATTCGGACGAGGTCGATCTTGCGGTGCCGGATCTGGTGACGGCGGAGGGGAAGTTGGTGGAACCTTCGTCGGCCTTAGGGAAGGAGGTGGCTGTCCGGTTGGGTTGTGTGGGCTGTCACAGCGTTGGGGATCCGGCGTTGACGGTAGCGGGTGCGGGGGTGGCAGGGGCAAAGACTGCGATGGGTCCTTCGTGGGTGGGAATATGGGGAGCGAAGCGCGTGTTCACGGATGGCACTGAGCTTCGGAGCGTGGATGCGGCGTATGTCCGGGAGTCGATCCTGGATCCGGCGCGTCGTGTTCAAGTGGGTTATGACATGGAGCGCACTGGGGTCGGGATGCCTTCGTACCTCGGGGTCTTGAAAGAGCACGAGATCGAGTCGTTGGTCCTGTTCATCCAAGGGTTACGGAAATGAGCGGACCCGTTGATGGGGGTGTCCCGACGGAAAATGTGGTGGTGCCGTTTTTCTCCTGAGTGCAGGCTTCCGTTGTGGGGGACGCGTATCGTTGCGACGATGTGTGTTCGGGCAGAAGCGCTGCGTGAGTGCGATGATCGTGCCCGCAGTGGGGTGTCGGTTTGAAAAGCTAAGATCGGGAGTCAGCACATATGGAACATTTTGATTTGGTGGTGATTGGAGGAGGACCTTCCGGATATGCGGGAGCGATGCGCGCGGTGGATTTCCGCAAGCGGGTCCTGTTGATCGAGAAGCATCGGGTTGGTGGCGCGGGGGTTTACGATGGGGTTTTGACTTCCAAGACGATGTGGGAGCATTCGATGCGGGTGAGCACGATCCGCGAGGCGGTGCCAGGGTTTCGGACGGAGTACAGGGATGTGCGGCGTGTGGTGGATGAGGCGGTTGCGGAGCGGAAGGAGCAGATGGAGGAGCATCTCCGATTGCTGGGGACTGCGGTGGAGAAGGACATCTTCCATTTTGCGCTGGGGACCGCTCGCTTTTTGGATGCGCACACCATTGAGATTACCCATGGGGATGGGACGAAGCGGGTGGTGACGGGTGATTACATCCTGATCGCGACGGGTAGCCGGCCTCGATACATCGCGAACATCCCGATCGACGAGCAGACGATTGTCACGTCTGACGGGATCCGGAACTTCACGGATTTCCCGGAGAGCATGGTGGTGTTGGGAGCTGGGGTGATCGGGTGCGAGTTCGCGACGATCTTCTCGAATTACGGTCGCACGAAAGTGTTCTTGATCGACAAGGCGGATCGCATTTTACCGTTTGAAGATGAAGATATTGCGGAGACAATCACGCAGAACCTTCTTGAGAATGGTGCGCATGTTCATCACGGGGCTGGGCTTGTGCGGATGGAGATCAAGGATGGGCGCGTGGAGTACGAGTTGAAGTTTGCGGACCGGCCCAACGAGGTGTTCACGGTGGACAAGGCGTTGGTCTCAGTGGGGCGTATCCCGAACCTTGAGTCCTTGGGATTGGAGGCGGCGGGTGTGCGTTTGGATGACCGCAATGCCCTGTGGAATGACGACACGCAGACGAATGTGTCGCATATCTATGCGGCGGGGGATGTCTCGTTGGACATCGCGTTGGTGAACGTGGGCGAGCGGGAGGCGCGGCATGCGGTGGTGCGGATGTTCGGGGATGCGGTGAAGCCGATCTCGTACAAGAACATCTCCACCATCATGTTCCTGAATCCGGAGGTCGCAGCGGTCGGGTTGAGTGAGCAAGAGGCCAAGGCGCAGGGGGTTCCCTTCAAGATGGTGAAGCTCGATTACCAGACCAACGCGCGAGCGATCGCGATGCGGAAGACGAAGGGCTTCTTCAAGATCATTGTGACGAACGATCACGGGATGCGGATCCTTGGGATGCGAGCCGTTGGCGAACACGCCAGTAGCGCGATCCAAGCGGTGGCATACTTGGTTCACACGAACCAAGGGATCCGGGAGCTGGCTGAGATGATGCACCCGCATCCGAGCATCATTGAAGGGATCCAGGAATGCCTGCGCATGTTGCTCGGG
The DNA here is from genome assembly GCA_964489645.1 of uncultured Chthoniobacteraceae bacterium. Classification (GTDB taxonomy): domain Bacteria; phylum Verrucomicrobiota; class Verrucomicrobiia; order Chthoniobacterales; family Chthoniobacteraceae; genus JBEEPE01. Next base: position 2,058 of record CAZAZT010000174.1, on the reverse strand, counting down.
AAATCCATCTACAAGGCGGCGGTGTTCAAGGACAAGCTGAAGGCGTATGTCGTTCAGGACGGGACGTATACGCCAATCGATCACCTGTAGTGTTGATCGGGTTTCAGGTGTTGTTCGGTTGGTGGCGGGATTTGCCGCGATGAACTGACGTGTCCATTTTGACCCAGGATTGGTGGGTTTGTGGGGGCTGATGGCTACGGCAGAGGAAGGTCTTGCTTTGACGACTCGACGAGTGGCGAGTTCGGCCATCGCTTCCGGTTTCGCGCGAGCGGTCAGTCGGGCGAAGCGATGTTTGCCGCAGCAAGTGCTGTGTTCCTTTCGGGCATGCTCAACGCGTTGCGCTGCACAAATGATTGCACTTTATGTAATCATTTGTAGAGTTACTCCATGCAGCCGATCCGGCGACTTGCCCACACGCTTGCGTCTCTCGCCGACGCGGAGCATTGCATTTTCTCGTCCCACGACCTGACTGCGGCGGTGCCGGAGTGCGGACAGATCGCGGTGCTCCTCTCGCGAGCCACGAAGTCAGGCCTTCTGAAACGGATTTGCCGCGGCATCTATTTGTATCCCGTACTAGGGTACTCTGCGGGCAATCTGCTGTTCCATACGGCAGCAAGGTTGCGGGCGAGTGAGTTCAACTACATCAGTCTCGAATCCGTGCTCAGCGATGCCGGCGTCATTTCGCAAGTGCCCATGAATTGGATCACCATCATGACGTCTGGTCGCAGTCACATCGTTGAGTGCGGAGACTACGGTCGCATCGAGTTCATCCACACGCAGCAACGGCCTGAGGAATGTGCTGCACATCTGACCTTTGACGTCGCGAAACATCTTTGGCGGGCCTCGGTGAAGCAGGCGTTGCGGGATATGAAGGCGACGAGGCGCGGCATGGAACTCATCGATGAGGAGGTGGCGTGTGAGCTTGCTTGACCGCTTGGTGGATGAGGCCCTGCGGGCGCGAGCCGACCTGAGCACGTTGCGCCCCGTGGTTGAGAAAGAGTTGCTGCATCACGACATCCTTCGGGAGATGGGTGATGCCGGATTTCTTGCGGGACTCACGTTCATCGGAGGTACTTGTCTCCGTTCCTGCTACGGATCGCTTCGGTTGAGTGAGGATCTTGATTTTACGGGCGGCAGCAACTTCCAGCGCAGTGATTTGGCCACGCTCGGGGATGTGCTGACTGAGAGACTGCTGATCCGATACGGATTACCCGTCAAGGTGAGTGCTCCCGTCAAAACGGGCGGCAAGGTGTCAACGTGGAAGCTCACCATCGAGACGAGGGGGAACCAGCGAGACCTTCCTGCCCAACGGATTCATCTGGATATTTGCGCGATTCAAAGTCACGAACCGCAACCGAGGATGCTCCGCAATCTTTACGGCATCGATTTGGGCACTTCGGGACTGATCCTCCGGGCGCAGAGTCGGGAGGAGATCTTGGCGGACAAGGTCATTGCGTTTGCGTTCCGAGAGAATCGGATGAAGAACCGTGACCTTTGGGACATCGTGTGGCTTGTTCAGCAGGGTGTGGAACTGCCTGCATATTTGGTTCCGCTGAAAATCAGGGATCACCAGAAGACGGACGATGAGTTCAAGCGGCGGGTGGATGAACGTCTGACAGCGATGCGAACGGAAGCAGCTGTGCGGCGTGAGTTTGTGGCGGAGATGCGGCGTTTCCTACCTGCGAATGTTGTGCGAGGGACGGTTGAGAGTCCGGCGTACTGGGAGTTTCTCTCGGCAACGTTGTCGGAACAGATTGCGGTGGCTGTTCGGGCGCTGAGGTGAGATGGCCGCGTTGCATGGTCAAGAAGGGAGACTGTTGCGCGCGACGACGATCTGTTCGGGGCGCGTCAACTGCTGGAGTGGCGGGAATGGCAGAGAGTGAGCAAAGCACGTTGGGGAGTGGGTTTCATGAGGGGGTGACGATACCGGTGAAGGCGGTGGGGGCGTCGGCGTCCTCGATTCACACGGATGCGACGATTGTGATGCCGCGGACGGGAGTGACCGCGGGGTCGGCTGTGGGCGTGGGCGCGGGGTCGTTGTTGCAGACGGCGGTGCAG
>CAZAZT010000173.1:0-6409 GCA_964489645.1 uncultured Chthoniobacteraceae bacterium | reverse complement strand
GTGGTCTGGACAGTAGAGAAAAGGCATCGTCACCGGTCCCGAGCACATCACCGACTGGATGCCGACCCTGTGCGTACTCGCGACAGTCTGATAAATCCATGAAACGCTTCCTTACCCTCCTCACCGCCCTGCTGCTCACGCCGTTCGCCGCCCTGCACGCCGCTGGCTGCGCTGGCTCCTTGCCCGACTGGGCCGCAGTTCATCCACCCGCGCTCACCCAGAGAGTGTCAGCCAAGTACCGGATAGGGAGGGTGAGACCGTTTGTAATCAACGGGCGCGGCAGTCTGCCTGTGATGGTTCTTTCAGCCGGAAGGCAAATCGCTCCGAAAATCGTATGAACTTGCGATATTGCGTGCACGGACGGGTATGCCTCAAGGAACCCATCCATGAAACACCTCACGTTCGCCTTCCTCAGCGTTGCCAGCGTAGCATTCACCTAGGAGACGCCGAAGCCCCGCGAGGCATTGCGGATCGAATCACAGCCATAAACTTTTCCTGATCGCATGAACACACACATGAGGCGACTGCTCACTCTTCTTCTCGCCACACTCACGATTGCCGCAGCTCCTTCCGCCAGTCCCGACGCGGACGCCACGCTCACGAAAATGCGCGAGCTGGCCAAGGGCCAGAAGTGGAGTGAACTCATCGCGCAGTTCAAGGACGATGACCTCGCGGCATGGAAGGATGCGCCGGCGAAGGCCACCGAGGCGGCTAACCTGCGGGCAAAGGCTTATGTTGCTCTCAAAGACGGTGCGCAGGCCGAGAAGGACCTGAAGTTTGCCATCTCACGGACCCCCAAGAACGGCGAACACTGGCACGACCTCGGCATGCTCTACGGAGGTCTGCTGGCAAATGAAGCGCTGGCGCTCGAGGCGTACGCCAAGGCCTATGCAAGCGCAGGCAAGTCCTTCGGCTGGCTGCCGATCAGCGCCACGATCAATGAAGCATCGATCCTCCTCAAGCAGGGCAATGCGCGGGATGCGCAGAAGATCATGGAGCGCTATGACGCCTCCGACCTTCTGGCCATGGCTCCCGTGTGGGGCGACAAGATGCGCGCCTTGAATGAGAGGATCGCGGACAAGCTCGGTGCTGCGCTGCTGGTGATCGCGGACAAGGGCATGAGCGGTCACCAAATCGTCCTGCCAGACAACTATCCGACTCCCGCGATCGGAGCGGACATGCAACAGGTGGCGCGCTTGCTCCAGACAGCTTTCAAAGCGAATGGTGCTGAACTCGCGGTCGTGGCCGAAGCGGCCCGCGACAAAGCCAAACCCGCCATCTATCTCGGCGCCACTTCTTTCGCGCGCACCCATGGTGTGGAGTGCAAAGGTTGGAGCTATGTCCACAAAGCGGTTGGCCGCGACCTCATCATCGCGGGTCGTGACGAGCCTTCGCCAGGCAGACGCCCCTCGGTCACCAATGCGGCTGGGTTTGACCGTATCGGCACCGCCAAGGCCGTGACAGACTTCCTTCAGCGGTATGTGGGCACGCGCTTCCTATTCCCTGAGCAGGATGGTTTTGTCCCGCTAGCCTCTGTCGCGAAGGTGGATTTGCTCAACACGCCCACCATCGAGTATCTGCCCACACCAAGGATCGCGGTGCCTCCGGATCTCGATGTCGAAGTCACTCCGGCCATCGAGTATGACATCACCTGGCCTCCGGCGGTGAGCTTCTATCATCTCGCGCAGAATCGGTTTCCCACCATCGACGCCACCTTCGGCGCACACACCTGGCATCGCGCGGTTCCTTCCAGCGAGGCCGACTTTGCTGCGCATCCTGAGCGCTTCGCTTTGCTCGGCGGCAAGCGCCAGCTCACAGGCAGCGAGGCGCAGATTCAGTTCTGTATCTCCAATCCAGAGGTGCAGGAGCTGCTCTATCAAGACCTGGAGAAGCACTTCAAGATGGGCTTCAGAACAGTGGATCTCGGCCAGCCCGACGGCTTCCGCGGCTGTGAGTGTGAACCCTGCACCAAGCTCTTCGGCACCGGCTCGGACTGGAGCGAGAAGGTGTGGATCCTGCATCGCAACCTAGCCGAACGCGCTCACAAGGCCTTCCCGGACCGCAACGTCGCCCTTACCGTCTATGCGATCACGGAGACCTTGCCGAAGACTTTCAAGGCCTTCCCCCCCAATGTGAGACTCGCCATGTCCGGCACCCGGGATCGCGAGCTGGCCGCTTGGCAGACCTTCGGCGCTCCGCAGGGCTTCGCCACCTATCTCTACTATTGGTGCCCGAACATGATGCCGCGCTACTTCCCGATGCGAACGCCGCTTTATGTAGAAAACGCCGCCAAGCGCCTGATGGCGGCCAAGGTCCACTCCATCGCCCGAGACGGCAACGGCGGCACGGCCTATGGGCTCGAAGGCCCGACGTATTACACCATGGGCCGTATGTTCGATGGACCTGGCGCACACACGGCCAAGGACCTCGTCATCGAGTATGTCAGCGCTGCGTTTGGCAAGTCGGCTTCCGCGATGATGAGCTTCTACGACCAGCTCTTCAACTCGCTGGAAATCTACTCGCGTTACATGGCCACGCGCGAGGATGGCTGGAGCTTTGTGGACATGTATGGCCGCGGTCACAAGCACCTCTCCACTCCCGAATCGATTATCGCATTCCTGTATCCCGTGGAGCTGATTCAAGGCATGGAGAAACAATTGGCGGTCGCAGAAAAGGCCGAGACCAGTCCCAAAGTGAAGACGCGTCTGGCCCTTGTGCGCGCTGAGTTTGACTACCTCAAAGGCGTGGTCACTGCCGTCCATCTCTACAACGCCTACCAGATCTCGCCCGACGCAGCGTCGTTGGAACGCCTGCTCAACGCCCTCGATGCCCGGCGCGCTGCCATCGATCAATTCTTCGCCAAGGGCAATGGACTAAAGGGTTGGCCCGTCACTCTTTTCCCACCTTCCGGTCATGGTGCCAGCCATTTGAAGCTCACTCATGATGGTTACCAAGAGCCCTACAAGAACTCGTTCCTCAATTGGGACACCGCCGCCAAACGCAACGCGCCGCTGCCTAATGCCAAACGCATGATCGCAGGCCTCGCGAAAGGACCTGTGATGATGCATTCACCCCAATGGGACGAGCTCCGGTCGCAGTCACTCGGCTCGACCACCGCAGCCACGCAAGTCCGCGCGATGTATGATGACAAACAGTTCTATGTCCGCTTCGATTGCGAACTGCCGCCCAATGCCACTGTCGAGTCCATCGAGAATGAGCGTGTCGAGACCTATCTCATGCCGGCAGCAGGCTCGAAGGTGACCTTCAAGTTCAGCGCTGGGCTCAAGCCCGATTCGCGCACGCAGGCGGCGCGCGGCTTGATCGAGGACATGATGAACCTAGGTCACAACAAGTTCGATCCCCTGTGGAAAGCGGAGTGGACGCACACCGCAGCGCACGATCCGAAGGCCAGGCGTCTCAGCGTGATGATGACCATCCCGCTCCGTTCCATCCCGCCCGCCACCGTGAAGTCAGACCCGAACTGGTTCGTCAACTTCCAGCGCATCGGTCCTGCGGGACCCAGCGCCTGGTCGATAATTCCGGGCGGCGCTGGCATCGAAGACCCGCGCAGCAACGGTGAGTTGTCCTTGAGCAGCGACGGCACTGCCTCAGCCGGCCATCCGCTCAAGGCCGAGCGCGAGAAGAGCTACCGAGATACCTTTGAAACGCCAGCCGAATGGAAAGAACTGATCGCCAAGGGACCAATCCTCGCACTGACCGACTGGCGCTTCCGTGCGGACCCCACGGAGGTGGGAGCGAAGGACGAGTGGTTCAAGCCATCGAGCTATGCGGAGACCGACTGGCTGCCCATTCAGGTGCCCACCTACTGGGAGGAGACCGAGGCTATTGGCAAACTCCTAGGCGACGGCTGGTATCGAGTCGCCTTCACCATGCCCGCTGCGTCACAGGGCAAAGGGCTGCGACTTATGTTCGCCGGTGTGGATGAACAGGCTTGGGTTTATCTCAATGGCAAGCAGATCGGCGAGCACTCCGAGAAGTCCGAGAAGAAAGCCTATACTGCCCTGTATGATGAGCCATTCGTCGTCGAGGTGCCCGCCAATCAACTGAAGCCCGGCGCGCAGAACGTGCTTCATGTGCGCGTGCATAATCAAGTCGGTGCCGGTGGCATCTGGCGTCCGGTGCATGCGCTTGAGACCCTTCCTTCCAACAACGCTCGAAGACCATGAACCGCCGTCAATTGATCCGATCGTCGAGGCCGCGAAGGAAGCCGGCGTCCAGTATTGCCACGTCGAGCAGGACCTGTCGCATGATCCCATGCGCAACATTCAGCGAAGCCTCACCTATCTACGTTCATCAATGACAGCCTCAAGCATCACGCTCGCCGCCATGCTATGGATTGCGATCACAGCCACAACAATCGCAAACGAAGCCATCAAAGATGAGGCTCTCGCCATCGCGCCGCTCAATACGAAGGCAGGCCCCGAGTATCAAACGGCGTCCCGTCTCTACCAAGGCGTGCCGAGCATAGCGCGTGACAATAAGTCGGGGCGGCTTTGGGCTGCTTGGTATACGGGCGGACGAGGCGAAACGAAGGAGAACTACGTCGTGGTGGTCACGAGTGGCAATGATGGTGTCACTTGGACCGAGCCGGTGTTGGTGATTGATCCTCCGAACGCCGTGCGCACTTTCGACCCCTGCCTCTGGACCGCGCCAGACGGGCGTCTGATGCTGTTCTACGCTCAGAACGACGCCTCGAAGAAACTTCACGACGGTCGCTGGGGTGTGTGGTTCACGGTCTGCGAACATCCCGAGAGGGCCGATTCACCGTGGACACAGCAGATCCGGATCTGCGACGGAATCATGTTGAACAAGCCGACCGTGCTGCGCGATGGAGGGTGGCTTTTACCCGTTGCCAATTGGTCCGACCGAGCCCATGGCGCCGGCATCGTGCGGTCACGCGACCATGGCCGGAGCTTCACATGGATCGGCGGCGCTCCGGGGCGTAGCGCTGAGTGGATCGGCAACGCCAGCGGTGGCGGCATGGAGCACATCATCATTGAGCGAAATGACGGCACATTGTGGATGCCAATGCGGATCAAGGACGGCTTAGCGGAGACGACCTCAAAGGACGGTGGTGTCACTTGGAGCGAGCCTGTGCGCTCCGCTATCGAAGGGCCTGGTTCGCGGTTTCACGTCCGTCGTCTGCGCTCAGGGCGATTGCTGATGGTTAACCACGATGGCTTCTCACGTGAAGGCTCTCTCCTCGCTCAGCGCAGTCACTTGACGGCCTTGCTTTCGGACGACGAGGGCAAGACCTGGCCGCATCGGCTGCTGCTCGACGATCGCAGCGAAGTGTCTTATCCCGACGCCATCGAAACGGACGAGGGCAAGCTCTACATCATCTATGACCGAGGTCGCACGTCCGACCGGGAGATCCTGTTTGCCATCACCGACCAGGCTGACATCGCTGCTGGCAAGCCAGGACCGGCGACGAAGCTCCGCCAGTTAATCAACAAGGCCACCGCCCCCCGCTAGTACACATCAAACCAACACGCACCAAAGCCACGACAATGAAACACATCACATTCACAACGATGATGCTGCTCACATGCACAGCGATCACTCACTCGTGGTCACAAGACCTCTACGACTACAAAAAGCCACGCGAGTCGCAGAACTGGACAACGATTTCACTGAAGACCAAGCCTTCGGATGGTCCAGCATTGCCGCTGGTCCTGCTCATCGGCGATTCGATCACTGTTCGGTATGCCGCAGAGGTTGGCACCGAACTCAAGGGCAAGGCATACGTCTCCCTCCTTGGCACCTCCAAGGCCGTGGGGGATCCGGCCTTGCTCGATGAGATCAAGCTCGTGCTGCGACAGAATGTGTACTCGGTCATCCACTTCAACTTCGGGCTGCATGGTGACACCGCGGATCTTCGCATGGGATTGGGCGACGTGATTGCCACGCTCAAACGCCATGCCCCCAAGGCCAAGCTCATCTGGGCCACGACCACTCCCTGCCAGAAGAAGGACGACGCTCCCGACACGAGTGTCATCGAGAAGAACCAGGCCGCCGCTGAGCACATCGCCAAGGCAGGCATCCCCGTGGATGATCTTTACACGCTGGTTGCGAAACACCCAACCAAGCTCTGGGATGGCGGCGGCGTGCATTACACCGCTGAAGGAACAGCGATTCAGTCCAGGCAAGTGGCGCAGGCGATCATTCCCCTGTTGCCGGTGCCCAGCCGCCCGTAGAAGTTCAAGATGAAGCGGCCTTGCTGCAGCTTCACGAAAAACATCTTCGCCGTGGTCCTCGAGCCCCATCAGGAACCCTTCCAAGGGTCGCCCGCTGTCTCATTCCGACTTCCGCAGCGGCGGCCTGATACCCGGGGAGACCAAGTCCATCAAGGGCAGGATCTACATCGTGCCGAATGACGTGCCTGCGT
>CAZAZT010000172.1:0-6411 GCA_964489645.1 uncultured Chthoniobacteraceae bacterium | reverse complement strand
ATGTAGTTCAACAAGGTCGTCTTACCGGCTCCAAGAAACCCCGTGAGAATGCTGACTGGTACAGGCTTTGTGGACATAAACCCTCATCCTCACCACTCCCCGCGCCCCAGTCCATGCCGATGTTGCATCCCACAAAAATGCCAGCCCTCACCACCCCTTTCTCACGCCTAGATCCTCGGCAAAAAAAAAGCGCCCTCGAAAGGGCGCTCAATGTTCTGGATGACGGATGTCTCAGTTTGCAGCAGCTGCCTTCTTCGAGCGGCAGATGATGCTGCGCACCGTTTCCGAAGGCTGCGCGCCATTCTTGATCCAGTAATCGGCACGCTCCAAGTCCAAGTTGGCATTCTCGCCAGCCTTGCGCGGGTCGTAGTTGCCAATGATCTCAATGAACTTGCCGTCACGCGGACTCCGAGAATCTGCAACAACGATCTTGTAATAAGGACTGTTCTTCGTGCCTTCGCGGCGCAAACGGATGGATACCATAAAATGAAAATGTTCTTCGTGCTGGGTCAATCATTCAACCAACCCAAACCCACCGACTCAACAAAAATCCAACATCCACGAACATCCCCCCGCTACCAAGTCCCAAAACGATAGATGGTCGTACTCCGGAAAACCTCGCCCGGACGCAATACCGTACTCGGGAACGACGGATGATTCGGGGAATCCGGAAAGTGCTGCGTCTCCAAACAAAACCCATTCCTCCGCTGATACGCCACGCCCGATTTGCCCACCCAACGCCCATCCAAAAAGTTCCCAGAATAGAACTGCACCCCAGGTTCCGTCGTCTCCACCTCCATCGTGCGCCCCGAAACCGGCTCCCTCACCCAAACAGACGCCCCACGCCCACGCAGCGGATTCAGCACCCACGTGAAGTCGTAACCACCCGCCCCTCGGATCTGAGAATCCAACGAATCGATGCCATCCCCCATACGCCGATACTCACGGAAATCGAACACTGTACCCGCCACTGCCGCACACTCCCCCGTCGGAATCAACCCGCCATCCACCGGCACATACAACTCCGAATCCAGCCGCAACTCATGCCCCAACACGTCTCCCGACCCCTCCCCCGCAAGATGGAAATAGCTGTGGTTCGTCAAGTTCAACACCGTCGGACAATCCGTCTCCGCTCGATACTCGATCCGCAAACTCCGATCCCTCCCAACCCGATACTCCACTTCACAATCCAGATTCCCCGGATAACCCGCCTCTCCATCCGGACTCCGCCTGCGAAGGATGATCCCCGGCAAATCACCCCCTCTTTCCACCCGCACCACCTCCCAAGTCTGCTTGTCAAAACCCGCATTCCCCCCATGCAGATGACACCCAGCTTCATCCGGGAAATTGTTCACCGGCAGAACGTAATCACGACCATCCAGCCGCATCCTGCCACGCGCAATCCGGTTCGCGAACCTGCCAACAACGCACCCAAAAAAATCCGTGTGTTTCCGATACTCCGCCACCGTGTCAAAACCAAGAACCACATCCCCCATGCGCCCCGAACGATCCGGCACGCTCAAGGACATCACCGTACATCCATAGTCCGTGATCCGGCACTCGATCTCCCCGGAATGCCCCAGCTCAAAAATCTCGTCACTCATATCCTTTCCTCCTGAACAAACTTCTAAAACCCTCTCCAAAAGGCACTCACACTCAACCAACACCACCCGCACCGAAATCAACGGTCCTCTTTCTTCCAGTCATCCTGCCATCCATGCCCCTGCCACCAGTTCTTCATCTTCACCCCAAACCGCTCGCTCCACTTCGTCACGCGATGCGCAGCATCCGGGATAAAACGCGCCCCCCCATGAAAAGGTTCTCCGGGCTTTGACCACCGACCATCCTGATTGCTCAACGCAACCGCGCGGGAAGAGAAGTTCCGCTCCAGAACCGCTCGAGACTCCGAAGCCACCCGTAAAGATCCCACCCAACCGTGCTTGCGATCCCGCAAATCCGCATACCACACCGCCGCAAACCCAGGCGTTTGCCCCTCTGCCGACAGTACGTAATCCACTGTGTCAAAAGCGACCTGCGCCACCACCGCCTCGTGATTCACGATCTCAAACAAGTTGTCGCTATCCACCTGGATCCGTTTCAAATCAATGGGCCGCGTCGAAACCCCCGTCGTCGCCGCCATCCGCTGCACCACCTTCCCGTCACGGACCTCGAAAATCGTCGAGTCCTTCAACGATCCCCCCGCCCCAAACGTCACCCTCCATACGCGCGGCGCCGGCGTCCCATCCGTGCCACGGACATCCACCAACCGATCCATCGCACCCGCCCCCGCAACCGAAAGCGCCACCCGCACCGCCGTGTACGCAGAATCCGCAGCTAGCCCGTCCCGCCCCATCACGCACACCACCACAAAACCAGAAACCCACACCGCAAAAGAACTCAACGTCGTCCGAAGGAATCTCATCCCCCAACCCTACCACACTCACCCCCCCACACTCAAACCATCCTACCCCCCAAGGTAAGCCTCTCGCACCCGCGCATCCGCACGCAAAACCGACGCCTCTCCACTCAAGATCACTCGCCCAGTCTCCAACACATAACCCCGATGCGACACCTCCAACGCAAGGTTCGCATTCTGTTCCACCAACAACACCGTCAAACCCAACTCCCGATTGATCTCCCGGATCTTGTCAAAGATCTGACGCACCAAAATCGGCGCAATCCCCAACGAGGGCTCATCCAACATCAAACACCGCGGACGCCCCATCAACGCACGCCCAATCGCCAACATCTGCTGCTCCCCCCCAGACAACGTTCCAGCCTGCTGACCGATCCGCTCCGCCAATCGTGGAAAAGCCTCCAGAACAAAGGCCCGATCCTCAGCCACCCCCACCGCATCCCGCCGCAAATACGCCCCCATCCGCAGGTTCTCATCCACCGTCAAATTCGTGAAAACCATCCGCCCCTCCGGCACGTGCGAAAGCCCAAGGCCCACAATCCGATGCGGATCCAGACCATTCAACCGGCGGCCTTCAAAGAGCACCTCACCCGCCCCGATCCGTAACAACCCGCTCACCGCACGCAACGTCGTCGATTTCCCCGCACCGTTCGCCCCGATCAAGCAAACGATCTCCCCACGCCCAACCTGTAACGAAACCTCATGGATCGCACCGATCCGTCCATAACTCACTCCCAAATCCCGTACCTCAAGCATCACTGACCTCCTTCCCCAAATACGCCTCAATGACCCGCGCATCAGATCGCACCGCATCCGGAGTCCCCTCCGCGATCATCCTCCCATACTCGATGACCACGATCTTCGAACACACGCCCATCACCACCTTCATGTCGTGCTCCACCAACAACACCGCCAAAGAAAAACGCTCCCGGATGAACTCGATCAAACCCATCAACTCCTTCTTCTCGGTCGGATTCATCCCCGCCGCAGGTTCATCCAATAGCAACAACCTCGGACGCGTCGCCAACGCCCGCACGATCTCCAATCGCCGCTGATCCCCATACGACAGCGCGCCACACTCCCGGTCCGCATGCTTTTCCAATCCGAAAATCGACAACAACTCACACGCCCGATCCCGGATCTCACGCTCCTCGGAAACGAAAGCGCCACCGCGTAAAACCGCCCCGAGCAACCCCTGCCGAAGATGCGGATTGAACGCCGTCCGCACGTTATCAAGCACGCTCAATGACCTGAATAAGCGGATGTTCTGAAAGGTTCGCGCCACGCCCATCCTCGTGATCCGGTGCGCACGTTGTCCCGAGACATCGGCCCCACAAAAACGGATACGCCCAGAAGTCGGCGCATAAACCCCTGTGATCAAGTTGAATACCGTCGTCTTCCCAGCCCCGTTCGGCCCGATCAACCCCACCAACTCTCCCTCGCCCACCCCGAACGACAGTTCCGCCACCGCCTGCAACCCGCCAAACCGGATCCCCACATCTGATAACTCCAACACGCCACCGCCAATCATTGCCCACCCTCCTTCCTACGTCTCAAGACCTCACCCATCCATGCGCCCCAACCCGCCAATAACCCCTGCGGCCGAGCGATCATCATCACAATCAATAAAACCGAGAACACCACCATCCGGTACTGTTCAACCTGCCGTAACAACTCGTTCAACACCGTCAGAATCACCGCCGCTGCCGCCACCCCAACGGTCGACCCCATCCCCCCCAAAATCACCATCACAATCACGTCCACCGACTTCAAGAAACTGAACCCCTCCGGCGTGATGTAAGTGATGAAATGCGCGTACAAGCCCCCAGAAACTCCCGCGAAAAATGCACCCAAAACAAACGCAACCACCTTGTAACCCGTCGTGTTGACCCCCATCGCCTCCGCCGCAATCTCGTCATCTCGAACCCCCAAAAAACCACGCCCATACGTCGAGTTCACCACCGCCGAGATCAGGTAAATCCCCACCGCAGCAGCACCCACCGTCCAACCCAACGAAGTGAACAACGGGATTCCATTGATTCCGCGAGGCCCTCCCAACGCATCCGTGTTCTGGATGACCACCTTGATAATCTCGCCAAACCCCAACGTCACGATCGCCAGATAGTCACCCCGCAAACGCAACGACGGAACACCCACCAAAACCCCCGCAACCGCCGCCGCAGCGCCGCCGATGATCAATGCCAAAAAGAACAGCAAATGCCCCATCAACGAGCCAGGCACCGCATCGATTCCCAACACCCTCGGCGCTCCCATCGTCACCGCCGAAGAAACGTACGCACCCACCGCCATGAACCCCGCGTGACCTAAAGAGAACTGGCCCGTATGCCCGTTCACCATGTTCAAACTCACCGCCAATAATACGTTGATCCCCGCCAGAACCACCACGTTCAACACGTAATCATCCATCTGCTGAAGGGGCCACGATGGCTCCGGATGTCCCGTGAACAACCAAGAGATCAGTCCCGCCACCATCACCGCAAAAAGAAGGGTCCTCCGCGCGCCACTCATACCTTTTCACGCTGCGCACTCCCCAACAAACCCGCCGGACGGAACAACAGGATCAAGATCAAGATCACGAACGCCACCGCATCCCGGTACCCCGTCGGAATCCCGATCCGCTGCGAATACCCCACCACCAACGTCTCCACCACCCCAAGGATCACCCCGCCCAAAGCCGCCCCCGGCAAGTTCCCGATCCCCCCCAGAACCGCAGCGATGAACGCCTTCATCCCAGGCATCATCCCCATGAACGGCTCAATACCCTGATAAAGCGATGCGTAAAACACCCCCGCCGCTCCGCCCAAGGCCGACCCCAACCCGAACGTGAACGAGATCACCACGTCCGTGTTCACCCCCATCAGCGCCGCCGCCGTCGGACTCAACGACACCGCCCGCATCGCCAAACCCAGACGCGTCCGCATCACCACCCAAACCAACCCCAGTAACAGTCCCGCCGTCGAGATCATCACCACGACCTGCGTCCGCGAAAGCCGCAAAGCCAATCCCACATCCAAAGGCTTCGCCTCAACCAAAGCCGGAAAAGCACGTGGCTGCGCCCCGAAAACCAACTGCCCCCCATACTCCAAGAACAAAGAAACACCGATCGCCGTGATGAGCACCGTCAACTTCGGCCGATCCCTCAACGGCTTATACGCCAAACGCTCGATCAAGATGCCCGTCACAGCGCAAGCACCCATCGTACACACCAACACCGCCGCAGCATGCAGAGCGCCTGATTCCCCGCCCAACCACTTGTGGAAATACGTCGCCAAAAATGCGCCCAACATGAAAACGTCCCCATGAGCGAAGTTGATGAAACGCAACACCCCAAAAACCATCGTGTAACCCAAAGCGATCAATGCGTACACCGCACCAAGCGACAAACCGTTGATCAACTGTTGGAGAAACTCATTCACGCGAAAACTGGCACGTCAGAAGCAAACATCATGCTCCGCCGCCATCGAGCAGCAAGAACGCCCTCAGCCCCGCGTCCGTAGACCGCAATCAAGGCTGAACCGTCTCCACATATCGGAACTTCCCACCACGAACCTCCAACATCACCGCCGGTTTGTTCGCGTTCCGATCCGCCGTCAGATTGATGGCCCCCGTCACCCCCGTGAACGTCTGCGTGCCCGCCAACGCATCCCGCACCTTCGCACCATCCGTCGTCCCCGCTCGCGTCATCGCATCCGCCAACAACATCATCGAATCGTAACCAAGCGCCGCCATCGCATCCGCCTCACCGCCAAACTTCGCCTGATAACGCTTCAAGAAATCTTGGATCACCGGCGCAGGGTCCTCCCCCGAGAAGTGATTCGAAAAATAGCACCCCTCAATCGCCTTGCCGCCCACCTCCACCAACGACGGAGAATCCCAACCGTCCCCCCCAAACAGCGGAACCTTGATCCCTAACTCACGAGCCTGCAACGCAATCAACCCCGTCTCCGTGTAATAGCCCGCCGCCAAAATCGCGT
>CAZAZT010000171.1:0-6535 GCA_964489645.1 uncultured Chthoniobacteraceae bacterium | reverse complement strand
ATAGCCCGAGCTGCATGGGGAAAACATCCTCCTGCGTCTCGCCGTCGCATGGGCGGCGCGTTGAAGCATTTAGCCGAAGCGCCCCGTCACGTAGTCGTTCGTCCTTGGGTGCGAAGGATTCGTGAAAATCTTCGTGGTGGCATCATATTCGACGAGCTCGCCGAGATAGAAGAAGGCCGTTTTCCCGGATACACGCCCTGCTTGTTGCATGCTGTGGGTGACGATCACGATCGTGAAGTGTTCCTTCAACTCGAAGATGAGGTCTTCGATCCGAGAGGTCGCGACCGGATCCAACGCCGAGCAAGGCTCATCCATCAAAAGGATTTCCGGTTCATTGACGATGGCCCGCGCGATGCACAACCGTTGTTGTTGGCCGCCGGACAGACCAAGCGCGGAATCGTCCAACCGGTCCTTCACCTCGTCCCACAGGGCCGCTCTGCGAAGACTGAACTCGACGGCCTCATCCAATCGGAAGCGGTCTCGGACCCCGCTGACGCGCAAAGGATAAACGACGTTTTCGTAGATGGATTTGGCGAACGGATTCGATTTCTGGAAAACCATGCCGATCCGTTTACGTAGCTCGATCACTTCGAGGGTCGGCTCAAAAATGCTCCTGCCGCGGATCTCGATATCTCCCTCATGTCGAATGCCATCAATCAGGTCATTCATCCGGTTCAAGCTCCGGAGCAAGGTGCTTTTTCCGCATCCAGACGGGCCGATGAACGCGGTGACCTCGCGCTCCGCAAGATCCATCGTGATACCGTTCAAGGCCTTCTTCGCGCCGTAGAAGAAATGATAATCGCGAATGCGGATCAGGGATGGATCCTTCGCGGGTGCGGAGCCTCGGTTGCCTAGCGAATCGGCGATGTCCATGGTTCTAGAATGCGCCTGTCGCGTATCTCTTGCGAAGCCGCTCGCGGATGTAGATGGCGCTCAGGTTCAACATCACGATCAACGCGATCAGGAAAAGCGTCGTCGCAAACACCATGGGCTTAGCTGCTTCGGAATCCGGTGATTGGAAACCGAGGTCGTAGATGTGAAACCCGAGATGCATGAACTTTTGATCCAAGTGGATGAAGGGGAAATTCAGATCCAAAGGCATCTCCGGCGCAAGCTTCACAACACCGACCAACATGAGTGGCGCAACCTCGCCAGCTCCGCGAGCCATCGCAAGGATCAGCCCGGTCAGGACGCCCGGAGCCGCCGCAGGAAGCACCACACGCTGAATGGTTTGCCACTTCGATGCTCCGCAAGCGAGAGACCCTTCTCGGACGCTACGAGGCACCGCGGCCAATGCTTCTTCCGTCGAAACGATGACCACCGGAACGGTCATCAAGGCCAGGGTCAGAGCGGACCACATGATCCCTCCCGTTCCGACGGTAGGAGTCGGCAACCGATCGCTGAAGAACAGGGAATCCACGGTGCCGCCGACGAGATACACGAAGAAGCCCAGACCGAAGACGCCGAAGACGATGGACGGTACCCCAGCAAGATTGTTCACCGCGATCCGAACTGCGCGAACAACGGCGCCTTGCGCGGCATACTCACGGAGGTAGATGGCCGCCACTACACCGAAAGGCATCACTGCCATGCTCATGAGCAGAGTCATCACGAAGGTGCCGAAGATTGCTGGGAAAATTCCGCCCTCAGTGTTCGCCTCGCGGGGTTCTTCTGAAAGAAATAGCCCGATATTCCGGACCATCTCGAGCATGCGATCCAGGAAGGTTGCCGCGTTGGGATACGTGAAATGTAAGATATTGCCTATTCGTACTTTCTGCTCTGCGCCAGACGGTAAACGGTAAACCAACTCGCCTTGCGCCTGAAGTTCCCGCAGCGCGCGGCGACGTTCATCCAATGCATTGTACGGCGCTTCCAGCGCTTTGATCCGATTGCCGATCGCCTGCTTCGCCTCATCTGCTGCGCCGCGATCGATGAGTGTGCGCTGCTGGCGTTGAAGATCCTCCATCTCTCGGTTGATCGCACCGATACGGGTCTTCTCGATCTCTTGGATCTCGCGTCTGCGAGCCATCGCTTCTCGGACGAGTGTTCCGAGCATCTGGCTGAAGTCACGAGCTTCTGCGGTCCGGTCACGATTCCCAAGTCCCGTGATGGATAGCGGGACGCCAAAGGCAGGCCCGTATTCCACCCGTTCGATGCGCATCAAATCCTTCGGCCAACGCATGCTTTCGAGCGAAGCAACATCCACGAATTTGAACCCCATGCCGTAGACATCTTTGTTGCCGATGAACAACTGGATCTCCTGCGCGCCACCTACGCCCGTTCCGGCTTTTGCGCCGCGGTGAACCTCCTCCCCCGCGAAGGTTCGCGAGCCCTGCAACATATCCACCGCCCCCTCCACCACTGTCGCTTCGACGACGCGGCGCGGCCAAAATGCACCGATTCCGTTCCAGATCACGATCCCGAGGAGACCAAGGATCATTGCTAGGCCAACGGTCACTCCTGACGTGGTGAACCACACCAGCACTTCGCCAGGACGGGAAGGCGTCGTCGGGGTGGAACGAGGTTTGTCGGGATCTGCCATACGATAAGAACATCAGCTCAGCTTGAACTTCTCGCGCAGGCGCTGACGGAAAATCTCCGCCACCGTGTTCACCGCGAACGTAAGCGCGAAGAGCACCATGGCGCCGAGGAAGAGCGCTCGGTAGAGCGTTCCGTGATGTGGCGCCTCCGGAAGTTCGACCGCGATATTGGCTGAGAGCGTTCGCATCCCAGAGAACAGGTTCAGATCCATGATGGGAGTGTTGCCCGTTGCCATCACCACAATCATGGTCTCTCCGACAGCGCGGCCCAACGCGATCATCAGCGCCGAAAAGATGCCTGCCGATGCCGTCGGCAAGATCACGCGAATGGCAGTCTGCCAACGGCTAGCACCGAGGGCTAACGAACCCGTCCTCAGCGCAGCTGGCACCGCCGAAAGGGAATCTTCGGTGATGGTGAACACGATCGGTATCACGGCAAAGCCCATGACGAAACCGACCACCAAAGAGTTCCGCTGCTGGAACTCCGCCCCCGACACAAGCGGCCACCAGCTCCGGAAATCGGCAACATTTCCTCCTGAACCATCCGTGACCGAGAAGCACATCTTTTCAAATGCCGGACCGGCTTTCCATGCGAGCCACGTGACCAACAACATCACGGGGAAGAAAGCGAGGAACTCAAAGCCAGGTCGAACGCGGACCCTGATTTCGGCTGGCATACGTTCCCACGCAACACCCATGAGCATTGCGGCAGCAGGAATACAAAGGGCGATGAGCAACAGGGATGGCACCCGGCTCTCAGCAAGGGGCGCGAGCCAGAGCGCCGCGAGAAAGCCCAACACGACGGACGGCAGCGAAGCCATGATCTCCATCAAAGGCTTCACCACAGAACGGATCCGCGGCAGGGCGAACTGGGAAATGTACAAGGCCGCCAAGAGTGCCACGGGCACGCCGAACAGCATGCCGAAGAGGGTCCCTTTCAACGTTCCAATGACCAACGGCACCATCGAGAACTTCGGCTCAAAGTCGTCAGACCCCCCCGTCGATTGCCATTCGTATTTGGGTCGATCCGCCCCCTCGTACCAGACCTTCCCGAACATCGCTCGAAAACTCGCCTCCGGGTGTGGATCCTCCAAAGCGAACAGCCGGAGCTTGCCGCCTCGTTCCAACACAGCCAGTCGATCGTACTTGCTCCCTATCGCCCCCAAGATCGGGGCAGTGGAGGAACGTGCGGACGTGGCACTCTCTGTCGGACCGATGTTCGCGATCCATTCCCACCGAACTTTCTCGGTTGTCGCATAACACAACTGGATACGGTGAGCGTTTCCCGTCAGATATGCCTTGTTCCTCAGACTTCCTGCGAAGAAGGACGCGCCTGCTCCCAAGGTCGGCATCCGATGGATCTCCCCGAACTGTCGGTCCGCACCTCCCTGCGGAACGAAAAGACTGAACAGCCGCGCCTCCCCTTTCACCCCCGAAAAAACCAAGGTCACGTCCCCGAGCAAAAAATCCATTCGATGTACGGACGGATTTTCCAGATCCGCGAAAGGGCGAAAGGTCTGCCGTAAGACGAATTCCTCACCGCTCAGTGCGAAGTACTGAACGTCGCCGGATTCCGTTGCGACGATGACGGCGTCTGCGGTCCGATTCACCTGAAGATGGACGGGCCTACCGGAAAGAAGCCCCGTCAAATCCTTGGATCTTTCCACCTTGATGTCCCCAGCACCCAATAGTGTGCGCTCTTGCGACAACATCGCCACGTGTAACTCCGCACGCCCGTCGACTTCCTGCACCGCCGCGAGAAGTTTGGTGTCTCCAGCATCGCCATAACGGATCAACTTCACTGGGTGCCCTGGGTGTCCTACAGGAACAAAAGGCGCAGCCTTCGCCTCGCCCGTTACCACGCGCTTCCCGTCCACCATGGCGGACTCAAAACTGAGCGCAACCAGCGAGAAATGGCCGTCTGCGGTTCCCACGACGACGTCCTGACGTCCGGCATGGTACGAGGCGGTCGTGAGTTTACGTTCCGCATCAAAACCCGGATCCGCTCGCATGAAGCCGCGCGAACCGTGGACATCAAAGAACCCGATGCGGCCCTCTGCATCCACCAGGACCGGCAGAGCGCCGTACTCATCTAAACCCAACCCGACATAGTTCCCTTCAGGCAACTGGACGGTCTCGCGCGGGGAAACAGATGCGCCTCGGAACAACGGGAGGATCTGGAATCCGATGAAAACGAAAATCGCCAGCACAGCGACCACCACCCCAATTCCGCCAATCTTGATGAAGCGGTTCATGAACGCATCAATCAAAATGGTCGATCGCGCGGTCTTGAATCGGTCCGGCGATGGCTCGCGCCGGAGGGGTTGGTGGGAGTCAGTCACGACCTGAAAATGGTTTTGATGGGGAAAAACCACTGCGAGTGGGTCCATGCGTCTCTCAAGGACCCCAAGCGGTCCGAGGGCCGCTGCGGTTCGCAGACTGCATCTGGATGTTTTCCCATGGATTTGACGATTGGAGCCTTCAGTTCCAGCTTTCGCAGACTTCGCTCGGGCGTGAAGCGCGCAGATGTGACAGTTCGGTGACAGTCTCAGACGAGATAATGAAAGCAACCTCTGAGCGACCCACTCCGGATCGAGCTATTGATTGCGAATGTGAATTGCTTTCCATGCTCCGCAGTGTTCCGCTAGACCCTCAAAACGGATCCTCCAAAACCCAATTTTTTTCTTATGCCAGTGTACATTGAGATGCCAAAGCTCGCGGACACCATGACCGAGGGAAAACTCGTCCGCTGGCGCAAACAGGTCGGTGACAGCGTGAAAACGGGGGACGTTCTCGCAGAGGTCGAAACGGACAAGGCGACCATGGAAATGGAAAGCTTTGATGACGGGACGCTTCACAAGCACCTGATGAAGGAGGGGGAGAAGGTTGCAATCGGTGCGAAGATTGCGGTCCTCCTGAAAAAAGGGGAAGCAGCCCCTTCAGATGCCGACATCGCGGCAGCGACGCAAGGAGGAGCAGCGGTTTCTCCAACTGCGGCGGCAGCCAAAGCACCAGCAGCGTCCGCTCCAGCGCCCGTTCAGGGTGCAGGCAGCCCAGCTTCTGTTGCGGTTCCATCGGCAGGTGGTCGTCTTCGCACGTCACCGCTCGCGCGGAAAATTGCGGCGGAACGGGGAGTCGCCTTGGCGAATGTCGCAGGGACGGGGCCGGGAGGGCGCATCGTTGCGAAGGACGTGCTTTCCGCGCGGCCAGGTCCGGCGAGCAACGCGTCAGCAAGCGTATCCGCGGCGCCAGCGATTCCGCCGATGCCGGCGGGTCCGAACGATATGGTGATCGAGCTGAGCGGGATGCGTCGAGTGATTGCAGACCGTCTTCTCGCCAGCAAAACGCAGATTCCCCATTTCTATTTGCATGTGGAGGTTGATGCCGACCCCCTCATGAAGTTCCGGTCCGAACTTAACGCAGCCTCCGAGGCAGCGGGCGGCCCGAAACTGACGGTCAACGATTTCGTGTTGAAGGCCGTGGTCGCAGCAGCCGTCAAGGTTCCAGCCGTGAATGCTTCATTCGCAGGGGATTCCATCATCCAGTATGGCTCCGTTAACCTGTCGGTCGCTGTCGCGGTGGATGACGGTTTGGTCACTCCCGTGGTGCGAGATGCGCAGAAGCGGTCCATCAAGGATATCAGCGAAGCGATCAAAGACCTTGCGACGCGTGCGCGCGGCAAGAAGCTGAAGCCGGACGAATACCAAGGCGGCACGATTACCGTCACGAACTTAGGCGCTTATGGCATCGAGTTTTTCGATGCGATCATCAACCCGCCGCAATCCGTGATCGTGAGTGTTGGGGCCATCCTCAAAAAGCCGGTGGTGGGCCCGAACAACACCATCATCGCAGGGCAGCGCATGGCAATCGGTGTCAGCGCGGATCATCGGGTCGTTGATGGAGCTGTGGCGGCGCAGTACCTCGCGGAAGTGAAGCGGCTGCTGGAGAGCCCTTCGCTCATGCTTGTTTGAGCTCGTTAGCGGGTCGGGAGATGA
>CAZAZT010000170.1:0-6602 GCA_964489645.1 uncultured Chthoniobacteraceae bacterium | reverse complement strand
ACGTGCTGTTGATCGGGGTTGAGTGTCACAATCCAAGCGGCGGAAGTGGCTTCACGGATGAAAGCCGTTTCACGATTCCGCGCGGGTGAACCTTTTGCGAACTCCTTGAGTTGTAGGAGAGCGAGGTCGACGGCCTCTTGCTCAGTGGTCTGCGCTCTCCACAAGGGGAGCATGGAGGCTCTCCAATCCACGTTGAAACGCGCCGGAACTGAGGGATCGAACCGATCTGCGAGCGGGAGACTTTCTGCCGCAAGTTTGGCGCTTTTCTGGAGCCCTTCCAGATAATCGGCTTTCACCGCTGGATCGGTCTCGATCTCCCAGAGTGCGCGCAGCGCTGCGACGGAACTGCACGAAGTCCAGGTGTGTGTTTTTGCGTAGAAATATTTCATCCCTGCCTTGCAGATCTCCCGCTTACTGAGGTTGTCCGGCCCGCCGCGGCGCTCTTGCTCGAGGCGATAGTTCTTCTCCCACTCTGGGTCTTTGGAGAGATGGGATAAAACCTTTAGGGAGAATAGCATCCGCGTCACCTCATCGAAGTGGTGGCCCGCGAAACTCCCTCGCGATCCGAACGGTTCTTCCGCAGGCATCCGCCAAAGATTGGCGATGACGGCCCGGATGAGTTTCGAGAGGCGGTCGGTGATATCCGCCTTCTCCTGTTCGGTTGCTAGATCGGATTGGAGATACTGCCAGAGGCCTAGGATCCACGGGAACGTCTGATCGTTTGAACCCATGGGGAAGTGAGAATGCCCATCCGAACTGATGCCGCGTGCGACGAAGCCGTCCACCTTGCTCACGGAGTTCAGGCGAATGAGGCCTCGCATGAGGCGGCGCGCCTTTTCCGCATCCAACGGGTCTTTGGTGCGCTGCCACCGATGCAAAGCGGCCTCGAGGTAGAGTCCCGTGAACATCGCGCCATTCTCGGCTGGCTGGAACCACCCGAGCGCGTTGGGTTTCCCTTGCCTGCATTCCTCGGGGGATGGAAGGGGAACGGATCCATTCAAATCTGTGAAATCGAGGAGGATGCCGTTCTTGTCGACGAAACGCTTCCATATCTCCTGATGTGCAGGTTCGCTCTCTGGCGGAGGCATGGTGCCAGCGCTGAGCCGAGGGATGAGCAGAACAACAAGTGCCGTCGCGCTTGCGAGTGACCGGAAGAAAGTCATGGGGCCGTCACTCTGCCACTGCAGCGTGGATGATGAACTCGGCGCGACATGAGCCCCCGAGGCCGGACTGTACACATGCGCGGATTGGCGCAGAACCCCTTGGCACCCAGGGATCCCAGAGAGCGTTCAGGATCGCGGCATCCTCAAGGCGTGCGAGGTGGATGATGACCTCCAACAGGTCGGTCCGGGCTGCGCCGAGTGACTGCAGCGTTTCGTCGATCTGCGCAAGGATCTGTGTGATCTGCGCGGATGTGTCGGTCGACAGATCCGTTGCGACTTCGACCCAACGCGCGACGTGCTGGTGAATGACGATGTCGGACCAGCGCGTGTGGGTGCCTACACGGCGGATGGCGGCTCGAGTGCTCATGCTTCAGGGGAAATCGGGTGAGGGGCGGTGGCAATTCGGTCGAGGAAGTAATCGACGAGGGCGTGGGTACGAGCCGAGGCAGTCGCATGCATGCGGAGGGTGTCCTCGACGAGGCGTGAAACGTCAACGCCGTGCGCGGCGAGTTTGATGTCGTCCCCGTTGCGCAACCATACATCGAGCGTCTCTGGGTCGATTTCGGGGTGGAACTGCACGGCAAGAGTCCTCCCCAGCGAGAAGGCTTGCGAGGCGAGAGAGGTTGAGGCGAGCTCGCGCGCGTTCGGGGGGAGTTGCCATCGGTCGTTGTGGCTTTCGAACCATGGGCCGGGCGGGAACCCATCGGACTCGTGGAGTGTGACGTCGGTCCATCCGAGTTCGGGTTGTGGACCTGGGGCGACGCTGCCTCCGAGGACGCGGGCCATGAGTTGGCCGCCGAAGCAGATGCCGAGGATCGGGATCCCCGAGGCGTGGGCGGATCGCAGAAGAGCGATCTCCGGAAGCAGCCAGTTGCCGATCACGTCATCTTCCCAAACGCCCCACGGGGCTCCCATGGGGATGATGGCATCGAAGGTTCCGAGATCTGGAAATGCGACGGTGACGTTTGGTTGATGAAAACGCTCTGGCGGGACGATGTTGAATCGCACGATTTCGTAACCGCGTTCTCGGAAACGACGCCACACCTGTCCTCCGGGGCTGACCGGATCGTGTTCGATGAACAGGGCTTTGCGTTGATGCGAAGAGTGTTGCGGGTCTGGTCGCATGGGGCCTTCTCGGTGATGGGTGGGGTTGATCGACGGAGCAGCTCGGTTCAGGCGGTTCGGTGGATGGCCTAGCGCTTGGGGCGGAGTGCGTTGATCAGGAGGCCGAGGCCGGTTCCTGCAGCGAGGCCAAAGGGTCCGAAAAACACGGAGAGAACGCCGAGTCGGGTCAGCAGTGCATCGATCGGCAGGCTGGGATCCTTCATGCGAGGTCCTGCCACGGTGAAAACCATGTAGATCTCGGCAAGAACGAGGCCTGCAATCGCACAGTTCCTGACCAGATGATTCTTGGGTGCAGATGGGTTCATGGTTCGTTGGAAGACTAGGTTTGAGCGGGGCGTTTGGAGGTTCGATCAGGGGGCGCGGAGCGCTGCGGCGAGGGCGCGTAGTTCTGGGATCTGATCGAGAACTGTGGTCAGTCGCGGGAGGGCGGATGGGAAGTGCGCCAGGAAGTCGGCGCGCTGCCTTTCATAGCCGAGAAAGCCGTAGGCCCCGAGGGCCTGCATGAGCCGTTGCATTGCCGCGAACCTGAAGGTGTCGTCGAAATCATCGTCAATGGAACCGCCGCAGGAGAGTGCGGAGTACTTGTAAAAATGGATGCCCTCGTCGATCTCGGCTTTGGGCAACTGGACATACGGATCAAGGAGCAGCGATGCGACATCGTATTGTGGGAGGCCCATGCGCATCCCTTGGAAGTCGATGAACGCGGGGCCCCCGTTCTCGATGAGGACGTTTTGGCTCTGGAAATCGCGGTGAACCAGCGAACGGGGCTTCGCCGCTAAAAGGGAGGCGATGGATTCTCCGAAGGCTCGGGGAAAAAGGGTGTCAATGGTGGCGGTGGACCAACCGAGATGGCGCTGGAGGCAATGGGTGCGAAAGTAGTCCTGTTCCCAGAGGTAGAGCGCCGCATCGAAGGGGGGCTGGAGCGCTGGACGAAGGTGTTCGGGGAGTGCGTGAAAGGCTTTCGTCGCACTCACGTGAACCCGAGCGACTGCGGCGAGGGTTTCGCGGTATAGGGAGTGACGGATATCGGGTCGCGCGTCGCGGTACGCCCAGAGGTCGGTGGAACCGAGATCTTCGAGCCACAGCAGACGGAGGTCCGGAAGGTGCGCGATGACTTTCGGGACGCGGATACCACAGTTGGAGAGGAAGTTAGCCAGCTCTGCGTACACCGAGTTCTCTGCTCGAGCGGTGCCATAGACGCAGAGGATCATCCGCACGAAGGGATGACTGATACGGAAATAGGCGCGATCCGATCCGCCTTTCAGGAGGGGTTCCGCAGTGGCACCGTCCATCGAGAGGGTCGGGAGATGCGAACGGGTGAGGCGAAGCGCCTCGTCTGGGGTGCAAAGGACGCTCATGACAGGTCGGTGAGATCGGCATCGTGGTGTTGTCCGCTGAGGGTGCAGCCGTCTGTGACAATGGATCGGAGAAGTTCGGTATGAGGCTGGATCTGGGCATTGTCCCACACGATCGAGTCGTGGATGGAGCAGTGTTCGGCGATGACCGCGTTCGCGCCAATCGCGGAAGCGCCGGTGATCTTCGTTGATGGATGGACTGTTGCGGTGGGGTGTATCCAAGGAGTTCGGGCTCCGTTTACGGCGAGGTGGTGGTGTGCTCCGAGGTACGATTCACGATTCCCGAGATCGTACCAATATCCGTCATCGATCACGCATCCTCCAATCGGGAAGCCTTTCTTTATCAGTTGGATGTAGATGGGGATGACGCTGATCTTCTCCTGTGGCGGGATGTGCTGGAAGAGATCAGGATGGATCAACGAAATGCCGGTGAAAAGAAAGTCGCGTGGCGAGCTGGGGGCGACCCGGTTCCCGATGTCGGTGATGCGAGTGGATTCTGGGTCGAACGCGATCTGTCGCGGTTCCTCGGAGGAGCGCAGGACGAGCGTGACGAGGTGATGGTGACGGTGGTGGGTTTCAACCGCCTGTTGGAGAGGTAGATTGGAGAGGATGTCGCCGTTGTAGACCCAGAAACTTTCGCTGGAAGGGAGGAGGTTTTCGGCGTGCTTCAGGCCCCCGGCGGTCTCAAGAACTTCGGGATGTTCGTGGCTCCAAGCGAGGGGGAGTCCATTCCAGGTGGAATCAGGAAACGCCTTCGAATAGGCGTCTGCGCACCAGTGAGTGTTGATCACGAACCGACGGGTTCCATGGGCTGCGAGGTGGTCGAACGCGTGGGCGATGAGGGGTTTGTTCGCGACTGGGATGAGGGGTTTCGGCCTGCGGGCGGTGAGCGATTTGAGTCGGGTGCCGAGACCTGCACCGAGGACAAAGGCTGTATCGGGAGCCTTCATCGGTCAATCGATGCCGAGCTTGCGTTTTCCTTCGACGGAGATCCGTTCGGGATTCCATGGCGGGTCCCATACGAGATCCACGTCTGCACGGACGACACCGGGAAGGGTGGAGATCCGCTGGCGCGCTTCTGCGGCGAGCACGGGTCCCATTCCACAGCCTGGTGCAGTGAGCGTCATATCCACATGGACTTCTTTTCCAGGAAGATCCGCTGCATCTTTGGAGGAGACGCCGTAGATGAGCCCGAGGTCGACGATGTTGACCGGGATTTCCGGGTCATAGACGTTCCGCAGTTCCTCCCAGACGAGGTCATCTGAGTAGGGGAGGGATGAGCGGTCTGCGCGGACGGTTTTCGGGAAGCCGAGGGCGTCGACGTCATCGGGCTGCACGCGATAAAGGCCGCCGGGTCCGGGGGTGTGGATGGTGTGCGAATCGCCGAGGCTTTGGGTGATGACGATTTCTGTTCCCTCCGGGATCATGACGGGGGTCCCGGAGGGGACTTCGATGGCTTCGATGGACCGGAGGAGGTGAGGTGAGGGTTGAGGCATGCCTAGGGTTTGCGGAGTGCTGCGGCGACGGTTTCGGCGATGAGTTTCGCTCCGGCGGCATTTGGATGGATCTTGTCAGGGAACAGCGCGGGTTTATCGGACAGCGCGGTGTAGAGATCGATGACCGGGGCGTTGAGTTCTTTTGCCACTGCGGTGAGTGCTGGGATGACCTCGGACTTCACGACGGGCTCATTGATTCCCCAGCGGGTTTCGTACACGGGGACGGGAAGACAGACATGGACGACAGGTTTTGATGGGAGACTGCGGAAGTGTTGGATGAGCGCTTTCGCATCGTTGGTGAACTCGTCTTTGTGCTTCCAGTTCTGCGGTTTGGAATCATTGGTGCCGAGTTTGATGACCACGATGTCTGGGTTGCTGGCGGAC
Organism: uncultured Chthoniobacteraceae bacterium; assembly: GCA_964489645.1. Classification (GTDB taxonomy): domain Bacteria; phylum Verrucomicrobiota; class Verrucomicrobiia; order Chthoniobacterales; family Chthoniobacteraceae; genus JBEEPE01. The sequence continues at coordinate 1,079 of CAZAZT010000170.1, read as the reverse complement.
GCGTCTTGGAACTCCTTGGTTTTCCAGTAGGGCAGGTCTCCTTGCTTGAGGAGGGTGGCTCCGCTGCGACCGAAGTTCTTCGTTTCGAAGGTCGGTCCGAGGAGTGTTCCGAGGACCTTTGGGTAATGGTTTTCGTCACGCTTTTCGACTCCGGCACCGAAGGTGATGCTGTCACCGACGCACGCGATGAGCGTGGATTTTTTCGTCTCGGCAGCTTGGAGGGGGATGGCGATGGACAACGAGAGAGCGAGGGTGAGGAATGATCGGCGGTGGAGAGGCAGGATGGTCATGGTTTTTTCGGTTCAGGGTTCTTTTCTGCGGATGGTTTTTGAGGGTTTGGTTCGGCAGGGGCGGTGGTTTCGGTTGGAACACTGACGGTGCGGAAGCCGACGGTTTCCCATGCCCAAGTGGCCGCCTCGATCTTGAATGCTTGATCGGACGTCAGGCCTGCGGAGGCGTAGTTCGCGCCTTTGATGAGAGCTTTTCCGTCGGCGGATACGGTGCCGACCCATTCGCTGACGTTTCCTGCGAGACCGATGACTCCGAAGGGGGAGATGTCTTTCTGTTTTTTGACGGGTCCCCAGTAGTTAAAGCCGTCGAGTTTGCCGAGCGCATCGGGTTTTTGCGGAACGTGGTCTGCGTTGGTATTGGCGATTGCGGGATCCCAGTCGTTCCCCCAAGGGTAGGCCAACCCTTCTTTCCCCCGAGCCGCGATTTCCCATTGTTCGATGGAGGGGAGGGCTCGTCCGCGCCATTTTGCGTAGGCGTAAGCTTGGTACCAGTTCACCTCGACGACGGGCGAGTCGTAGGAGGTTGCCACGCCGCGCACTGGCAGCCTGCGTTCGGCCCGTGGTTGATAGATCTTCCAGTTCTCTGGGATGTTGGACACGCCGCGAGGGGTGGAAGGGTGGTTGAATTTGAACTCATCGGCGGCGTTCTCGAGGATCCATTTCACGAACTGGTGGTATTCGCCGATGGTCACCTCATGGCGGTCGATGCTGAATGCGGGCATGTCGACGGACTTGCCATTCGCGAGGGTGTATGTGCCTGCGGGGATGGGGATTTCGTCGGTGACGGGC
>CAZAZT010000169.1:0-6670 GCA_964489645.1 uncultured Chthoniobacteraceae bacterium | reverse complement strand
CGTTCTGGGGGGAACAGCAGCCCTCTGGGTTCTCGTATGAGGCCCGGGGGGCTGCATTTTTTTTGCCCTTTTTTGCCCGCTTCTGCCTTTGCTCCCTTCCATTACCGCCATCAGGGGCCTGTTCCACTGAACCGCCCCCTCCCCTCCGAACACGACCGACGCCCGAAAGGCTGGGTCCATAAGACCAACGCCTTCTCACCGCCATGTCGCCACCCTCAACGCGAGACACCGTATCTTCCCAGTCCCAAACGCATCAGCTCAACTTCCACTCACCGCGCCCTGGTCTGGATAGAAAACGGTTGGCATCCGCATCGCCAACGAAACGCTCAGCCTTGGGATCCCATTTCAACGACCGTCTCAACTGGTACCCAAGGTTGGCCAGGGAGCACAAAATGGATGTGCTCGCTCCCACCCCGACATCCGCCACCGGCTTCGCTCGGCTTCGGATGCAGTCCAACCAGTTCCGCTTGTGGCTATTACCGATTTCTGGCAACCGGAACTCGCCCGCGCCCTGAGGCTCCGCAAGCACACCCGCCGGATCACTCTCAATCCGTCCTCGATCCACGAACAACTTACCAGAGGCGCCCTCGAACGTGATCCCCGACGGACCGCCATGCACAATCTCCAGCCCATCCGCATACCGGAAAACCAACCCAGTGGAGGCCTTCTCATCCACCGGCGGAATCACCTCGACCGGACCGCTCTCATCCAAACCCATCGCCCAATGCGCGATATCAAAATGATGCGCCCCGATGTCAGACAACCCTCCCCCCGCATACTCGCGATAAGCCCGCCACGCAGGGAAATGCTTATGCACGTCCTTGGGACACAATACCTCGTTGAAGCCGCGCTTCGGCGCTGGCCCCAGCCACATCTCCCAATCAATCCCCTCTGGCACCGATTCCTCCGGCAAATCACACGGTTTCGATGCCCCACCAACCCCAACCGTGATCCGACCGATCTTGCCCAATCGCCCACTCCGCACCTTCTCCACCGCCGTCCGGAACTTGCCCCCGAACTCCGTGCGCTGCTGACTCCCCGTCTGAAAAACGATCCCATGGCTCCGAGCCGCGTCCACCACCGCTCGCGCCTCCGCAACCGTCACGGTCAAAGGCTTCTCGCAATACACATCTTTCTTCGCACGCGCTGCCATCACCGCAGGGATCGCATGCCAGTGATCCGGCGTCGCGATCACCACCGCATCGATATCCTTGCGCGCCAACAACTCGCGAAAATCCGAATACCCATCGCAACCCTTGTAGATCCCTGATTCCTTGTCCTTACCGTACGCCGCGTGCACCCGCGAGATCCCGTGCTCCAACCGGACCTTCGCAACCTCCGCAATCGCGACGACACGCACATCATCGAACCCAAGAAAACCGCCGAGATGTCCTTCAGCCATTTTCCCCATCCCAATAAAACCCACATTCAACCGGTTTGCCGCTGAAGCTCCACGAAGCCCAGAAGGCAAAATCAACGGCCCCGCAACAAGCCCAGCCAAAGAACCAACGAACCCACGACGAGAAACTGTACGCATAACCCTCCCTCGCGCATTCCACGTGCCGCGATGCCCTCCATCCCTTCAAATCGTTCGGCCCCCCCCACTCACCGCTTCTACCATCGACACAGGATTGGCTTCCCCAGAACAATCCCCCCTTCAGAAGAACCCGTTCCCTCCCATGTCCAGACTCATCCAATGGTTCAACAACCTGTATCCCATCTGGCTCCTCAGCCTCTCGATCGCAGCATTCTTCCATCCCCCACTCATGCTGTGGTTCGACAAACAGTGCATCTTCTGGGCGCTCGCCGCATCGATGCTCGGGATGGGACTCACCCTCAGCCTTGACGATTTCCGAGGCGTCGCCCGGATGCCCGGTGCCGTCATCCTCGGATTCTGCGCTCAATACACCCTCATGCCCTTCTGCGGATGGCTCGTCACCAAGATCCTGAACATGGAACAAGGCATGGCCGTCGGAATCATCCTCGTCGCCTGTTGCCCTGGAGGGATGGCCTCCAACATGATCACCTACCTCGCCCGCGCAAACGTCGCCCTCTCCGTCATCCTCACCCTCGCATCCACCGTTCTCGCATTCATCTTCACCCCCCTGTGGACCTCCCAGTTAGCCGGACAGATCGTGCCAGTCGACGCATGGGGCATGTGCCTCTCCGCCCTCCAACTCACCGTCGCACCCGTCATCCTCGGAGTGCTTATCCGCTGGAAAACTCCTCGCCTCGCTGACCGTATCGGCGCATGCGGCCCAACCGTCGCCGTCCTCGCATTCACCCTCGTGACCGGAGGCATTGTCGCTGCCAGCGCCAAAGAGATCGCTGCAAACTTCGGCAAGCTCGCCCTCGCCGCACTCCTCCTCCACATCTTCGGATTCGCCCTCGGCTACTTCGTCACACGCATGTTCCGATACTCCGAATCCATCGCACGAACCGTCAGCATCGAAGTCGGGATGCAGAATGGCGGAATGGCAGCATCTCTCGCTCGACAACACTTTCCTACATTACCCCTCGCCGCCGCTGCCGCCGTTTTCAGCGGCGTCATGCAGAACATCATCGGCGGTCTCGCAGCCGCAATATGGAAACGCAACGACCCTGATCAAACCGTCAAACCCCAAGCCTGACCCAACACACCTCGCGAGGATGCACCGACGCAATATCCACTACTGGAAATGCGACCGCCCTGCCGCATTCCACGGGACCTCTCCAGATCCCGCCCAACGCGCAACCATCCAGTCATCTCTCGAATCCGTCATCCAAACCCATCTCAAGAAAAGCCACTTACAGCTCAAACCAGCGGATGGACAAGGCATCCACCTCACCTGGACCGCCCAACTCGACGGGCGGCCGATCTTCATCCGCGTCGCCCACGGTCCAGAATCCTCCGCGCAACTCTCGGTCGAGTCGACCCTCCTTCAAAAGCTCGCATCCCTCCAAATACCTGTCCCCGAGGTGATCGCGACCGACGACTCCCGCAAGCAAGTGCCCTTTGGATGGCAGATCCTCGAGCTCATCCCGCACCCCGATCTGAATCATTGGCAAAAGCAAGGAACCCTCAACACCTCCACCATCCCGTTCCAGATCGGCCAATCCATCGCCCAGTGGCAACGCGTGAACGTCCCTGGCTTCGGAATCCTCGAGTTGAACCCTGAAGGCACTCTCAACTCGCCTCACCAAAGATACTCCGACTACTTCCATCTGAACCTCGAACGACACCTTCACTTCCTGCGCTCGAACCATTTTCTTCCATCCATCGTCGTGGATCAGATCAATCACTGCATCACGGCTTCCGATCACCTCACGGATCTCGATCAAGGATGTCTCGTGCATAAAGACCTCGCGCTCTGGAATATCCTCGGAACACAGCACCAAGTGAAGGCATTCATCGACTTCGAAGACGCCATCTCGGGAGACCCATCGGACGATATCTCCCTCCTTGCGTGTTTCCATCCCGCTCCCTTCATCCTCGAGGTGCTGAAGGGATTCACTTCAGTCAAACCTCTTCCCCTCAACTTCATACACCGCTTCTGGCTTCACCTTCTCCGTAACATGATCGTGAAAGCCGTCATCCGTGTCGGTGCGGGTTACTTCCACCGCTCCGATGCTTTTTTCCTGATCCAGCAGGGATCATCCGGCGAAACACTCCGCGCATTCACGCTCGACCGCATCCGCAGAGCCCTCGACGGTCTACAGAATAATTGGCCCATTTCCACAACCTCCCTTCCATGAAACTCCAACTCGGCTCCTGGATCTCCACCGGATCTTCCGTCATCACCGAACTCGCCGGACTCTGCGGTCTCGACTGGATCCTTCTCGACCTCGAACACGGCTGCACCACCGCAACCAACGTTCTCCCACAACTCCAATCCCTCGCCGGCACCCACACCCAAGCCATCGTTCGCGTCAACAGCCTCGCTCCCGAACAGATCGCACTCGTGCTGGACTGGAACGCCCACGGGATCATGGTCCCGCACGTCTCGACCGCAGAAAAAGCACGAGCCTTCGTTCAGGCCGCCTATCACCCACCCCGCGGATCACGAGGCGTCGCAAAAACCGTCCGCGCAACAGGCTACGGACTCCGCTCGCACGCAGAAAACCCGCCGCCACTGCTCATCGCACAGATCGAATCGGGACAAGCAGTCGAGAACGCGCCCTCCATCGCTGCCGTTGAAGGGATCGACGTCCTTTTCGTCGGCCCAGCCGATCTCCAACAAGACCTAGCCCATCACGGCGCTGCATACGGTCGATCCTACGAGCAAAGCCTCCAACACGTTTGCCAAGCCGCTGCTTCCCACAACAAATCAGCGGGTATCCTCCTGCGGAACGCCGACGACATCGAGCGCCACACCAACCTCGGATTCTCGTTCATCGCCGTGGAATCCGACATCGGCATCCTACGATCCGCCTACAAACAACTCATGGCCCATCGCTGAATAACCCTCCATCTCACTATCTCATAGCGCTTTACCAACACGAAAATCAGCCTCAGCGCAAATACGACAACGACCACCCGTGCCATGAATGACTCCATCTCCCACCTGACCGCTCAAATCCGCGCGTTCTGCCGCGCACGCGACTGGGAACAGTTCCACTCCCCCAAGGAGCTCGCCGTGGCCATCTCCGCCGAAGCGGGCGAACTCCTGCAACACTTCGTGTGGCAAACCCCAGACCAAGTCGCAGACCGCGCACAAGCGCGCAAGGCAGAGATCGGCGACGAAATCGCTGACGTGAGCATCCTCCTGATGGAGCTTGCTGACATGATGGATCTCCATCTGGGGGAACTGGTTGCAGCCAAAATCGCAAGGAACTCCGAACGTTATCCCGTCGAGAAAGCGAAAGGGTCCAACCAGAAGTACAATCAACTGTGAACCCCTCCGAGAATCCCACTCCGCCCGTCCATAAGCGGCGTCCACGATACAGCGGCAAAAACCCGCGACGCTTCGACCAGAAATACAAGGAACACGCTCAAGATCCCGAAACGTTGGCCAAGGTCCTCGCCAGTGGGAAAACCCCTGCCGGAACCCACCGCCCGATCATGGTCAAAGAGATCATCGACTTGCTCCATCCATCGCCCGGCGAGACCGCCATCGATTGCACCCTTGGTCACGGAGGCCATTCCCTTGAAATCCTCAAACTCATCCAACCCCACGGCCGGCTCCTCGCGCTCGACGCCGATCCCGTCGAGTTCCCAAGGACTCAACAGCGCATCGTCCAGAACGGGTTCGGCCCCGAATGCGCCATCCTCCTGCGCACCAACTTCGCCTCCCTCCACCGAGCCCACACCGATTCCGGTCTGCCAGCCGCCGACATCCTCCTCGCAGACCTCGGCGTCTCGTCCATGCAACTCGATGACCCTACCCGCGGTTTCTCCACCAAATCGGAGGGCCCCCTCGACATGCGGATGAACCCGAACAAGGGAGAACCCGCCGCTCGCCTCATCCAACGATCCACCCCTGCCGATCTCTCCGCTCTCCTCCACGATCATGCGGACGAACCGCATGCAGAGGAAGTCGGCCAAACCATCGCAGGAAAAACATTCGCCACCACACAGGACCTCGTCACCACATTGCGACGCCAGTTCCCGCGCGCATCCGCCGACGATCTCAACCTCACGCTCCGACGCGTGTTCCAAGCCCTCCGCATCGCCGTGAATGATGAGTTCGGCGCACTGGATAACCTGCTGCGTCAGATCCCCCTCTGCACCGCCCCAAACGCTCGCATCGCCATCCTGAGTTTTCACTCGGGTGAAGATCGCCGGGTCAAAAGCGCATTCGAGCGAGGCCTGTCAGAGAAGTGGTACCAAGAGATCAGCCCTGCACCGCTGCGCCCTTCTGCAGAGGAGCGTGTCGCCAACACCCGATCCACCCCCGCCCGCCTCCGCTGGGCCATCCGCTCTCACCGCGTATCAAGCACCTGATCGCACCACTAACCGCCAATCCCCAATGGATGCTAGTCCATCACTTCATCAAGAACAGCTCACTGAGCACAATCGCCTCAATCAGCGATCGAATCCCAAATCCCTTCCCCCTCGACGCCTCGACAATCCGCGCCACTTCACACCGACCCAAGTGATCGGGCAACCGCATCGAGGGAATACCGCATCACGCGGGCAATCATCCCCAAGGAAAAGGAAGTCGGTGGAGCAGAGCGCGGCCTTGACGCCTATTCCATCGCGTCCTCAAAGCACATGCGGCACCTCACCTCGCGAGTCACAATCCCCACTTAGCCTCCCGACTCCGCCTCCGTGGTTCGGTGGCTGCATCTCTCCCCAATCCGAACAAAAGCCCCACGCCGAAGTCCGCACGCGATAGTCGCTCGCATAAAACGACGAGAACTGCAGACTCAGACTGGATGTCCACTCAATCGGCCTCGTGAGGTAGCCAATCGACCCATCATATTTGCTAAGACGCGCTCCCAACTGTCTGCTCCGAGCCTTGACCACCTCAGATCCCTCCCACCACGCGGATCCTATACCGCACCCGGCAATGGAACCAAGGGATCGAAAACCTCGCCCTTCAGGAGAACAGTATACCCGCCAATACCCCCATCCACACCTCAACGAACCTTTACCCCGACCTCCAAACGGCCTCGCAGAGCAACCTCCATCCGCACCCCCATTACCCCAACGCCGCCCGCAAAGCCGCTCCCGCCGTTTCCGGGAACA
>CAZAZT010000168.1:0-6675 GCA_964489645.1 uncultured Chthoniobacteraceae bacterium | reverse complement strand
TGGGGTGACCGACGGGGCTCGAACCCGCAACAGCCAGAACCACAATCTGGAGCTCTACCATTGAGCTACGGTCACCATCGCGGACTTAGGACTATGGGTGTTTGGCGGGGACGAATCAATGAAAAAGGGGCGCATTGGCCGGGGTCGGGGATTTGGGTTGGCGGGGCGAATGGATCGGATTGGGGAGGTGTACCAAGGGGGGATTGGGGGTGTTTGGGGATGGCATGTGGGTTGCGTTCTGCGATGCGCCATGCCGATCGATTTTTTACCGGGTTCGCCAGAGCGTTTTGGGGCAGCGTGGGCGCGTGGGGTGAGTCGTCGTCGATTTCTCGAGGGGCTCGGATGGATTGGTTCGGTGGGGGCGACGGGGGTTGGGGCGCTTGCGGTTTCTGGGTCGGCGACTGGGGGTGGGCGTGTCGTGCGGGGGCGCGGGGTAGCATTGCTATCGGACACCCACATTGATGGGGATCTGGGGGCAACGGCGATGGGGACGAACATGGCGAGTAACCTGCGGGCGGTATTGGTGGATGTTCTTCGGATGCAGGGGATTGGGCGGGTCATTGTGAATGGTGACTGTGCATACAAGGTGGGACTTGGTACGGACTACGAGGCATTCACCAAATTGTTGCAACCGGTCCGCGATGCGGGAGTTCCTGTGCACGTGACGTTGGGTAACCACGATGACCGGGATCAGTTCAGGCGGGTTGTCCGCGAGGGGTTGGTGGAAGGGCGGGTGGTGATGGAGAAAGAGTTTGCTGCGATCGGGGGCGGCGCGGTGGATTGGATCGTGATGGATTCGTGCACGAAGCCGGTGAGCGAGGGGCGGTTCGGGGCGGGGCAGTTGAGGTGGTTGCGGGAGCGGTTGGACGCGAATCCGACGCGACCTGTGGTGATTGTTGGGCACCACAATCCGAGGGAGCCATCGAGCAAATATCCGTTGGAGGACACGGAGGAGTTTTTCGCGATCATTGCGCCGAGGCGCCAGGTGAAGGCTTACGTTTTTGGGCACACCCATCGGTGGCAGATCACTCAGCATGAGAGTGGTTTGCACTTGGTGAATCTTCCGCCGACGGCATATGTGTTTGTGGCGGGGCGCCCGAATGGGTGGGTGCACGCGCAGGCGTCTGAGACAGGGATGGATCTGCAGTTACGGTGTGTGGACGGTCGGCATCCGCAGCATGGGGAGCGCGTGTCGCTTCGCTGGCGCACTTGATTGAGAGGGGCGGTTGGGTTTTGGAGGCGTCACACGAATGTTTCGGGTTCGCGGTGTGAGCGTCGCTCTTCGGGGTGAGCTTCCCGTTCCATGCCGATTGAGATGTCCTCGTTTCGGGGAGTTCAGAAAACGGGTGAAACGGTTTTGCGCAGGGGGTTCTTGCGTTCGATGATGGCTGCAGGTTTCGTGCAGGGAATGGTTCCTCGACTCATTGCAGGTGAACGTGGTGAGGAGGGCGCTGGTGCAGCGGACCTGCACCGGTGGGCATTGTTCTCGGACATCCACATTGCTGGGGATGTTCTGCGGTCGGCCTGCGGGGTGAACATGGCGGAGCATTTTCGCGCGGCGGTTCGCGAGGTGTTGGGGCGCGAGAGATCGGTCGCAGGGGTGATGATCAACGGGGACTGCGCATATCAGACGGGGCAGATCGAGGACTACCGGGTGTTGTGCGAGTTGCTGGAGCCGTTGCGGGATCGCGGGGTGCCGGTGTTCCTGACGCTCGGGAATCACGACGACCGGGGGAACTTCCGCGAGGCGATGTCCGAGGCGGATCGCTTGAGTTTGCTGGATGCGAGGCATGTGGGGGTGATCCGGACGCCGCGGGCCAACTGGATCCTTGCGGATTCTGCGACGAGGCCAGTGAGCGAGGGGCGATTCGGTTCGGCTCAGATCGAGTGGATGGCGTCGGTTTTGGATGCGGAACCGGACAAGCCAGCGATCATCTATGCGCATCATAATCCGACGGATGGCATTGAGGAGTGGCCGCTGCAGGACACCGACGAGTTCTTCGCGATGGCGTCTGTTCGGCGGCAGGTGAAGGCGTATGTTTTTGGTCACACGCATCGTTGGGTGGTGGGGAGCCATCCTTCTGGCATCCACTTGGTGAACTTACCGTCGACGGCCTATGTGTTGGACGAGGGAGAGCCGAGTGGGTGGGTGGATGCAGAGGTGCTGGATGGAGGTATGTCATTGGAGTTGAGATGTCTTCGTGAGCACCGTTTGCATGGTCAGCAAGTGGATCTGGTCTGGCGTTGATGGCGGGTTGGGAGGTGAGAGTTCGGTCGTGGAATGGATTCTGCGCCCGTGGCGGTCCATGTTCTCCATGAAGTGTTGTTGTTGGGTTGGTGTGGGTTTTTTGGCGTTTGTGGGTGGGATGGGGTTGGAGGTGGTGGGAGCGGAGCGGACGAAGGTTTCGGATCGGCACGTGGTGTTGATCTCGATTGACGGGTTTCCCGCTTCTTCTTGGAGGGATGCCTCTTTGCCTTTGCCGAACTTGAGGGCGATGGCTGAGCGTGGAGCGGTGGCGGATGCGATGGGGGTGTCGAACCCTTCGATCACATGGATCAATCACACCACATTGGTCACGGGGGTGACACCGAGGAGGCACGGAGTTCTGGCGAATGGTCTGCCGATCCGTGGAGGCAAGGGGGTTGCGGTGCGTTTGGAGCAGTGGGTGGACCGTTCGCGGATGGTCTTTGCGCCAACGGTCTATGATCAAGTGTTTTACCGTGGATTGACCGTTGCGGAGGTGGATTGGGTCGCCATCAAGAACGCAGGGACGGTGCATTGGAGTTTTCCGGAAATCCCTGAGGTGGAGGGAGCTTTGGAACGCGAGATGGTGCGGGCAGGGAGGTTGTCGGAGCAGGAGATCGGATGGATGCAGCCGGGGGCGGGGCGCAAGTCGCCGGCGTTCATGGACGCGTTATGGAATCGGGCAGCGTGTTATCTGATCGAGCGGCATCAGCCGAACCTGTTGATGCTGCATTATTTGAACACGGATGCGACCCATCATGCTTCGGGGCCTGGGACTTCGGCTGGGGCGACGGCGTTGGCTTTGGCGGATCGATTGGTGGGGGATGTGGTGGAGTCGGTGCGTCGGGCGGGCTTGGAGGATCGGACGACGTTTGTTGTGACGACGGACCACGGTTTCAAGAAGGTTGAGAAGGTGATCCAGCCGATGGTTCTTCTGCGGCAGAAAGGTTTGGCGGAGGTGGTTGGGAGCAAGGTGGTGGGAGGGGATGTGTCAGCGGTGGTGCTTGGGGGGATGTGTTTGTTGTACGTGAATGATCCTGCGAGGAAGGCGGAGTTCGCTCCGCGTTTGCGCGAGTTGTTCGGGTCTTTGGAGGGGGTTGCGGAGATGATCGATGCGGACGACGCGCCGAAGCTGGGGATGCCGACGGCAGCTGAGAACGCGGGGATGGGGGATTTCATCTTGTATGCGAAGAACGGTTACGCGTTTCAGACTGGGGCTACAGGGGATGCGGTGATCACGTTGAGCCCGAACTACAAGGGGACGCACGGATACCGTGCGGATGATCCTGAACTGGATGGGATCCTGATGCTTTCGGGGCGTGGCGTGAAGCCGGGGGTCAGGCTCGGAAGGGTTTCGAATGTGGATGTTGCGCCGACGATTGGGCGTTTGTTGGACATCCAGATGGAGGGGGTGGATGGGCGTGTGCTGGAGGAGGGGTTGAGCCGGTGATGGGAGAAAGGTTTTGCTCGAAAGGGGAGATGGTCTTTGCTTCGGGGATGAAGAGTGAGCGTTTGGCAGGATTGACGGGGGATGTGGAGTGGCCGGATGGGGTGATTCCCGTTGGGCGCGCGGTCACGGATGTGGTTTTCGATTTCGACGGGACGTTGTCGTGGATCCGGCATGGGTGGCCTCGGATGATGCTTGGCCTGTTCCGTCGGCACTATCCGGGTTGTGGGATTGCGGATGAAGCGGAGCGGGAACGTTTTTTTGAAGGGATCGTGTTCGGGATGAACGGCCAGCCGACGATCCAGCAGATGACGACTTACGCGGAGGCGGTGAGGGCGTGCGGAGGGCCTTTGCACGATCCGGAGGTGTTGCGTGCGGAGTTCCAGTTGGAGTTGGACGCTGCGATCTCGCGGCGGGTGGAGTTGGTGCGGTCGGGCGCGCGGGCGAGGGACGCCTACGTGGTGCACGGGGCGCGTTCGCTCTTGGAGTTCCTGCAAGGGAGGGGATTGCGCTTATGGATCTTGAGTTCAAGCATCCAGCATCGGGTTCGAGAGGAAGCGGAGATCTTGGGTTTAGAAGCGTTTTTTGGAGACCGCCTTTTTGGGAGCACTGGGGATCCTCGGGGATTCTCCAAGCGGCTGGTTTTTGAGGAGATCCTTCGGCGGACGGGTGGGGCGGGGGAGACGTTATTGTCTTTCGGGGACGGACCGGTGGAGATGCGCGACACGCGCGCTTTGGGTGGCATCGCGGTGGGGGTTTGCACGGATGAGGATGTGAATGGGTCGGGCGTGATCGAGTCGGGGAAACGGGACATCCTTGTGCGGGCTGGTGCGCAGGTGATCCTGCCGGATTTCCGCGATGCGGCAGCGGTGTTCAATGCGATTTGGAAGGGTGGTTAGGATGTCCAGACAAGGTTTTAGCTTGGGCGATGTTCGGGTGTTGCCGTTGGCTCGGCGTCGGACGTTGACGTCCGTGGATGCAGTGATGGCGGGTGCGCAAGGGTCGATGCCTCCGTTGTCGGTTGACGCGGCGGAGGCGAGGCGGCTGGAGGGTCAGGTGGGTGCGGCGGCGGCGGCGGTGCGTGCGGCGAAGGGGCTTGGTGCGGCGGTGTTATGGATTTACGGCGCGCATTTTTTGCGGAACGGCGGAGCGTCGGTGATGGGGCGGTTGTTGCGCGGAGGATGGGTGACGCATGTTGCGACGAATGGGGCGGGGTCCATCCATGATTGGGAGTACGCGTGGTTTGGGGGCAGCACGGAGGGAGTGGAGGAGAATGTGGCTGCGGGCACGTTTGGTACGTGGGATGAGACGTCTCGCCATATCCATGGGGCGGTGATGCTTGGAGCGTTGGAGGGTTTGGGTTATGGCGATTCGTTGGCGCGTTTCATCGCGGAGGATGGGGGGGATGTGCCGGAGTTACAGGTGCTGGAGGCTGCGGTGGTGAGGGATCCTGGCGATCCGTTGAACGGTGCGCGATGCGAGGTGATCCGTGCTTTGCGGTCGGGTTTTTTGAACAGCGGTCGGTGGTCGGTCACGCATCGATGGAAGGAGGCTTCGATCTTTGCGCAGGCGTGGGCAGCGGGGGTTCCGGTAACGGTTCATCCGGGGATCGGTTATGACATCATCACGAATCATCCGATGTTCTCGGGAGCGGCGTTGGGACGTGGGGGCGGGATGGATTTTGAATCGTTTTGTGGGACGGTTTCGGGGTTGGAGGGTGGGGTGGTATTCTCGGTGGGATCGGCGGTGATGGGGCCTCAGGTGTTCGAGAAGAGTGTGAGTTGTGTGAACAATGTGCGCTTGCAGCGGGGGGCATCTGTTTTGGGAGGGCACCGCATCGTGGTGGTGGACGTGCAGGACGGCGGGGGCTGGGATTGGACGGGCGGAGAGCCGCCTAAGTCCAACCCGGCGTACTATTTGCGGTTCTGCAAAAGTTACTCACGGATGGGAGGCGTGATGGATTATCTGCAGACGGATAACGTCGCGTTTGCGCGGCATCTTTTAGCGGCATTGGAGGACGAGGCGTGAGTGGGATGGATTGGGCATCGTTGGGGGCGGTGTATGGCGGCTTGAGGATCGCTGTGGTGGGTGATTTCTGTTTGGACCGCTACTTGGAGATCGATCCGGCGTTGAGCGAGGTCTCGATCGAGACGGGTTTACCTGTGCGGAATGTGGTTCGGGTGCGCGCTCAACCTGGGGCAGCGGGCACGGTTTTGAACAATCTGTCCGCTTTGGGGGTTGGTCGGATCCTTCCGGTTGGGTTTTGTGGGGACGATGGAGAGGGATTTGAGCTGCGACGCGCGTTGGAGCGGACGCCTGGGGTGGAGATGGGAGCGGGCACGTTCTTGACGACGTCGGAGCGTCGGACGTTCACGTATTGCAAGCCGTTGTTGGTGGGTGGGGGAGGTTCGCCGGTGGAGTTGGAGCGATTGGATTCGAAGAACTGGACGGCGACGTCTGCTGCGGTTTCTGGGTGGATTGAGCGGGCGTTGAAAAATATCGAGGAAGAGGTGGATGCGGTGATCGTGATGGATCAGGTGGACCGGGTGGGGACGGGCGTGGTGACGGAGGGAGTGTTGAGGGTTTTGGGGGATCTAGCGGCGCGGGGCAAGCGGGTGATTGCGGACAGTCGACGCGGTTTGAAGGGGTATCCGCCGATGTGTTTCAAGATGAATGCGCGCGAGTTCGGTGTGTATCTTGGGCTTGGGGATTTGGAGGGTGCGAGGTTGGAGGCGGGGGTTCGGCGTGAGGCGGAGGCGTTGGGACATCCGGTGGTGGTGACGTTGGCTGAGCGCGGGATGCTTGGGGCGCTGCCGGACGGGACGGTGGCGAGGGTGGAATGCTTGCCGTTGCGCGGGCCGATTGACGTTGTGGGGGCGGGGGACTCGGTGACCGCGAATCTTGCGGCGGCGTTTGGGGCGGGGTTACCGCTGGAGGATGGGTTACGTTTGGCGAACGCAGCGGCTTCGCACGTGGTGCATCA
>CAZAZT010000167.1:0-6732 GCA_964489645.1 uncultured Chthoniobacteraceae bacterium | reverse complement strand
CGACATGAAAGTCGAACGCCCTGCCGACGGCGGCATCGTCGCTCCTCGCTACTAAGCCGGAACAATCTCAGCAACCAACCTCACTCCAATCACGAGCTCCCTGTCTAACCCTCTCTCAAAACATGATTTCCCGACTTTTCACTATCTCATGCCTGATCGCGACGCAGGTCCTCACGACAGCGCTCGCCGAATCCACCACGACCTATGAGAACGGCGACCTCCTCCTCGGTTTCCGCGCATCCGAAGGAACCGGCGCCACACAGAACTACGTCGTGAACATCGGTCCGTTCACCAACGTCGTCGGCCTGACCTCGACCAAGTCCCTCGTTTCCGATGGCTCCATCGCGCAGGATCTCGCGTCAATCTTCGGTCCTGATTGGCACTCCCGAGCTGACGTTTACTGGAGCGTCTCCGGAACCACCGGCTCGTTCGCGAGCATCGCAGGCGTTCCAGCCAAAACACTCTTCGCAACGTGTCCAGATTCTATCGCAGGGGTATGGACCCGGAGCAGTCCCACCGCACAAGGCATCACAACGACCAAGATGCGCTCATTCGCCTCTTCAGGCTTCAAGGGCCGAACCTCCTCGGCTAACAACCCAAACGCCGCGGTCCAAGAACAGACCGATCTGAATAGCTATGGATCATTCCAGAACGGCGGCACACCTGAAGGAAGCGGTCCCAGCGGGATCAGTTTCGCCTATTTCAATCCAACCATCGAGGGGACCTTCGAGAAGGGCGCCAACAACACCTCACTAGATTTGATTAAACTCGAGCCCGCTTCGCTCGCAGAGATCGACACCGCCGGCGTTGTGCTCGGAAAGTTCCGTCTCTCCTCGGGCGGCACCCTGACCTTCACCCCAAATGGCGTCGTCGATGCTGCCCCATCCATCACCACACAACCCCTGAGCGGCACGCTGCCCTCGGGAGGCAGTATCACGTTGTCTGTGGTCGCTTCAGGTCCCGAGCCCATCTCGTACCAATGGCGCAAGGACAACGTCGCCATCCAAGATGCGACAGCTTCAACCCTGACAGTCAACAGCCCAGGATCGTACACCGTTTCCGTTACAAATTCCTCTGGTTCTGCGACATCCTCGGCTGCCATTATTTCAGCACCGGTCGTGTTGGTGGCGCCGAGCATCACCAAACAGCCGGTGGGAGGCACGTTCCAGACACTCGGTTCCATCAGCCTTCCTTTCACGCTTTCCGTGACGGTCTCCGGCTCCACCCCGCTCACCTACCAATGGCGCAAAGATGGGGTCAACATCCTCGGGGCAAGCAGTTCCGCACTCGTTGCAACCACCCCAGGATCCTACTCCGTCGTGATCTCCAACTCCGCGGGCTCCGTCACCTCGGCTAGCGCCGTCGTCACCTCCCCAGTCGTCGTCACCAAGCCCGCAATCACCAAACAACCCCTCGGCGGCACTCTGACCTCCAGCGGTTCATTCAGCCTCTCCGTGACAGCCTCCGGCTCCAGTCCGCTCAAATACCAATGGCGTAAAGATGGTACCAACATCGGCGGCGCAACCACCGCGTCCTTCATCGCGAAGGCCGCAGGTTCCTACTCCGTCGTGGTCTCCAACTCCGCCGGATCCGTCACCTCAGCTGGCGCCGTCGTCACGGCTCCTGTTGTCGTCGCCAAGCCCGCAATCACCAAACAGCCCGTGAACACAAATCTCGCCACCAATGCCTCGACCACGCTGTCAGTCGTCGCCTCCGGGTCCAGTCCGCTCAAATACCAATGGCGCAACAATGGAGTGAATATCGCGGGCGCAACATCCGCATCCCTGTCAGTCAGGACCGCAGGTTCCTACTCCGTCGTGGTTTCCAACTCCGCGGGCTCCGTCACCTCCGCAGTAGCAGTCGTGAAAACTGCGCTTTCAATCCCCAGTCTCGCGGCAGATTACCAAGGACTGATCATCCCCACCGCTTCAGCATCCGCGATCGATCTGTCCGCTGCTGTCTCCGCATCCGTCTCCTCCACAGGCTCGATCACAGGGAAAATCGTCCGCCGCACGGGCACGCCACAGACCTTCACCGGCAAAGTCGACTCCTTCGGAAACGTCTCCTTCTCAACAGGAAACACTCCGACCATCGCCATTCTCAATGGCTCAAGCTCCCTCGGTAGCCTGTCACTCGAGTTGGCTTCCTCCTCAACCGGAAGACGCATCATCGGCAAAGTGACCTCCACCTCCGCCGGAAAGTCTGTCGAATCCGCCTCACTCGTCGCCACCCCAACCCTCACCCCTGCATCCGCACTCAACGGGACCTACACCGCCCTCTTCCAACAGGTCGACTCCCAGCTGGGTGCCTATCCAGACGGTGATGGATACGCCGCCTTCTCGGTCAGCTCCGCAGGCATATCGCTCACAGGAAAACTCGCCGACGGTTCCCCCATCAGCGCATCCCTCAAACTCTCAGAGAACGCCTCCTGCCCGCTCTTCATCCCGCTCTACTCGGGCAAAGGACTCCTCTCAGGGAACATCCGCTTCGATGCCACGCAAGCCAAGAGCGATGCCGCTTCCTCCGACATGCGCTGGTTCAAATCCTCAGGCGTCTCGTCCCCAGCCAACTACACGGCCGGTTGGACGAACGGCATCAAGGTCGACTTCGTTGCATCCAAATATAACCCCGCGAAGGGATTCGGATTCACCAACACCTCAGGCTCCACTCTCAAGTTCTCAGCCGCAGGTGCCGACCTCAAATCCACCATCGCCGCAAGCGCATCACTGTCAGCGACAAACACGCTCAGTGCACCGGCCTCGTCCCCCATCAAGCTCAAGCCCGTCTTCGACACAAAAACCGGTGCGATCACGGGGACATTCACCCCATCAGGGTCATCCACCCCAACCGCCTTCGCCGGGGTGGTCATCCAAAAGGCCGGCTACGCCTCAGGCTTCTTCCTGAACAACAACAAGTCCGGCGTCTTCCAGATCGCCCGATAACCCCTCAGTAAACCCCATCCGCCGGAGCGCTCCAAAAAAGCGCTCCGGCTTTTTCGCGTCTCAAACCGTCCATCACATCGCCAACTCGAGGATCTCGCACAGCTCTCCCTCCCCGAAAACAACGGGATTTCCCCGCATGCTACTCGCAGCAGCCGCCGCCGCACTCAAACGAGGAATGTCTTCCGCCCTCACCCCATACCGCCCCAACCCCAAGACGCCCAACCGCTGCGTCAACTCCTCCACCCACACCACTCCGTCCTCCCCAACCGCCCCGCTCCGACCCGTCAATATCCGCGCCAACTCCGCGTAACGCTGCCGAACGTCCGTGCCGCACCGCTCCAGATTCTTCCGCATCACCGGCCCAAGTAGTGCCGCACACACCGCCCCATGCGGCGCATCAAACGCACCGCCAATCGGCGCCGCAAAACCGTGCACCGCCCCCAAGCCACCATTCGCCAAGGCCATCCCCCCGTACAACGCTCCAAGCGCCATCTCCCCACGCGCATCCACATCCGATCCATCCAAAAAGACACGCTCAATCGCCCCAGCAATCCGTCGCGCCCCGTCCCGACACAACAGATCCGTCACCGCATTCGCGCGAACCGATACGAACGGTTCAATCACCTGCGACAAAGCATCCATCCCCGTCGATGCCGTCACCGATGCAGGCATCCCCACCGTGAGCAACGGATCCACCAACGCCACCGCAGGCAACATCCAAGCACTCCTCAAACTCACCTTCACCCCGTGCTCCGACGAACGCAGAACCGCGTTCCGCGTGACCTCGGCCCCCGCGCCCGCCGTGGTCGGCACCGCGATGAAGGGCGCCGAGCGCCGCTCAACCGACCGCCCTCCCCCGATCACCTCCGCGTAATCCATCGGATCACCCCCATTCGTCATCAACATCGCGATCGCCTTCCCCCCGTCGATCACGCTCCCCCCGCCAATCGCGATCACCCCGTCGCATCCCCCCTCCCGCGCCCTCCGCACCCCCTCACGAACCCTCGCAAAATCCGGTTCCCCACCGCCACCAGCCCACAGTTCGCCTCCATCCAACTCCGCAATAAGTCCCGCATGCCGCCCCGCATCCGACCCCACCAACACCAAAGGCCGCTTCCCCAACTCGCCATATAACCCCGCCAACCGCTCCGAAACCCCCACCCCAAAAACGATCCGCGCCGCTGTGGCGAACTCGAACATCATGCCCCCCTCACCATCCCGATGCCTCCGGGCTCACGCTCGTATACCGAACACTTCTCCGCGGCTCCGCCATCATCCCCGCCACCGCATCTCGCCACTCCGCATAATGGGCCGTCGCCTTGTGCGCACCCGTCGCCGCCGCATCACGATAAACCTCCACCAACACAAACGAGCCAACCTCACCCTCCTGCTCGATCACATCAAATCGCACCACCCCAGGCTCCTCCCGGCTCCGCTCCGCATTCCGCAACGTCGCCTCACGAAAGGCCCCCACACTCTCGGGATTCACCCGCACATGCACATGCACCACCAACAGACTCATACCTTCACTCCCTTCCAGTTATCCCTTCCGAACAAAACACGCCTTCAACCCGATCGCAGCCCCATCCACCTTGCACGCAATCTCGTGATCCCCGTCCACCAACCGGATCCCCTTCACCTTCGTGCCCCCTTTGATCACTTGAGAAGAACCCTTGAACTTCAAGTCCTTGATCAACGTCACTGTGTCCCCATCGACCAGCACCGTCCCATGCGCATCCTTCACCACCCGAGGACCATCCGCGACCTCCACCACCGCCTCCGATGCCCATTCGTGACCGCAAGTCACACACTCCAAACGATCCGCGTGAGACAAAATCTCACGCATCGTGCACATCGGACATTCTGGTGTTTCCATCCGGCGACCCTACCCCCACACGCCCCAGCCCTCAATCCACGAACAACGGCTCCGGCGCTGGCTTGAATGCCTTCTCCGACACCATGATCTCCGGCGCAGGGTCGTCGTTCCGATAGTCCTGCGGCCGCGGCAGATTCTTCCCCACCGTCTCGTCCAGCGCCTGCGTCTGCGCAATATTCACCGGCGTCCCCTCCTTCACCAAATGGTAGAACTTCGGCGCCACCGTCTCGTGCAAACGCAAGCAACCGTGAGTCCGTGGCTCCGGCCAAACCCAGCCATGATGGAACCCGTACGCCGGGTGGAACTCGCACCACCACGCCATCGGATAACCCACGTACTTCCCCGTCCCCTTCCCCGCCTGCGCCGGCTCAATCGCCCCATCCTTCACGTAATACCCGTAACTCCCAGACCGCTTCTTCGCGATCTTGTTGAAGATCCGGAAATCCCCCTTCGGCGTCGGATTGCTCGCCGTCCCAACACACGTCGCCGCAGCCAACAACACCCGCTCTCCCTCAACCACATAAACCGCTTGGTTCGCCAACGACACCTTCACGCGCACCGCCTCAGGATTCTTCGGACGATGTGCCACCACGTTGTACGACGACTTCGGCGCAACACACGACGCCAATCCCACCACCAACAATCCCATCAAACTGCGGAAAACGGTCTTCATCTCGCCAACAAACACCCCACCAACCCCATCGTCAACCGGACTTTGCCCACCCGACAAAATGCCGCGCCTCTCCGGAAAGTCCCCACGCCATCCGTGGCCAATGGAACGAAATCTGCACAGCCCCGAAACTCGCCCCGCCGCAAAGCTCTCCTCTCAACCCAACCCACCACTTTTCTCCGGCAAATCCATCGCACTGCGGCGACTCCAACCCAGACACTCCTCCCCCCCATGGCCCTCAGGTCCCTTCCCCTCGCCCTCGCCTTCCTCACCCTCCTCGCAGCACCCGTAACGAGGATGCTCGCCGCTGAACCGCCAGCCGCGGCCAACCTCATCGACGATAAGAAAGCGAAAGCCCTCATCGAAGCCGGTGACGCGCGCTTCGAAGCCGCCGAACTCCAAGCCGCGATGGACCTCTACAAGGCCGTCATCGACCGCTACCCCGCCTCACGCTGGCGCTTCCTCGCGCGCCTCAAGATGGGCAAACAACACCTCAAAGAGAAGAAGTTCGAGCTCGCCCTCGACCAGTTCCGGCGCATCGACGTCGATGACAACCACGACGAAGCCCAGCGCGGCGAATCCGCCCTCCAAATCGGCATCTGCTTCTTCGAGATGGGACGCATCGAAGAAGCCTTCGGTGAACTCCGAAAGGTCATCAAAAACCATCCAGGCACCCCTTACTCCAACGACGCCTACTTCTACATCGGCCAAGCCCACTTCAAACTCGGCCGCTTCGGCAACGCCATCGACGCCTTCAAGAACGTCGGTACCTCCATCGACCCCACCGCTCAGGACACCGGCAAACTCGATGCCGGTAAACGTCTCTACATCAAGATCGAGGACAAAGACCTCTCCGCCCAAGCCGGCGAAGCAGGCCTCTCCGTCACCGTCGAAACCACCTCCGGCGACAAAGAAACCCTCCTCTGCCTCCCCGTCACCCAAGGCGCCGCCGTCCTCATGGGCAGTCTCCGCACCGAACTCGGCAGCATCAAACCCGGGGACAACGTCATCCAACTCATCGGCACCGATCGCATCAAGACCACCTACGTCGATAAACAGACCGCCAACGCAGAACTCAACATCCCGCGCACTAAGGAGATCCGCGTCGTCGGCAACGCCAAAGCCCAGATCGTCGACGGTGCCTTCGCCGAACCCGTCGGAGCCGTCGTCATCGACAAACCCACCTTCCTCGCCGTGCTCGATTCCGACCGCGACACCTCCGAGAAAGCCGACTCCCTCGAAGC
>CAZAZT010000166.1:1692-6825 GCA_964489645.1 uncultured Chthoniobacteraceae bacterium | reverse complement strand
AATAATACAGGGCGATGCCGATCTTGCTGCTCTTCGGTGAATCCGGCTTTTCCTCGAAACCCAGCAGGCTTCCCCCATCCCCGATCTCGACCACGCCATACTTTTTCGCCTGCTCGACGCTTCCTACGTCATAAACCCCAAGCACCGGTCGGTTCGCCTGTGCGCAGACCACCCCAAAATCCGCCAAACTTTCCGAGAAAAGGTTGTCCCCCGCCACCACAATGAGATCCGAGCGATCCAATCCGGCACGCCGGATGACGAGATCCAGATCCCCAATGGCCCCGAGCTTGTCCGCGTCACCCGTTGAACCGTCATCGATCACCTCGAACCGCATTCGCGGTTGTCCCGTCCGGTATCCCTTCGCCCACGCTTCAAAATCTGCGGCGAACTTGTGATTGGTCACGACGTAAACCGCTTCGATCTCTGGGATCGGCGCCAACTGATCGATCACCCACTCCATCATGGGCTTCCCAGCCACCTCCAAAAGCGGCTTCGCCCGATTCAACGTCAATGGATAAAGCCGCGTCGCGTAACCCGCCGCAAGAATGAGAACGTTCATCCCCAAACGATGCAAAACCTCGCTGCCGACCGCAAAACGAAACCGTCTTACATCAACCGCGCTGGCTGACCCGTCGACTCCAGCACCGAATGCCACAGATCCCCGTCGGGATCCACCTTCCGGCGTCCATGCGTCACAAGATCAAGAGGAAGATGCACATACGATCCATGCCAACGCCCCACAATCATGCCGGTCTTCCCCGCCATCGCCGCGTGAACCGCATGCTGGGCCAACATCGAACAGTACACGTTATCCTGCGGATTCGCAGGGACCGACCGGATCAGATAACTCGGATCGATGTACTTCACACTCACGGGAACGCGGCGATCCTTGAAAAATCCGTTGATCCGATCGCGCAGATACAAGCCGATGTCCGCGTACTGTTTGTTTCCGGAAGCATCCGTGCCGCCGCCCGCCGTCAACAGGTTCTGTCCCGCCCCCTCGGCGACCACAATGACCGCCGATTTCCGCTTCGCGATCCGGTAGTGAAGCGCCTCCAACAAACCTCCCGCTCCATCCAAGTTGAAGTCCACCTCCGGGATCAGCACAAAATCCACGTTGCTCCCCGCCAACGCCGCGTAACACGCGATGAACCCGGAATCACGCCCCATCAACTTCAGAAGCCCGATCCCGTTCTGCGAGCCCGTCGCCTCCACATACGCTGAACGCACCGCCTGAACCGCATTCGCAAAAGCTGTCTCAAACCCGAAGCTCTTATCCAAGAACATGATGTCGTTGTCGATGGTCTTAGGGATACCGACCACCGCCTTGTTCAAACCCCGCTTCGCGCACTCCTCCGCGATCAACGACGCCCCGCGAAGCGTTCCGTCCCCGCCCACCACGAAGAAAAGATCCACCTTCATCTCCTCCAAAAGATCCACCATCTCCCCGATATCCTGCGGTCCACGCGAACTCCCCAAGATCGTCCCGCCGAAGTTATGGATCTGCGCCACACTCTCCGGTCGTAACACCATCGGCGTGAACCCATACCGCGAAACCAACCCCTGATAGCCGTAGCGAAAACCGTACGTGCGCGTGACCCCATACCGCGTGTGACACTGCGTCACAATCCCTCGGATGATGTCATTCAACCCCGGACAAAGCCCGCCACACGTCACAATCCCCGCCGTGGTTTTTGCCGGATCGAAGAAGAGCCGTTCGCGCGGCCCAGCAACCTCGAACGAGAGCGCATTCCCCGCTGCCACCCCAGAAACCGAGTGGTCATACAACACGCGTTCCGCGTCCGTACGGAAGACCGCACTGGGGGTGTTGCCGTGCTTCAGGGGGGAAGTGAACGAGCAAGATCCTAACGAACGAATTGACGTATCCATGGAGTGGTAACCCCCACTCAGCCCGAACCCACCTCCCTAGGGCAAGCCCGAACCGATTGCCGCAAACAAAGTCCGCCCCCGCTCCCCGCTCGTAAGCACACCGTTCCCATCCCAAGAATCGCGCCATACCTCCTCCCTCGAACCCCTTACACTCCGCCGCTTCATCCCCGCTCCCCAACCGGGTTCCGATCACCCCCCCACACCAGTCATCCGCGTGACCATCAAGGTGGCCAAGCGCTGCGTCGCATCGTCCAGTCGCTGTGTCGCCTTCTTCAACCGATCGCCCCGTCCCTCCCCCAGCGCAGAACGCACCTCCGCAACCGCCGCATCCACCTCCGACCGCTCCAGCGCATCCAACCCCTCACCGACCATCGCCAACGCCGCATCCACCGCCGGCAACATCTCCTCAGCCTTCAACCTCGCTTCCGTGAACACCCGAGCTGCCATGTCCTCAAACGCATGGTCCAAACTGTCCTCCAACATCTTCTCCACCGCCTCATCGCTCACATCCACCGCACTCGACATCCGCACCTCCACCTGATGCCCCGTCCCCACATCGCGCGCCAAAACCGAAAGCACCCCGTCCGCGTCGATCTCAAACTGCACCCCCACCCGCGCCTTGCCCTTCTCCGCCACCTCGAACGGGATCTCAAACCGCCCCAACTCCCAGTTGTCATCCGCCATCTCCCGCTCCCCCTGCAAAACACGCACCGACATCGATCGCTGACCCGCCACCGCATTCGTGAACAACTCCCCCGCCTTACAAGGGATCGAACTGTTCCGCGGGATGATCACATTCATCAAGCCCCCATACGTCTCCACTCCTAACGACAACGGCGTCACATCCAAAAGCAACGCCTCGCGAACCGTTCCCTCCAAGATCCCCGCCTGTAAGGTCGCCCCAATCGCCACCGCCTCATCCGGATGCTGCGACACATCCGGTTCCCGTCCAAACACCTCGGCAACCAGACGCCGAACCGCAGGGATCCGAGTGCTCCCACCCACCAACACCACCGCAGAAAGTGACCCAACCTCCAATCCCGCATCCGCCATCGCCCGTAAACACAACCCTCGCGTCCGCTCCAACCACGGAGCGATCACCGCCTCCAGTTCCCCGCGCTCCACCACGCTCTCCACCGACGCGCCCGCCCCAAGGAACGGCACCCGGAACACCTCCCGGTCCACCCCCGAAAGCGCATGCTTCACCCGCACCACCTCCGACCGGAAGCGCGCGCGCGCCACACCCTCCGCCAACGCACCCTCCCCCACACGCAACCCGTGCCTCTCGCAAAGCATGCTCTCCAATGCCGCATCCAGATCATCCCCCCCCAATCGCGTGTGCCCCGTCGTCGACAACACACGGAACACCCCCTCACTCATCTCCAACACCGAAACATCAAACGTCCCGCCGCCCAGATCGTAAACCGCAACCCGCGACCGCTCCCCCAACCGCTCCAACCCGTACGCCAATGCCGCAGCCGTCGGCTCATTGAGGATCCGTTCAACCGCGAACCCCGCACGCTCCCCCGCCAACCGAGTGGCCTGCCGCTGCGCATCATTGAAATACGCCGGCACCGTGATCACCGCTCGATCCACAACCGTCCCCAACGCCCGCTCCGCATCCGCACGCAGCTTCTTCAAGATCTCGACTGACACCTCCACCGGCGACACACACCGCGCCCCGTTCCAAACACCAGCCATTCCCCCTGCATCCCCACACAACGCCGCCCCTTCCCACGCCTCGACCTCCGCCATCCGCCGCCCCATCAACCGCTTCACCGAGGACACCACCACGCCCCCGAATCCGCGTACCCCCGAGGCACCCCGCCCCACCACCACCTCGCCCCCCACCCCATACCCCACCACCGAAGGCGTCAAACGCTCACCGTCCCCGTCCGCCAACAAGACCGGAAAGCCCGCCTCCATGACCCCGATGAGCGAGTTGGTGGTCCCTAAATCAATTCCAGCAATCATCCCCATCCCCGTAGCAGACACCCCAAAGAACAGCAACCCCGCCCCAACGCGCCCTGCGGATCACCACTCAATACACATCCTTGCGGTACCGCTTCGCGTCCTTCAACCCCTTCACATATTCCAGCGCCGCCTCCTCGCTCCGTCCCGATTCCCGCCGCACCACCTGCACCAACTCCGCCTCAACATCCTTCGCCATCCGCTCCGCATCCCCGCACACATAAAAATACGCCCCCCCCTCCAACCAAGCATACAGCTCCGCCGAACGCTCCCGCATCCGATGCTGCACATACACCTTCTCCGCTTGATCACGCGAAAAAGCCAAATCCAAACCGCTCAACACCCCCTTCCGTTGCCATTCCAACAACTCCTCCTCGTACAGAAAATCCGTCGCACGCCGCTGCTCCCCGAAAAACAACCAGTTCCGCCCCGCCGCACCACCCGCCGCACGCTCCTGCAAAAAGGCGCGGAACGGTGCCACCCCCGTCCCCGGCCCCACCATCACCACATCCGTCGCACCATCCTCCGGCAACCGAAAATGCTTCGCTGTGTGAACGAAAACCGGAACCGTCCCTCCCGAAGAACGATCCGCCAAATACGACGACGCAACCCCCTCACGCCGACGCCCAAACGACTCATACCGAACCGTCGCAATCGTCAGATGCACCGCCTCTCCTACCGCACGCCGACTCGAAGCGATCGAGTACAAACGCGGCTGCAGCTTCCTGAAAGCCTTCACCAACTCGCTGGCTTCCCAGCGCAAATCCTTGTGTTCCAATAAAAAATCCACGACCTCCCGTCCCCAAAGGTGATCCTCCAACTCCTTCTTCCGCGCCGGATCCTGCGTCAACGCGGCCAAACCCGCCGCCGCATCCCCCGCCTTCGCCACCACCGCCGCCAAAAACTCTTTTCCCGGCGTCGTCACCACCACCTCACGGATCAGCACATCGCGTAAAGGCTTCAAGCCGCCATCCTGCGCCGTCACCTCCTCGTTCCCACTCAACCCAGTCACCGAAAGGATTTCGTCCACCAACCCCGGATGATTGCTCGGAAACACGCCAAGTGAATCGCCCACCTCATAAGCCAAACCCGATCCTTCCAACGAGATCTCGTGATGCCGCGTCTCTTTCCCCGAACCCGCTCCCGTCAACAATCGGTTGACCTTGTGAAGCGCTGGAAACGGATTCTTACGTGAGTAGATCGAGGCAGATTCGGATGACATGGCGCGGACGATAATCCGCACCGCACGCCTCATTCAAGAAATCCGAACCC
>CAZAZT010000166.1:0-1592 GCA_964489645.1 uncultured Chthoniobacteraceae bacterium | reverse complement strand
GTTTATTCCACTCGGAACAGCTCCGTTTTGGTGCGCAGGATCAGGGCATTACCGACCACTGCGGGCGAGGCCATGAATCCATCTCCTAACGTGCTCTTCGAGACCACCTCATAGTTTGGAGCGGCCTTCACGACCGTCGCATTTCCCTGACAATCAAAGAAATAGACCAACCCGTTTGCCACGAGGGGCGACGCGGCGAAATCACTCCCGATGCGTTCGCGCCACTTCAGCTCGCCGGTTGCCAGATCCAGGCACGACGCGATGCCGCCCGACGAAACCATGAACACGAGACCGTTTGCGATCACTGGGGTGGTTTGATCTGGAGCCTGCCCCTTCTGCTTCCAGATGACATGCGACTCGGTCACATCCCCTTTCGCTCCATCCAGCCGCACGCCCCAAACTTCCGGCTTCATGAAACCCGTACAAATCACCAGTGTTTTCCCGTCGCTGACTGGAAGTGGGACATTTGAGAACCCGGTCCCATAATTGAGATGCCACTTCTCAACTCCTGTTGCCGGATCTAGCGCGTACAGACGAGTGGCTGCCGTGGTGAGGCTTACTGCTTCATCGCCTGTCTTGAGGACGACTGGCGTCCCGTACGCTTTCCTTCGATCGGGCGCCAAGGTCTCGAGGTACGGCTTCGCCGAGCGCTCGGACCGCCAAGCCACTTTTCCTGTGGCCTTCTCCAGGGCCACCTCGTACTGAACGTCCATCCCGTCTACGGGCACTAGGAGCAGATTCCCGAACTCGGTCAGCGACCCGCCTGCGCCGTTCTGATGATCCACTTTCAGATCGGTCTGCTTCCACAGAACGCTCCCGGTCTTTGCATCCAGTGCTGCCGTGCCGTTCGTTCCAAAATGCACATAGAACCGGCCTCCGCTGAGGATCCCTGTTGGGGAGGCATACGAGTTCCGTTTGTGTTTGGTGGGTGCGGCCTCCAATCGAAAAACCTCCACATCTTTCACCAGAGCGCCCGTCGCAGAATCCACGGCGACAGCGCGCAACGACTTCCCTTCATCTGTTGCCGTCGTCATCCAAACCATTCCATCTGCCACCAAAGGCGAGGACCACCCCTCCCCGGGGATGGACACCTTCCACTTCACGCGCCCTGCATCCCATCCCGTTGGCAGTCCGGGTGCATCTGTCACCACGTTATTGCGTCCTGGCCCAAGGAACTGCTTCCACGCATCCCCCGCAAACGCCTGAGCTCCAAACCCTAAAGCTGCACTCAAAACAACGCGACCCAACATCTTCTGAAATCCGTTCTGCATCATACCCCTCCTAAAGCAGCGCGGATTCCACTCTCAAAAAAAAGCGCCCCAACTCCAAGAACCTCCCCCCCCTCTCATCCTCCCCCCCCTCTCATCCTCCCCCCCTCTCATCCTCCCCCCTCTCATCCTCCCCCCGTCACCTCCCATCCCTCCCCTCCCATCCCCGTCACCTCCTCCCCTCGTCACCTCCCCTCCCCCCACCCTTCAGTGTCTTCGGTGTGTTCCGTGGGCCAACCATGTCCCCCCAATAATCCGATGCCCCCCGCACCCCGCATCATCCCCAAACAAAAACCCTCCCCTGGGAACATCCCCAAGAGAGGG
>CAZAZT010000165.1:0-6835 GCA_964489645.1 uncultured Chthoniobacteraceae bacterium | reverse complement strand
ACTGAGGGAGAGCGGCGAGGATTGCCTAGTTGAATCGCTCGGGATTCGCGGCACATTAGGACACGTATGCGGATAAATCGGCTTTCGTCAGTCTTCGCTTGGACGGTTGGGGTTTGTTTGTGGGTGACCGTTTCGCTTGCGATGGGTCAGGCCATCTATGAGGCGCCGATGACGGTTTCGATGTCATTGAACTCGCGGAATGCTCGGACGGGAGGGCTGCTTAAAGCATTCACCGAAAAAGAGATGCTTTCTGAGATTGGTGCGGTGGGACGAACGGTCGTAGCGGTTTCGGATGGGTCGGAGTTCGGTGCGGTGCGATTTGTGGCGCGCGGGAAGTTGGCGACGGATGTGGACGTGGGTTTTGGGGATCGGTTGGTGATGGAGGTGTTGGGCTCTTCGCGCGTTGGGATTGTTTCGGCGCCGGCGAAGGTTGCTCCGACGAAAGACGTGTCATTGGGGACGGTCACATGGACTCGCGAGGTTCGTCTGCGCGTGTCGGTGGGTTTGCAGGGGGAGGCGGTGGTGTCGGGGAGTTTGGTTGTCCGGGCTCGAGCGTTTCAGGCGGCGGGATCACTGGAGGTTGATTGGGTTCCTGAGGGGGGGGCGACGCTGCGGCTGACGGGGTACCACGATGATGGTGTGGTGGAGATGGCATCGACGTGTGCGGCGACGTTGACGTTTCAGGGCTTTGCGAAATCGACGAGGGTTCCGACGGTTTTGCAGCAGCCGAACCCGGTTTACACGGCGATGGGTAAGGCGTTCAGCCTGAGCGTTGTGCCGTCTGGTACGGGGCCGTTCACCTATCAATGGTTCAAGGATGGGGTGGCCGTGTCGGGTGCGACGAAGTCGGTGTACGCGATCGGTTCGGCGGTGTCGGGTTCAGCGGGTTCTTACACGGTGCGGGTTGGGAATGGGTTTGGAACAACCTTGAGTTCGGCGGCGGTGGTGAAGGTGAATGCGGCGCCGGAGATCTTGGCGCATCCGGCGGCGTTGAGTGTTGCGACTGGCGCGGGCATTCGCCTGAGCGTGAGTGCGGTGGGAAGTGGCACCTTGAGCTATCAGTGGGTCCGGGATGGGGTTCCGTTGGAAGCAGCTACAGCGAAGGTGTTTGAGATTTCCTCAGCATCGGCGGGGGATGCGGGGATGTATTCGGTGATTGTCGGGAATGCGTATGGGAGTGTGGTGAGCAAATCGGTGCGGGTGTTCGTTTCGACGGGGAGCGGGACGAACCTGCCGGGGCCTTCGGCGAATGGGCATGGGACGTTGGTGGTGCCGGGGCTACAGGTGGCTTTTGCGACGAGGGAGACGAGCGTGGGGCAGTGGAAGGCTTTTCTGGCGGCGAAGCCGGATGGGGCGAGTGAGGCGTGGAAGAATCCGTTCGAGGATTTTGTTCAACCGGACACGCATCCGGTGGTGAATGTGACTTGGGAAGAGGCGCGCCGGTATTGTCAGTGGCTCACGGAGAGTTCGGGGCGTGTTTGGCGTTTGCCATTGGATGTGGAATGGAGTGTTGCGGCGGGGGCAGGGACGTATCCGTGGACGCTTCCGTTGTCGCGTCGGGATAAGGCAGGGAATTATGCGGAACAGAATGACGGGTATGGGTATACGTCACCGGGGGGAGTGTTCGCTGCGAACGCATTGGGTTTGTACGACATGGGGGGAAACGTATGGGAGTGGATGGGGGATGCGACGTCTTCGGGGGACACCTCTCGACGGATCATCCGTGGGGGTTCGTTTTACGTTTGGGATCCGGAGTACATGAAGACGGTGACTCGGGCTTCGCCGTTGGCGGCGGGGGCGATGTGGGACGTGGGATTTCGGGTGGTTTGCGAGCTTTCGCCGACGATCAGCGCTTTATCGCCGAGTGGCGGGACCGTGTCGGTTGCGGCGGGTGGCACGCAAGATTTCTCGGTGACGGCGTCCTCTTCGCTGCCGGTGACGTATCAGTGGTACAAGGATGGGGTATTGATCCCTGGGGCGACTTCATCGGTGTATCGGGTGGGTTCGGCGGGGGCTAGTTCGGCGGGTCGGTATACGGTTCGGGTGAAATCGACGGGGGGCGTGGTGGAGAGTGCGGGCGTGCAGATGGCGGTGACGGGTTTGGCTTTCAATGGGCACGAAGCGGTGGTGATTGGGGGGATGACAGCGGGGTTGGCTCGGCATGAGACGACGGTTTCGCAGTGGCGCAACTTTGTTGCGGCCAAGGGATGGAATAAGACGGCGGCATGGTCGGGGCCGGTTTATGAGGGGACGGACATGGGGCAAACGGATCTGCATCCGGTGGTGAATGTGAGTTGGGATGATGCGCGGGAGTATTGTGAGTGGTTGAGTTCCGAGACGGGGTTGGTTTGGCGGTTGCCGATGGAGTCTGAATGGAATGTGGCGGCGGGAGTGGAGGAGTATCCGTGGGGATCGGTTTGGCCTGCGTTGTCGACGTTTGGGAACGTGAATTTCACTGCTGCGGGCGTTTCTGCGTTCCCGGGTGGCGGGGTGGATGGGGTCCGATTCACGTCGCCCGTCGGGATGTTCGCTGCGGCGAAGTCGGGGCTTCGGGATCTGGCTGGGAATGTCTCGGAGTGGGTGGGGGATGCGACGTTTGGGGGAGATGCGGGTTTGCGTGTGGTGAAGGGTTCGTCATGGATGACGGATTCTCAGGCTCAGGCGGCGGTGATGTTCCGTGCTGGCGCGCCGAGGGGGACGCGGAGTCCGGCGGTGGGATTCCGAGTGGCGGTGGAGTTAGCGCCCCGGATTGTCGAGCAGCCGCGGGGTGTGTGGTCGGCGTCATTGAAAGCGGAGGTTTTGAGTGTGAATGCGCGAGGTTACGCGGGGACCCTGACCTATCAGTGGTTGCTTGATGGCGTGGCGGTGAAGGGGGCTACCTCGATGAGGTACACGGTCCCTTCTGGCAAAGGCGGCGCATATCAGGTGCGAGTCAGCAACGCCTATGGTTCGGCGCTGAGCGAGGTGGTGGCTGTCTCGCGTTGATGGGGGGAACGGAGGGTCTGGACATGACGGAGCGTTGTCAGGCCTTGGTGCTTCGGAAGTATCGTCTGACGGAGACGAGTTTGATTGTGCATTGGTTGTCGGCAGAGTTGGGTCGGTTCAAGACGGTTGCGAAGGGTGCGTTGAAGCCTCGCGGCAATCCGTTTGGTTCGCTGGACCTGTTCGGGGAGTTTGAGGTGGTGGTCCAGCGGTCTGGGCGGACGGATTTGCACACGCTGCGAGAGGCTCGTCAGTCGCTTCCTTTGCTTGGTCTTCCTGCGGATTACGAGACTTTGGCGATGGGTGCGTATTTGGTGGAGTTGGTGGAGTTGACGACGGAGTCGGAGCATCCGCTGCCTGAGTTGTATGGTTTGGTGCAGAGGGCACTGGGACACCTTCGGTCCCATCATCCTTCTCGTAAGGCTGTTCTGCACTTCGAGGTGGAGTTGTGTCGGATCCTTGGGACCCCGGTTGGAAGGGGTGAGGCGGCTGCTGAGTTGTACCGTATCGGGAACCGGTTACCGGCTGGGCGAGTGGGCTTGCTGGCGGGGTTGGAGGCGGATGTGGTGGTGCGGACAGAGGCGGAAAAGGGCTGATTTTAGCGGAATCAGCACTCATGGACGGCCTGAAACGAGCGAGGGATTGGGGTAGTCTTTTTTGAATCCCTTTTTTCTGCTGTGAATCTTCTCGGAACAGGAACTGATGCCGTTTGCGTTTGGCGCCGCTCGCTACGGGCGGGGTGGATGGGGCGTATGGGGCTTTGGGTGACTGCGGTTTTGACGGTTTGTGGGGGCGATGTGGGGGCGGTTCCGGTGAGTTTTCGGAACGATGTGATGCCGGTTTTGGCGCGAGCGGGATGTGCCTCGGGGGCGTGTCATGCGAAGCCTGAGGGGCAGAGCAACTACAAGTTGTCGGTGTTCGGGTATGATGGTGCGGCGGATCATCGGGAGACGGTGAATGATGTCCGCGGGCGTCGGGTATTTTTTGCGGCACCGGAGCAGAGTTTGTTGTTGTTGAAGGCGACGGGGGAGGTTCCGCATGAGGGGGGGGCGCGGTTCGGGCGGGATTCGGATTTTTACCGGATGCTGTTGCGTTGGATTCGGGAGGGTGCGCGGGATGATGTGGCGGAGGCGCCTGCGTTGCAGCGGATTCGGGTGGAACCGGCGCGACCGGTGATCCAGCCGGGTGGAAAGATCGCGTTGCGAGTGGAAGCGGAGTATGCGGACGGGAAGCGCCGGGATGTGACATCGTTGGCCTTGTACATGAGCCAGGATCAGGAGGTTGCGACGGTTTCGGAGGGGGGCGAGGTGCGGGCTGGGCGGATTCGGGGAGAGGGTGTTGTTGTGGTGAATTATCTGGGGAATGTGGAGGTGGTTAAGCCGGTGGTGCCACCGGAGCGGGTGTTGGGAGAGGCTGATTTTGCGGCGTACCCGGTGCACAACGGGATTGATGCAGCGGTGTATGGTCGGCTTCGTTCGTTGGGGATCCTTCCGTCGGGTCAGTGCTCGGATGCGGAGTTTGCGCGAAGGTCTGCCCTGGATGCGATTGGTCGGCTGCCTCGGGTGGAGGAGGTACGCGCTTTCTTGGCGGATGCTGGTCCGGACAAGCGGGCGCGTTGGGTTGACCGTTTGTTGGCGGAGCCGAACTATGCGGATCACTGGGCGGTGAAGTGGGGAGACTTGATCCGACCGAATCCGTCGCGTGTTGGTGTGAAGCCCATCTATCTATTGGACGGATGGTTGCGTGATTCGTTCCGGCGCAATGTGCCTTACGACAAGATGGTGCGTGAGCTGTTGACGGCGAAGGGGAGCACTCACCAATACGGGCCGGTAGCGGTGTTCCGCGACAAGCGGGATCCGGTGGATGCGGCGTCGATGGTGAGTCAGATCTTCCTTGGGGTGCGGATGGAGTGTGCGAAGTGCCATCATCATCCGAGCGAGAAGTGGACGCAGGAGGATCATTATCAGTTGGCGGCATTTTTCGGGAAGATGCGGTCGCGGGGTCAGGGGATTTCGGCTCCGATCTCGGGCGAGGTGGAGATGTGGTGGTATGATGCGATGGCGAAGGGGGTGGCGCATCCGTTGACGGATGTGGTGATGACGCCAAAGGCGCCGGATGGGCCGGAGATACCGTATGTGGAGGGGGTTGATCCGCGTGGTCAGCTGGTCGATTGGATGGTCGCACCGGAGAACCCGTTTTTTGCGAAGGCGATTGTGAACCGCATCTGGGGGGAGTTGATGGGGCGCGGGATTGTGGATCCGGTGGACGATTTTCGGGCGTCGAATCCGCCGTCGAATCCGGAGTTATTGGAGTGGTTGGCGGTTGATTTTCGTGCGCACGGATACGACTTGAAGCATTTGATCCGGAGCGTGTTGCTTTCGGCTGCCTATCAGCGGAGCGCGGAGCCGAACGATTCGAACCTTGCGGATCAGCGGAACTTCGCGCGGGCGCAGCGGCGACGGTTGCCGGCGGAGGTTCTGTTGGATGCGGTGGGGGATCTGACGGGAGTGCGGGATACGTTGGGTGGGCTTCCCTCTGGGGCGCGTGCGGTGCAGACGTGGAATCACAAGTTGGGTTCGGAGTTCATGGATGCGTTCGGGCGTCCGAACAGCAGTTTGGAGTGTCCGTGTGAGAGGGAGCGTAAGCCGACGATTGTGCAGTCGTTACACCTGATGAACTCGACGGGTTTGCAGACCAAGCTCACTGCGACGAAGGGGCGTGTGGCGGGATGGGCTGCGTCGAAATCTGCGGCGGAAGAGGTGGTGAAGGAGATCTACCTTGCTTCCTATGC
This sequence comes from uncultured Chthoniobacteraceae bacterium, assembly GCA_964489645.1. Classification (GTDB taxonomy): domain Bacteria; phylum Verrucomicrobiota; class Verrucomicrobiia; order Chthoniobacterales; family Chthoniobacteraceae; genus JBEEPE01. The sequence goes on along the minus strand of CAZAZT010000165.1, from coordinate 1,062 downwards.
GCGAGAGCCTGATGCGGAGGAGATCACGTTGGCGGCGAAGCATTTGGCGCGCGAGGGTGTCTCGCGTGAGGAGTCAATCCAGGATCTGGTCTGGACGCTGATCAACACGGCGGAGTTCGTTTTCAACCACTGAAGCGTATGGGAAATCACATGAACTGTAATGGGATGGTGCGGAGAGACTTCTTGCAGACGGGATTCCGTGCGGTGGGGGGCTTGGGGTTTGCGGAACTGTTGCGATATCGGGCGGAGGCGGCGCGAGCGAAGGGTGTATCGACGTCATCGGTGAACTGCATCTTGGTGTGGTTGGATGGGGGGCCTTCTCATTACGAGACGTTTGATCCGAAGCCGGACGCGCCGTCGGACATCCGCGGGGAGTTCAAATCGATTCCTACGGCGGTGCCGGGCGTGCATTTTTGTGAGACGGTCCCGAAGTTGGCGAAGATCGCGAACAAGTTCGCGGTGGTCCGTTCGATCTGTCACAAGGACCCGAATCACGGTGGGGGCAATCATTACTTGATGACGGGCGCGCCGACGCCGGTGCCGGTGGGGTGTGGAGCGTTCGTGAGTTTTCATCCGTCGTTCGGTTCCATGCTGTCGCGTGAGCGTGGGATCCGGAACGGCATGCCTGCGTACGTCAGTTTGCCGTCGGTGACGCGGTCTGGGGGCCCGAACTTTCTTGGGGCGCAGCATGCGCCGTTCGTGATCTCAGGGGACCCGAGCCAGAAGGAGTTCCGTGTGCGCGACGTGGTGCTTCCTGCGGAGATCAGTGACGGGCGTGCGCGCACGAGGGGGCAGCTATTGTCTTCGTTGGATCGGATGAAGCGGTATCAGGAGAGTGTGGCTGAGGATCCGGTGGGCGGGTTTGATGAGGCGTATCGGCAGGGGTTCGGGTTGTTGGCATCGGACAAGGCGCAGGCGGCGTTCGATCTGGCGAAGGAGCCTGAGGGGGTGCGCAAGTTGTATGGGGAGACGGATTTTGGGCAGCGCCTGTTGCTGGCGCGGAGGCTTGCGGAGGTGGGGGTGTCGTTCTCGGTGGTGTACTGGGGCGGTTGGGATCATCAC
>CAZAZT010000164.1:0-6871 GCA_964489645.1 uncultured Chthoniobacteraceae bacterium | reverse complement strand
ACTCACGTCTCGATGTATCCATACCCCTCCCCCCAAGCGGGATCCGCACCACACCCCCGTCTCACCCCTCCATATGCCGCCGCTGCCGCTCTCCCCCAACTCCACCCCCTCTGCCCCGCCCAACCGCCCCCTGCACCACCCCCACCGCTCGCTCCCGCATGAACGGTAACCGTTCCCGCCGGATCCCCCCGCGAAACCAATCCCCCAACAACGTCTCCTCCACCCCCTCCAATCCACGCTCCTCCTCCAAATAACGGAACAACTGCTCCGCCAAATCCGCCAACGGAATCGAATGCAACCGCCCAAGCCGACCACCCAACCAATCGCTGAACGCCATGAACCCCACAAACGGCCCAGCCATCCCCTCCCACAACCGCGGCAACGTCTCCCGAAACCGACCGCTGTTCGCCACCAAATCCCAATACTTCGCAAACCGCCGCATCCGCATCACCGCCTCCTCCGAAAAATCCCGGTTGCTCAAGATCTCGTAAGGCGGCTCCGCACAATACCGCATCGCATACTCCTCATCATGCCGAACAATCGGCGTCCCTCGTAACCGCTTCAACATCCCCACCTGGATCTCCTGCGGCCCCATCGCCACCAACCGATCAAAACCACACCCAAAACTCTCCCACGTCTCCCCAGGCAAACCCACAATCAGATCCGCATGGATGTGAACCCCCGTCCGCTCCCGCAAATAACGCAGGTTCGCCTCCAACTTCCCATAATCCTGACGCCGCCGGATGTTCGTCGCCGTCCCAAGATCAAACGTCTGGATCCCCACCTCCAACTGCACCGCCCCCGCCGGAAACCACCCCAAATCCTCCATCAACGCCAACGGCATCCGATCCGGCACCATCTCAAAATGCAAAAACATCCCCTCCCGCCACCGCTCCCGAAAAAACGCCACAATCGCCCGACTCACCCGCTGACTCAAATTGAACGTCCGATCCACAAACTTGAACACCCGCGCCCCTCGCTCCAATAACCCCTCCATCCCCTCCAAAAACCGCTCCAACGGAAACGAACGCACCGGCACATCCAACGACGATAAACAGAACTCACACGTGAACGGACACCCCCGCGACGCTTCCACATACAAAACCCGATGCCTCAAATCCGCCGCCGTATAATGCTCGTACGGAAACACCACCACACCCAAATCCGGTAACCCAGCCCCAATCACCTTCGGAATCCCCTCCTCACCCCCCAACACCCGCCGACACAACCCCGCAAACGCCAAATCCGCCTCCCCCGTGATCAAATGATCCGCCCACCGCACAATCTCCTGCGACTCCCACTCAAAACTCACCTCCGGCCCGCCCAAAACCACCCGCACCTCCGGCGCACGCCGCTTCAATGAACGCACAATCTCACACGAAATCACCGCGTTCCAGATGTACACCCCCAACCCCACAATCACCGGACCCCGCGCCAAAATCTCCTCCACCACCTGCTCCGCTCCCTGCTTCAAATCAAACTCCAAAATCCGCGCACACCCCTGCAACTCCCCCAAATTCGCATACAAATACCGTAGCCCAACCGCCGCATGGATGAACCGCGCGTTGACCGTCGCCAAAACGATCTCCGCACGCTCAGGCCCCGTCTCTGGATACATCACCGCCACACCCCAACGTTCGCCCCCCTCCTCCTCGCTCCGCAACCGGAATCCTTAACCCCCCGCCAATACCGCCTCCGCCACCTCATCCCGCGGATGCCGCTTCACCGCCCGCGCCGGTAACGACGTCAACACCACACACACCAATCCCCGCCCTGCATCCGCCCACGCAATCGTCCCCGTCGATCCCGTATGCCCAAAAACCCGATCCGACGCTCCCCGCCCACCCAACGAAACCCCAACGTCCAACGCCAACCCGCGCGACTCCAACCCCGCCGCATTCCGGTTCGAACACATCAACCGCGCCGTCTCAGGACGCACCACCTTGCCTCGCTCCAACAAAAACTCCCCCAACCACTTCGCCACATCCCCCGCAGAAGCATGCGTCCCACCCCACGGCGCCCCTAGCCCGCGCCAATACGCACTGTTCCAATTCCATCCCGCCGACGCCGGATCACCTCCCCCAGCCTCCGGCGCCGCAAACTCGATCTGCATCGGCACAAAATCCTTCACCCCAAACCGCCCCAACCCCTGCGCCGAACGCGACATCTCCAACGGACCCATCACCACCCGCTCCGTGAAAACCCGGATGTCCTCCCCGCTGATCACCTCCGCAATGTGCGACGCCAACAGGATCCCCATGCTCGAATAATCATACCGCGACCCCGGCTTGAACTGCAGCGAAGTGCGCGCCGCCCCCTTCACAAACTCGCTCAACGGCGCATGCCCCTTCCGCAACTCCGCATTGTTCGCCAACTGATCCGGTAACCCAGAAACATGCGTCAACACCTGCTCAATCGTCACCTCCTCCCGACCCTCCCCTCGAAACTCCGGCACATACTTCGATACCCGATCCTCCAACCGAAACGCCCCGCGATCGTACAAACTCATCAACCCCGTGATCACAATCGGCTTCGAAATCGATCCCAACAAATACATGTCCCGCACCGATGCCCCAGCCCCCACCGCCACCGAATACACCTCAGGCCTCCCACTCCCATGCACCTCCACATGCACCGACGCCGACCGCAACATCCCCGCCTTCACCGCCTCCTCCAACGGTCGTAACACCAAATCCCAACGCCGCCCCTCCGCCCCTCGCAATAACGCTCCCCCCACCGCCGCTCCCAAACCCGACATCAAAAAGTTCCGACGAGATCCGAACAACGAGAACATCCCCATCCCCCAAGCATACGACGGGCCCACCCGTCACTCCCGCCGCAACGCATCCAACGCCCGACTCCGCACCGCAAACGAAACCGCTACCCACAAACTCACCACCGCCACACACGCCAACACGCCAGGAACCCCCCAAACCATCCGCACATCCAACGGACGCCCCTGCTGCGTCAACGCCGGAACCGTCGCCACCAACGACGCTCCCGCCCCAGTCAACGCCCCCGCAAACACCGTCAAAATATGCTCCCACCGCAACACCGACCGCACCCGCCCCCGAGACCACCCAACCGCCTCCAACATCGCCAACTCCCCGCGCCGCTCCAACCCGTGTCGCAACGCAATCACCCCCGTCGCACACGTCGCCAACACCACCCCAAGCCCTCCCAAAATCTGGAAAATCAAAAGATACGTGTTCTCCACCATCCGCAACTCCGCCAACCGTTCCGCCGTCGATCGCAACTCCAACCCGCGATCGCGCAACGCCTTCATCAACTGCCCCGACACCCATCCCGCCTCTCCCGATCCCTCCCCCAATCGCACCAAAAACTCCCGCTGCCCGCCCGCATCCGGAAACGCCTCGATGAACGCACCCTCCCGCATCAACAACACCCCCTGTAACACCGAACCCGAAAGCATCCCCTCAATCCGCATCCGGATCGTTCGCCCCCCCTCACGCACCGTCACCACCTCGTGCAACCCCTTCTGCAACGACCATCGCGCCGTCGCCTCGTCCGCCACCACCGGAATCACCCCATCCTCCCGCGAACCATCCAATACCCCCCATCCCGAGCCCGCAGAAAAACGGAACGCATTCGCCGCTTCAAACACCCCAGCCGGTACCCCAAACACCCTCGGCTCCACCGCCCGATTCAAATTCAAACAACTCGCCTCATCCCCCTCCCGCACCCGTAACCCAATCACCTCAACCCCCTTCATCTTCCCCGCATCCACCCCCAACTCCTCCAACACCTCCGAACGGTTCAAATCCACGTAAACCGGTAACGCACTCCCCCCCATCAACGCAAAACCGCCCGTCCCTCCCGACGGCTTCAAATCCTCCTCCGACGACGTCCGGTGAAAACACTCCACCCCCACCACCAAAAACGTCCCCGCCGCCATGCTCACCGCCAAACTCAACGCCCGCGACGGCCGATCCCCCAAATACCGCAACGCCAACCCAAACCGCCCACCACACCGACGAGCCCCCGCCCATCGCAACACCCCCGCATACGCCAACAACCCACCCACCAACACCATCGCCCCAAACCCAAAAAACCGCTCCGTCCCTCCCCCTCCCATCCCCTCCACCGGCATGAACGACAGCGCCCCCCCAGAACCCGCCACCAACAATCCCACCACCATCCGCCACACCACACCCCCACGCGCCCCCACCACTCGCACCCCCACCTCTTCACGCCCCTCCAAAAGCTGCCGAGGAACCCCCGCCATCCAACGCCTCACAATCCGCCCTCCACCCGCACTCGCCGCAAAAAATACCCCCGCCGCACTCCACACCAAATGCATCCCATCCACCCCCATCTCAACCACCACCCCAGACGCCACCCCGCGCCACGTCGTCTGCAACAACCGCAAAATCAACGCCGCATACTCCACCCCACACAGCGTCCCAATCCCCACCGCCAACAACACCACCCCCCCCCACCCCCCCCCAAACACCCCCAACACCCGCCCGTTCGTGAACCCCAACGCCAACAACGTCCCCGCCTCTCGCGTCCGCTGCTGCATCGAGATCGATTGTAACAAAAATGCCAACACCGCCGCAGACACGATCAGGAAAAAACTGAACCCCCCAAACAAGCCCGCAAAATCCACCGGCGAATCCACCGCCACTCGCGCCGCTAACGCCAAATCCTGGAACTGCATCCCCACCTTCAACCCCGCCGCCATCCGCGATACCTCCTCCCGCACCCCCTCCACCCCACGATCCACCCGCACCGCCGTCGTGTCCCCCCACCGATTCCGCCACATCGCGCGCCCTGCCTCCAACCCCACAAACACCTTCGGCGTCCCACGATACCTCTTCCAATACTCCTCGTCCCGATCCCGGATCCGCTCCGTCTTGATCGCAAAACCCGGCTTCCAATCCCGACAACTCCCCGCATCCGCTATCCCAGGAAAATCAGGCATCAACCCCGCATCCACCCCAGGCGCATCCATCTCCACCACCCGCACCACCTTGAACACCGATCGCCGCTCCTCCAACTCCCGGCGCCCCGCCGAAACAAGATACACCAACTCAATCGGACTCCCCTCCCCTAACCCCAAATCCTCCGCCAACCACCGCGTCACCACCGCCTCATCCGCCCCCATCCCAGGTAACACCGGCCCCACCTCTCTCCCCTCCATCGCCGTCACCATCGAATACGGCGTCGCACGATCCCCACTCCGCACCTCATTCACAAAATACGTCAACACCGGCGCCCCCCCAGCCACCCCAGCCACATGCTCCCCATCCAAAAACACGCGCCCACTCCGCACCTCCGCCCCATCCCCTGCCGCACGGACCTCCAACCCAGAATCCTCCGCACGCCACACCTTCCCCACCGCCGCCTCCAACCGACCCACCTCCCCCTCCCCACTCACCAACACGTTCGCACGCCCCGTCGCCCCCATCCGATCCGCCAAAAAATCGCGATCAAAGAACACACTCGGCCCAGGCACCTGCACCGGCGATAACCCAAACGCCCCAAACCGCTTGCGATCCAAGACCGCCGCCACCCGAACTCGTAACCCCTCCACCTCATCCTCCTTCCCTGATAACGGCGCATCCTTCGACAACGCCGACGCCTTCTCCACCCGCACCACCAACGTGTCCCCACCTCGTACCCCCAATCGCGCCGCCAAAACCTCGTTCACCGCACACTCCGCCGTCGCCACCTCCCGACGCATCCCGTCCGGCGCAAAAGCCCAAAACCGCGAATCCACCCCAAACACCTGCACCTGATTCGCCCGCACACTCCCGTCCGGCACCGTCGCACTCCCTCGCGTCACAATCAACGCCGCATCACGCCCTCCCATCTCCGTCGCCAAATCCGCCCGAAAAAATCGCTCCCCACCAATCAACGCCGTCCGTACCCCTCCCAACCGTACCTCTCCCGCACGCCGTAACGTCGACCGCACCGAGTCCCCCACCGTCACCGCCCCAGACATCACCACCGCACAAATCCATACCCCAAGAAACATCCCCGCATGCAAACGCCAATGATGCGTCAACCCCCGAAAAACCAGTCGAAAAAATCCCATGTCACGTCACCAGTTGATCGTTCCCCATCCCTCTCACTCCGATTCCACAAACCGCCCGTCAACCACCGTCACACGCCGCCGCATCCGCCCAGCCAACTCCAACGAATGCGTCACCACCAACATCGCCACCCGCTCCTCCCCAGCCAACTCCAACAACAGATCCGTCACGCGCCCCGCCGATACCCGATCCAACGCCCCCGTCGGCTCGTCCGCCAACAAGAGACGCGGCCGCAACAACATCGCACGCACCACCGCCGCTCGCTGACGCTCCCCACCAGAAAGCTCCCCAGGCCGATGCGCCAACCGATGCGCCAACCCCACCCGTCCCAACAACTCCCGCGCACGCTCCTCCAACCCCTCCCGCTCGCGCGACGCCAAAACCATCGACGGCACCAACACATTCTCCAACACCGAACACTGCGGTAACAGATGATGCATCTGGAAAATCATCCCGATCGTCCGATTCCGGTACTCCGCCAAAACCGGCCCCACCATCGCCCCAACCTCCCGCCCCCCAACCACTACCGACCCAGAATCCGCCACATCCAGACCCGCAATCAAATTCAATAACGTGCTCTTCCCCGAACCCGACGGCCCCACCACTGCCACCGACTCTCCCTCCTCCACCAACAACGACGCACCTTTCAAGATGCTCACCCGCTCATCCGATCCAGGCACCGGATGACTCTTCACAACATCGCGCACTTCCAAAAGCATGCCCCCATTCTGCCCCCCCCCAGCCCATCCCCAACCCGCCCCCCCCACCCCCCCCCCCCCCCCCCCCCACCCCCCCCCCCCCCCCCCCCCCCC
>CAZAZT010000163.1:5263-6886 GCA_964489645.1 uncultured Chthoniobacteraceae bacterium | reverse complement strand
CGCCCATGCGACCGAAATCGTTGGGGGTGTCGCAAATGCCTCGGCCGAAATGGTAGTGCCACACCCGATTCGCGATGCTACGCCACGTGAGCGGGTTCTTCTCATCGGCAAGCCAGTTCGCGAGCGCGGCACGTCTCGGGGCCTCATCGGGACTCGCATGAGCCTCCGTGAAGCGTGCGGGCACCGAGTGAATGACGCTTAAAGCACCGCTCACGGCTTCCTTCATTGGTTTGTCGAAATCGCCACGTTTTAGCACCTGCACGGTCTTCGCCTTCGCGTGGGCGGAGGGGGTGCCTTTGCCCACGGCGAGCAGCACGTCCGCCTTTTTTCCCGCCGCATAGACCTCAACAGGTGGCGGGAGTTTCGCGCCTTCCTCGATGGCGATCTGTCGAAGCGCGTGAGCGGCAAGGGCGAGGCGTTGGTCCTCGGTCCGTTGCTCCGCAGGGAGTTTCAGCGCTTCCAGCGCCAGCGTATGGATTGCAGCGGCGCGAGGTGCAGGGTCATCGGTGACGGAGAGTTTGAACAATCCGATGAGGTGCGATCTTCCCGAGAGCTGTTTGAGCGTGATGGTCAGTTTTGCACCGGCCTTCACCGCGAGCGGTTGCGCCAGTTCGAAGACTGCATGATGCGGGGTGCCAACGGCAGGATGGATGCCCCAGCCAGTCGCCGGATTGCCGTCGATCGCCATCGCTGATGTCCAGCCCTGCTGGTCAAAATCCGCTGTGGCGCGCGAAAACTTCAACTTCACCGGCTGCGACTGACCCGCTTCAAAAAGCTGCGCCTCAATCTCGCTGAGCGTGAGGTTTCCATTGTCCTGCCGCCCAGGTCCTTTCTGGGGGAGTGAATCCTGCGAAAGCACGTCAAGCCGCAGCGCCGTGATGGAGGGTAGCGTGGTGCTTGTGGTGACGACGTAAGTGTCTTTGTCAGGCTTCGCGCCGGAGGAAGCGATCGCCTCTCCATCGCGTTTCAACGTGGAGCCATCGGTGCTGACGAAGCTCTCGTTGGTGAGTGGGGACCATTTTGCGGCAGGGCCTTTGTGTCTTTCCCAGTCGCTCACGAGCGCGCTGTTCTGCGCGTCGAGCAGCGTGGCCTTTTCCTTCGCCTCGGCTGCGGCGAGAAGCGATCGCCAGCGCTTTCTCGTCTGCGCCACTTGATTGTCTTCATCAAAGGACACGTTCCCCTCGATCACGCCGGCAAAGACGGCTTGTAACGCGTAGTAGTCCTCCTGGGTGATGGGATCGAATTTGTGTGCGTGGCAGCGGGCGCAGTTCGCCGTGGTACTGGTGAAGGCCCCCATCGTCTGTGTCACGAGGTCGTCGCGGTCGAGATAATCGAAGTTGGTAGGGGCCGTTTGATATGCGCTGTGATCGAACACGCCTGCACCGAGAAAACCGAGTGCTGGGATGATCTGCGGCTCTTCTGGAAACAGGGCATCCGCCGCGATCTGTTCGCGCACGAAGCGGCCCCACGGTTTGTCCGCATTGAACGAGGCGATGACGTAGTCGCGGTAGCGCCATGCATGGTCGCGAGGAAGGTCATGACCGCAGCCGTGCGTCTCGGCGAAGTGGATCGTGTCCAACCAGTGCCGCGCCCAGCGTTCGCCGTAGGCCTTGGATGAGAGCA
>CAZAZT010000163.1:3953-5163 GCA_964489645.1 uncultured Chthoniobacteraceae bacterium | reverse complement strand
GCGCCGCGTTTCACCCACTCCTCCAACAACGAAATCTCCTCTGCGGGCAGTTTTTCCTTCGGAGGCATCTGATGCTCTTCATCGGCCCAGCGCACCATCCTGATGAGCAGGCTCTCATCTAGTTTCCCTGGAAGGATGGACGGTCCGGAGTCGCCGCCCTGCTCCCATCCGCTTTTCGAATCGAGCGTGAGCCCGCCCTTCATCTTCCTCTCATGCGAGTGGCACTCGTAGCAGCGCTGTTTGAGCAGCGGCTCGACTTTTGAGCGGAAGAACTCGTCTGCGAAAACAGGTGAGAGACCTAAGGTGGCCAATAGGCCCAAAGTGATCCATTTCATGTTCGAATCCTCCTCTCGATCTCCCGAGCGGCGCTCATCACTTCGACGGCCACCTTTGTGAAAGCGCTATTGGGCATGCGTGCGGCCACGGCGGATGCCCAGATGACCGCCAGCAGGTGATCCGGTCGGTCGAACACCGGCGCGGCCACGCAGTGGATGCCTTCATCCGCTTCGCCCCAGTCCGTGCTGTAGCCGAGCTTTACCACGCGTTCGCACTCCTGGCGCAGCGCCTCCTTGCCGGTGATGGTTCGGGACGTGAAGCGGGCCAGCTTCAACCGTTGAATCGTGTTTTCGCGCGATTTGAGATGCTGAAAGGCAAGCAACACTTTCCCTGGAGCGTTGTTGTGAAGCTGGAATCGCAATCCGATCTCCACGCAGATCCGCACCGCCTGCGTGCTCTCCACCTGCTCGATGATGACGCCTTCGTCGCCGATCGGAAGGCCGAGTTGTACGGTCTCGCCGACGGCATCGCGTAGCGCGCGCATGGGCGCCAGCGCGCTCTCAACAAGGCTCGCGCGGCCAACCCGAGGGTGTCCCAGCCGCAGCAGCTTTCCCGTCAACCGGATGATCATCGTCGATTCATCTCGCTCCACATAGCCACGCGACATCAAGGTGCGTACCAGACGTGCGCTCGAGTTTTTCGGACTGCCGATGGCGCGGCTGATTTCCGATAAGGTCATCCCCTCCGGCCTCGCATCCAACGCCTCTAAGACTGCCAGCCCTCGGTCCAGTGCAGGAGCCTCGGTGGTCGAGTCAGCGCCATTCGTGGAATGCCGCTGTTCCGTATATGGAATGTGCTCTATGGGCGTCACAAAGGCAAAATCCCTGTCGCAGCGGTTTCTTGCGGAAAGTTTTGCAAATATCAGTTCATCAGC
>CAZAZT010000163.1:0-3853 GCA_964489645.1 uncultured Chthoniobacteraceae bacterium | reverse complement strand
GACCAGGCCTTTGTCCTCGGGAAGAGGTGAGCGTCTGAGGGGCTGTCTCGGAGATGGAGAGGCAGTTCGGGCGATGCGAGACCTCAAAGCGATGCTCCGAGAGTCTGCATCGTTTCCAGTTGGCGTTGCTGCACGAAGGCTCTGGCTTTCATCGCCTTGGCCTTCGCTGCAGCTGGGTCTTTAGCGAGGGCGAGCACGGCGGGGACGATGCCCGGGATTTCGCTCGGTTCGTCGAGATTGAAGAGCCATTCGCTCAGGCCGATGTCCCTCCACATGATCCCTTTGCTGGTCTGCTCCGCCCAGCGGCAGACGATCGCGGGGATACCATTGCCAATGCACATGATGGGACTGTGCATCTCCGCACCGAATAGACCGGCACTGCGGACATAAGTGCTCAGTGCCTCGTCCGTGAGCCAGAAATCGGGACGCCACACGACCTTCGCTTTCACGTCGTCGGGCAACGGGTCGAAAAGCATCTCTTTGCCGACGATCATCTGTGTCTCGTCCTCGGGACAGAGAAGGACCTTCAGTTTGGTCTGACGGATGACTTGTAGGATGGCCTCGCGGAGGGGAGCGAGGTCGTGCTCCTTCATGGCTTCGTTGCGGGCGTGCTTGGCTTCATCCCTCGGAGTCTTCCGAGCGGGGATTGTCCAGTAAGGCGTGTTGCGTAGACGTGGGATGCAGCAGAGGAACTGGCCTTCCTCCAGTTGATGGGCACGGAGAAATGCAACTGCACGGGCGTCATCGCGCAGGTCAGTGGCAAAGGCTCCGTCTGGACCGAAGCCCATCACAGGACACTCACAGCCGCGTTTTTTCGCTTCGGCAAGTGATACGGAATCGCGGAAGAGAACGAATCGAGCGCCGCTCATGATGGGGATGGCCTGCTCGAACTTCCGCATCGCCTCGGGTTTGGAAGCGACAAGGTCGGGCGCATTGAAAGTGATGCCATAGATGCCGTAGGGCTTTCCGGTGGAATCGCGCCATTTGGCGATGTCTTGCGCTGCGACGAGCGAAGGTCCGGATCCGTGAAGAAGGAAGTCGCACTCGTCGAAAGCGGTCTTCAATGCCTCGGGCGTCCGAACGATGCGAAGCTTTGGAAAGCGCGCAAGGAGCATTTCGGCAACGCCATTGGCGACATTGCTTGGCCAGAGCCGAATCTCGACGTCTGGCAGATGTTTTTCCAGCAAAGCCAACACGCCGGGAGTGTGTGCGATGTCACCGATGTTCACGGTTTGCCATGAGGAACGGAGTAGGATCCGACGCGGGCGTGATTGCGCTGCCGCGAGATGGGTGATGGCCGCGGTCAGACTCGTGACAAGGAACTGACGACGATTGGTTGGGTTCATGGCGTGCACTTATCGTTTGGACGGCCCGACGCAAAGTTGTTTCGTGAAAATGATTCGGGGTCCGGAGAAGGATGCTGCGGAGGCCCTGTAAAACTTCTCGGTCCCAGAGACTTCACCATTCGCCGGTGCGCTGGAACTTGGCTCTGGCGTTTTCTCCGAACTGAGCACCAGCCGCAGCGAGATTCGCGAGGATCTGATCCGTGCCGAGCCCTGCGCTGCTGCGTGCTGCGGGAATGACCGTTTGGCACTCGTTGGCGTCCATGAAGCGCGCCGCTTCGAGGATGTTCGGATGGCTATCGGGCTCGATGACGAGAAAGCCGTGCTTGTCGGCATGGATGAGATCGCCTGGACGCACGGTGCGACCGAAGACCTCGACTTCGCAGTTCCATCGCACGGGATGAACATGTGCGTGACCCACGCAGAGCCGTCGGGCGAGCGCCTTGAACCCTGCATTGGTCATCTCATCCACATCGCGGATCGCTCCATCGACGATGGTGCCGACGCAACCGAGCGCGCGATGCATGTTGCTGTTCACCTCGCCCCAGAAGGCGCCGATGACTTGCGGTTTATCAAGGTCCTGGACGCAGACGATCTTTGGACCGGGAATGCTTGCCACATAGCGGCGATACTCGTTCCACGCATCCGGAGCGGCCTCGCGATGCGCATTGTTGCTCGGTTCGATGGCAACCGTGATGGCGTAGCCAACCATGGGGCCCATTTGGGGCATGAAGTCGCGGGTCTCTTCGAGATTGAATCCTTCGGCAGCGGGATCGAGCTGGGTAATCTGTTCCCACCCGTTGTAGATGGTCGGCGTATTCCAGCGTTTGAGTTGGAGAAGATCGGAGAGCGGTAGCATTGGGTGGTTGGGAGGCGCGTTTGTCGCCCCGCATCAGCTTAACGGTTCCTTGGTCTGTGCGCTGTGCCCAGACCACTTGTTCTTTTGAGGAACAGGTGCCCGCGACAATGTCTCACCGCGAACAAAGGATGGAATGAGGAGGTGCCGCTGCTGCTTGATCGGCATTCCTCGTCCGATTGCGCTCACAAGATGCGCTAACTTCTTGGCGAAAGCTTCCGGTTTGCGTTCATAGCGTGCAGGTTCCGGGATGAGATACGTGAGGAAAGGGTCTTCACTGCGCGAGATCAGCGACATCTGCGTTGGAAGGGACACATTTTGGTTGGAGAGATGCGTCAGGGCCGTGGCAGCATGACGGGCCTCGAACGTGAAGAGCGCGGTGGGTCGCTCGCTGGCTCGGAGGAGGGCTCGCAGCGCTTGGATCACGCTGGCCTTCGTGTCCTGGATAGGCAGCACATCCACCGTTGCCCCTCTGGCCCCTTCTCGGAAGCCCGAAAGGCTTTCTTCATCGCCTGGAAACGAGACGGCGGGGGCTAACACCGCGAGTCGTTTGTGTCCCAAGCCGAGCATCCGGGCCGCCGCATGACGGCACGTCGCGCGGTAGTCGATGTCCACTTGCGCGAGAGTCACCCCAGGATGGCTGGATCCCGCGATCACGGTCTTCGGGTGATTCCGCTCAAACCAGCGCTGCATCGTCGCCGTCGAGCGATAGAGGATCCAAACTGCCAACGGATGCTGGTTCGTGAGTGACTCGAGGAGCGCGGAGGAAGCTCGCCGGAAGGCTGCGGCCTCCACGACGACCTGCCATTCCCATCCGGCTCCCTGCAAGCGCGACCTGAGCGCATCCATCCAAAGCAGGGTCGCTGGTGGCAGTGACTGCCACGCGAAGGGGAGTAACAGCACGGCCACTTTCTGCGAGGGTTGCCTCGCCTTCTTCACCTTTTGAACCACCTCGCGCCGACGCCCAACCAAGGTGCGCAGCCTTCCCTCCTTTTCTAAAACGGTTAGCGCCGCCCGAACGGTATTGCGGCCAACCTGTAGCCGACGCGCCAGCTCGATCTCACCGGGCAAATGGACGGTCCATTCCCCCCGCTCGAGTCGCACGCGCAAAACGGCGGCGGCTTGATCGATCAAAGAGATGCGCGCCGGAATCTGGTCAGCTTGGCTCATGGGAAAGGAATTGATTGCCAGGCAGCACCTTTCCGCACGCCGAAAAACCTGCTTCTGGATTCCCGCTCGGCCATCGCGCCGTTGCAACCCGAACGATGCCCAAACCCTGCGTGAACATCTCAATCGTCCGTGGCCTGAACGGTTAGGCCATGGCTTCGCCGTGCGATTTGATTTGCCGCAGGGTGATCGGAATCAGCGACGGGCCGCTGTGCAAGGAGGCTTCAATCCTTTGCTGCCAGCGCTCGTGTCCCGTTTCATCCGTCCGCTACTCAGTTCAGGGCCTGAGCAAACCGATGGTCTCGATGGCTTGATGCGGGGAGAGGGCGACGCACCTGTTTTTCGCGCAGAGCGAGAGTCTGCATGGCGCGAAACCTTGCTGGCCGCCGTGGAGGGGGTTGGATCCGTGCGTTTTGGGGATTTTAGAGACGGGGTGAACGGGGGTGGAGTTGGATGGCTTTGCAAAGAGGGAACGCTTCGACGGAGA
>CAZAZT010000162.1:0-6898 GCA_964489645.1 uncultured Chthoniobacteraceae bacterium | reverse complement strand
CGTTCCACCAGATCTTGTCCATCCGGTTGTCGTGGCATCCGCAGTCGGCGACGGCTGTGCGGTAGAAGTCGCCGTGGTGGAGGAGTGCTGCGAGGGCGTTTTGGCCTCCGGCACTGCCTCCGTAGATGCCGACGCGAGACAGGTCCATCCAGGGGCGATCTTTGGCAGCGGCTTTCATCCATGCGATACGGTCGGGGAAACCGGCGTCATTGAGGTTGCGCCATGCGACATCGTGGAACGGTTTTGAGCGCCAGTTGGTGCCCATGCCGTCGATTTGGACGACGACTGCGCCCATTTCGGCGATGCGGTGTTGGCGTTGGAGGGCGGACCAGGGTTTGGGAACGAAGTGTCCGTGGGGGCCGGCGTAGATCTCCTCGATGACGGGATATTTTTTTGAAGGGTCGAAGTGGGAGGGGCGGATGATGATTCCGTGGATGGGGGTTGAGTGGTCGCGTCCGGGGGCGGAGAAGGTTTCTGGAAGCGGCCAACTCGTTGGTGGTTCGGGTGTTGCGTCTGCGGTTTCGAGGGTAAGGAGGAGGGCTCCCGAGCGGGCGTCGCGCAGTTCGGTGACGGGCGGATGATCGATGCGGGACCAGCGTGCGACGAGGAACTCGTGATTGGGGGAGAGTGTGAGGCTGTCATCGTTCGGGGCGGGGTGGTTGGTGCGCGAGTGCGGCCCGTTCGCAGCGGTTACGAGGGATTGTTCGGTGCGGTTGAGGGCGGCTTTGAGGAGATGGATGTGGTAGGGGTCTTGGTCGGGATGGAAGCCGGAGACGATGAGCCAAGCGGTTTGGCTGGGGGGATCGAGTTGCAGGATGCGGCGAACGCAGCCTTTGCCGTGGGTGACGGGGTGGAGGAGTTCTCCGGTTTGACCGCTGAACCGGTAGAGGTGGTTTGAGCCGGAGCGTTCACTGGCCCAGAGGAAGGAACCATCGTCGAGCCATTCGAGGATCGTTTTTTGGGAGTAGTCGATGAAGGTGGCGCTGGTTTCGTGGATGAGGGACCGCACCTTGCCGGAGGGTTCGATGGCTACGACGCGTTGTTCTTGGTGTCCGCGTCGGTTGTAGAGGGCGGTGAAGGCATTGAGCGCGGGGATCCAGCGGAGGTGATCGATGCTCCATGCGTCGACAAGGTCTTCGGTTGCGACAGGGTTCGCGGTTTTTGCGGAGATGTCGATCAGGGTGAGGGAAAGGTCTGCGATGCGATCGCCTGGTTTGAGGTACTGGAGTTGGTGGAGTTTGGGTTGGATCTGGCCATCTGGAGATGCCTCGACGAAGGAGACGGTGTGCTTTTGTTCGGGTTTACGTCGGAGGCAGAGGAGGTGGGATTGGTCGGGGTTGAGGATGAGGTGACCGGAGTACGCGTTGTCGGGTGTTCCGTCGAGGGTGAGCGGGACGGGAGGGGTGTTCGGTTGGCTTTGCCAGAACACGTTATGGTTCTGGATGAAGGCTTTGGCGCTGGGGGGTGCGGGTGGTTGCGGAAGCGGTTGGGTGGGAGTCGCGTCGAGCGTGATCTCTGGATGCTCGAGTGAGGCACGGAATGCTGCGAACAGTTGTCCGGAGGGGGAGACGAGGTGCCAGACGTGTCCGACGAAGGTGTGTTGTTGGTGGGTTGTTCCTGGGGGGATGGTGGCGTAGGGGCGAGCTTTTCCTGCGTTGTCGATCCAGAGCATCCGCAGGGGTTTATCGGTCCGGTTGTGGAAGGAGAGGTTCACTTCGGGGCCTCCGAGGAGGCTGCGTTCTGTTGGCGCGATGCGCGGGGTTGTCGCGGGTGATGGAGTGTCTGAGGCGATCCATTCGGGGCCGGATTTCGTCCATCGTTGATTTTTGAAGGTGAACGATTGGAGCGATCCTTCGTCGGAGAACTGGGGTTGCGAGATCGGGAGTGCGTCTTTTCGGATCTCGGAGCGCGTGGCGGTGGAGAGGGCGCTGGCGATCGCCTCGTGATCGAAGGCGGGTTGCACGGAACGTTTTTGGCAATCGACAAGCACGAAGTGATGGGTTCCATCGGGATGGAGTTGTTTGAACCACAATGCGTTGCCTGTTCGTAGCCAGTGCGGTTCAAGGCGCGGGTTCTTGAAGGCTGCGGGTGTTTGGGTGGTGTGTTCAATCGCGCTCTGCACGTCGGGGATGCGCGAGGCGCATGGAGCGGAGAAGGGGGGTGCGAGGAGGGTGAGAACGAGAACGAGGGCGAGGGTGCGCATGGTTTAGGCGGGGTAGGAGGCGGGGCGGACGCGGGTGACTTCCCCGGAGTGAAGTGTTTGGATGGAGCCGTCTTGGGTGAGCAGGAGGAGTCGGCCTTCGGGATCGAGGTCGATGGCTTGTCCGGAGAGCGGTGTTCCCATGAGGGAGAGTTCGATGGGGCGACCGAGCACGCAGGAGAGGGAGCGGGTTTGTTCGAGAAGGGGTTGGAAGGGTTGATCGGCGAGTGATGAGTCGAGATCGGCGAGGGCGTTGAGGAGGTTGGCAGCGATGTGGTTGCGCTGGAGTGGGGTGGAGGGGAGATGGGCTTGGAGAGAGGTGGCTGTGGCGCGCAGTTCTGGGGGGAAATCGTTGGGGGAGTGGAGGATGTTGAGTCCGATTCCGAGCACGGCGAAGGGACCGGTGGGGGCGGTTCCGGTTTCGACGATCAATCCGCCGAGTTTGGCGTGACCGAGCCAGAGATCATTTGGCCACTTGATCTGGATGGGGAGCTGGAGGGCGGAGCGGAGGGCGGAAGCGATGAGGGTGGCGGCTGCGGTGGGGATTCTGTGCCAGAGAGTTTGTGGGGAGGAGGGGCGCAGGAGCAGGGACATCCAGAGGCCGAGGCCGGGTTTGGACTCCCACGTTCGGCCATTCCGACCGCGACCGGCGGTCTGCTGTTCGGCGATAAAAACTGCTGGGGTACAGATGTTTGTTGTGCTGGCGTGATGTGCGAGATCGTTGGTGCTCCGGGTGGAGTGATAGACGGTGATGGAGGCGGGGCAACGATCCTGTGGGATGAGCGAGAGGACGTTATCGCCGATGAGATGATCGGGAGAGTGTGCGAGAGCGATGCCGTGGATGGGGTGGGTGGTGAACGAGAAACCAGCGGCTTCGAGGGTGTGGAGGCGGGTGCGCAGGGATTCGGTGGTGATGCCGCAGTGTTCGGCGAGTGCGGTCAGAGGGATGGGGTGGGATCTGAGGAGGCGGAGGATGGTGGCGTCCATTCCATTTCAGGGATTGATTTCCATGGAGATATCAACGGAGGGGGCGGAGTGGGTGAGAGCGCCGACGGAGATGAGGTCGACGCCTGTTTCAGCGATTGCGGCGACGGACTGGAGGTTCACGCCACCGCTTGCTTCGAGTTGGAGTTTGCCTTGGTTGAGGCGGACGGCTTGGCGGAGTTGGTCGAGTGTCATGTTATCGAGGAGGATGACATCGATGTGGGGGAGGGTGAGGAAGCGTTCGACTTGTTCGAGGGTATCGGCTTCGAGTTCGATGCGGGTGGTGGGGTGATCGGATTTGAAGCGGAGGATGCGTTCGCGGAGTTGGTCGAACGAATCGGCTGCGAGGTGATTGTCTTTGACCATCACCATATCGTAGAGGCCGATGCGGTGGTTGGAGCCGCCCCCAGCGAGGACGGCCTGTTTTTCGAGGAGGCGCAGTCCTGGGGTGGTTTTGCGGGTGTCGAGGATCCGCGCTTGGGTATGGGCGATGGCTTGGACGTATTGGTGGGTGAGGGTGGCGATGCCGGACAAGCGTTGGAGGAAGTTGAGCGCGGTGCGTTCTGCGGAGAGGAGGGTATTTGCGGGGGCCTCGACGGTGAGGATGGTGGTGTTAGCGGGGGCGCGGGTTCCGTCGGGCGAGATGAGGCGGATGTTGGGGTTCGGGCACACGCGGCGGAAGACTTCGGCGGCGGTGTTTGTGCCTGCGATGACGCAGGCTTGTTTGGTGAAAAGGCGCGCGGTGGCTGGGGAGGCGTCGGCGAAATAGGTGGCCGAGAGATCGCCTTGACCGATGTCTTCGTTGAGGGCGTTGGCGATGGGGTCGTGGGGGGGGAGTGAGCGTGGGTGCATGGGAGATGGGGCGCGGAAAATGAAAAAACCAGGCTCGATGTTGGTCGAGGCCTGGTCTGTGAAAAGTTTCACGGATTCGGTGAGAAGACTACTTCTTGAATCCTTTGACGCTTTTAGCTGGTGCTGCGGGTGCAGGCGTGCTGTGCGTTGCACAAGCGCCGAGTCCGAAAGCGACTGCGATGAGTGCTACGAGTGCGGTGATTTTCATGGTATGGTTTCCCCTCCTTTCTAAGCCAGTTGGCGGTGGAGAGAATCGCGGAACAGCGGCTTCTGCACAAACATTTTTCCTCAGTAACACCATCTGTTGTGGTGTCGGCACACAGATACTTCCACATGTTGTGGTGTGCGGGCGACACGGGCGAAGTGGCGTCTGAGCTGGGGGGCGTTGCCGGATTGGGCGGGCTCTGGGGATCAGCAAGGATGTAAGAAAGGATTCTTCTGGCTTGTTTAGCGGGCGTGATTCGGGCAGGGAGGAGGTTCACAATATGAGCACGCAAACCCAGAATACCCTCCCGAAGCTGCACAATGCGATGTGGCCTGGACTCGTTGGAAAAGAACCCGGAACGGATCATCCTCCGATCAGTTTGGAGCGGATGCTTGAGATGACGGCGGCGGCGACGGTGGACGGACAGAAGTTCGACGGAGTGGATCTGTTCCTTTTCCACCCGCACACGGACCCGGACGCGAGCGTGGACGATATCAAGCGGATGGCGGATCTGATTGCATCCAAGGGATTAGCGGTGGGTTCGTTGGTCGCTCCAGTGTGGCCTGGGACGGTGGGGGATTCGTCGATGGGTTCGCCTGACCAGCGTGCGAAGTTCGTTTTAGCGGTGAAGAAGGCCTGCCGGATTGCGCGGATCTTGAATGAGCATGGGGTGCGTCGGTATGGCGTGATCCGGATCGATTCTGCGACGGGTCCGAGTCATTGGGTGGGCAACCCTGCGGCGGGCACGAAGTTGATTGCGGAGACGTTCCGCGAGGCGGGGGTTGTGGCGGCGGCGAATGGCGAGCGGTTGGCTGCGGAGGGGGAGATCTGTTGGGCAGGGATGCATTCTTGGAAGAACATGGTGGAGTTGTTGGAGGCCGTGGGGATGCCTGGGACGGTGGGGTTCCAAGCGGATCTCGCGCACACTTACCTGTATTTGATGGGTTACAACGCGCCGGAGCACGCGCTGTTGAAGGACGGTTATTCGAAGGACGAGTTCAAGGCGGCGTACACGAAGATGACGGATGCGTTGCGGCCTTGGACGATCGATTTCCATGTGGCTCAGAATGATGGGACGGTCCATGGCACGGGTTCGCATGACAAGACGGGGCGGCACTGTGCAGCGGATGACCCCAACGGCAAGTTGGACATCGCCGAATGCTCGTCGTACTGGCTCAAGGACGCGGCGGCGCGCGGGATCCAGCATGTTTGCTGGGACGGGTGCATGTTCTCGAACGCGGTCCTGGAAGATCAGCGGACCTGGAACACGATTTTAGGGGCGATGTTGAAGGTGCGTGCGGCGGCGGGTTGGTGAACGGTCTTCCGGTTCTGTTGTGTGTAAAAATCTTGATTGAAGCAGTTTATGTCTAAAAAAACATTGAACATCGGTATCGTCGGATATGGGTTCATGGGGCGCACCCATGCGAACGGCTTTCGGAAAGCCCCGAATTTCTTCAACTTGCCGATGCAGCCGGTGTTGAAGGCGGCTTGCGGGCGCGATGAGAAGAAACTGCAGGAGTATTGCGACAAGTGGGGTTGGGAGTCGCATGAGACGGATTGGCGGAAATTGGTGGAGCGGAAGGACATCGACGTGATCGACATCTGCACCCCGAACGATTCGCACGCGGAGATCGCAATCGCTGCAGCGCGGGCTGGGAAGATGGTGATGTGCGAAAAGCCTCTGGCGATGAACGGGCCGCAAGGTGAGGAGATGGTGCGCGAAATCGAGAAAGCAGGCGTGCCGAACATGGTCTGGTACAACTACCGTCGGGTTCCAGCCGTCACCTACGCGAAACAGTTGATCGATGAAGGGCGGTTGGGGCGGATCTTCCATTATCGCGCGAAGTTCCTGCAGGACTGGACGATCAGCGCGGATCTGCCTCAGGGCGGAGCTGGGCTGTGGCGCTTGGATGCCGCAGCGGCAGGTTCCGGAGTGACAGGCGATCTGTTGGCTCATTGCATCGACACGGCGTTGTGGTTGAACGGGAACATCGAAAGCGTGAGCGCCATGACAGAGACGTTCATCAAGGAGCGGGTTCATACAGGGACAGGGCAGAAGCAGGAGGTGAAGATCGATGACGCGTGCGCGTTCCTCGCGCGGTTCAACAACGGTTCTTTGGCAACGTTTGAGTCCACCCGCTATGCGCGTGGGCACAAGGCTTTGTACACGCTGGAAATCAATGGGGAGAAGGCGTCGATCGCTTGGGATCTGCACGATCTGCACCGGTTGCAGTTCTTCGATCATCGCGATGAGGGTCCCCTCCGCGCGTGGCGCTCAATCCATGTGACCGACGGGGATCATCCCTACATGGGGAACTGGTGGGTGCCAGGTTTGCAGATCGGCTACGAACACACGTTCGTGCATCAGGTGGCAGACTTCATCACGGCAGCGGCTGAGGGGCGCTCGGCTTCCCCCACCTTCCGTGATGCGCTGGAAACCCAGTATGTGTGCGATGCTGTGCTCGCGTCAGCGGCCAGCGGCGCTTGGACTCAGGTGAAACACGCTTGATCTTCGGGGGCGCGCGAGGGGTCCTCGCTTGAAGGTTTTGACCCTCTCTTGGGGATGTTCCCAGGGGAGGGTTTTTGTTTGGGGATGATGCGGGGCGCGGCGGGCATCGGATTATTGAGGGGACATGGTTGGCCCACGGAACACACCG
>CAZAZT010000161.1:0-7254 GCA_964489645.1 uncultured Chthoniobacteraceae bacterium | reverse complement strand
CTGACCGAATCGTGCAACACCTGGTTCTATGCCATCGGGATGCGCCTCGGAGGCCCCCTCATCATGGATTACGCATGCCAATTCGGCTTCGGCTCGAAAACCGGTATCCCCCTCGGAGACGAAGCCTCAGGGATCGCTCCTACCGAAGAATATCTCCGCGAAAAGCGGCGGACTCGTTACAACCCTGGACTCGATGCACAAGTCGCTATCGGACAAGGTGACACAGAAGTGACGCCTCTCCAGATGGCTCACGCTATGGGGGCGCTAGGGAACGGGGGAAACATCTACGCATCCCGCCTCATCTCCCAGATCCAAGACATCACCGGTGAGGTCATCCACTCATTCCCCCCGAGAATCACTCACCAAGTCGAACTCCCCCCTGCAACCCTGCTTGTCGTTCGCGAAGCCATGATCTCCGTGGTCACCAGCCGAAACGGGACCGGCTCACGAGCAGCCGTGCCAGGTATCACCGTCGCGGGAAAGACCGGTACCGCTCAATGGTTCGCCAAAGGCGTTGAAAGCACCGTCGGATGGTTCGGCGGCTTCGCACCCGCAGAGGGGCCCAACATCGCATTCGCCGTGGCATACGAAGGGGAACCTCATGATAACTCTGTCCACGGCGGAACCCACGCAGCTCCACTCGTAGGAGCCGTTCTGAAAAAATGGTTCGAGGATAAGTCCCGACGTCCCGCAACCATCACACCAGCAATCGAGGCCCTAGCGGAATTCGCCAAAACCATGCCCCCACCCGTCCCGCCGGATGCTGCTCAAAGCCAACCAGATCCCGCAACGGCCGCACCTCAACCATCTCAACCCGCTGCGAAATCTGAGGACAAACCCTCCTTCTGGAAACGTCTCTTCGGGAAATGAGCCACCCGGCTTACTACCTCATCTGGAGCCTTTTCTGGCTGCTCATCGCCACCGGGATCGTCGGTGCAGTGCTCCCCATCCCCCTCCTCCCAGGAACCCCTCTCATCGTTCTTGCCGCACTCACCCATCACTACGGATTCCCCGATACCACCCCCGTCTCGTGGCCCCTCATCCTCACCCTCACCGCACTCACCCTCCTCACCCTCATCCTCGATACCCTCACCAGCGCCCTCGGTGCAAAAAAGTTCGGCGGCACCCGCTGGAGCACCCTCGGCGCCATCGCCGGCGCCTTGCTCGGACTCCTCCTCGGAGGCCCAGTCGGCCTCCTTATCGGACCCGCTCTCGGCGTCTTCTCCGCTGAACTCATCGCCCTCAGTGACCCCTCCAAAGCATGGCGCGCAACCCAAGGCGCTCTCCTCGGCATGCTTCTCGGCACCATAGGCCGTGCCGCCATCACCATCGGCATGACCTCACTCCTCCTCTGGCAGGTGCTCCGCTAACGCCCCCCCAACGGCTCTGGCTGCAATCCCCCCCCACTCCACAACATCCCCCCTCAAAAACCCGCGTCCGAATCGCTGGAACACTTCGTGATACTGCGATTCCCCAAACCCTCCGGCGAACCATGAAATCGCCCCTCCCTCATACCGCAGCCGAAACCGCCCAACCCCAAAACGAACCATGAGCAACATCTCCTCGCGCAAGTGGCTCCTCGACCGCCGACACACCCTCAAAGGCCTCGGCGCCCTCGTCGCACTCCCCTTCCTCGAATGCATGCGCCCCATGGCAGGCTTCGCAGAACAGAGCGTCGCACGCCCACGCCGCTGCGCCTTCACCTACCTCCCTAATGGGGTCAACACCATCGACTTCCAAATCCCTGACGACGGACCGGACTACACCCTCTCTCCCGCCCTGTCGCCACTCGAAAAATATCGCGCCTCCATCACCCCCATCAGCGGACTCCACCACCCCAACGCCTTAGGCTTCCACCATAACTGCCAAAAAATCTGGCTCACCGGAGGCAAACTCGGCCCCTCAGATCGCAACTCCATCTCCCTCGATCAACTCGTCGCCTCCCAAACCGGTGAGTCCACTCGCCACTCATCCATCGAACTCTCCGGCGACGGCTCCTCGCTCGCATGGACCGCCGACGGTATCCCCCTGCCCTCAGAACGCTCGCCCAGCGTCATCTTCAAACGCCTCTTCGAAGCCCCCACAGGCGGCCTCGATAAACATCGCCGCACGCTCGACCGCAAAGCCAGTATCCTCGACCTCATCGGCGACGACGCAAAAAAACTCGACCGCGCGCTCGGCTCTCAAGACAAAGACCGCCTCCAACAATACCTCACCTCCCTGCGCGAAGTGGAGATCCGCACCGAACGCAGCAAACGCTGGCTGGAAACCCCCATCCCAACCATAACAACCAACGATCGCAGTCGCGTCGACCGCGCACCAAACCAGCAGATGGTCGGCGAATACTTCCGCTCACTCTACGATCTCGTCGTCCTCGCCTTCCAAACGGACATGACCCGCGTCGCGACCTTCAGCAGCGGCAGTGAAGGGCAAGGACTCGCCATCCCTGAGATCCAGATCAAGCAGGACCGCCACTCCCTCTCCCACCACAACGGCAACCCAAAACGGATGGAAGAACTCACATCCAGCGACCGTTTCAACATCGCCCAGTTCGCACACTTCCTCAGCCGCCTCTCAGAAGTCCATGATAGCGAAGGCCCTCTCATCGAAACCACCGTCGCACTCTTCGGCAGCGGAATGAGTTACGGACACAGCCACGGAAACGCCAACCTTCCCATCATCCTCGCAGGAGGCTCCAAACTCGGATTCCGTCATGGCTCCCATCTCGATCTCAACCGCGCCGCCGGGCTCACCTCTTACCAACTCGACAACCCACGAGAACACTACCGCATCTGCTTCTCCCCCCTGAATGCAAAAGCCAAGATGAGCGATCTCCTCCTCACCATCGCGCAATCCATGGGCCTCCCCATCAACAAGTTCGCCGACAGCTCCGCTCCCCTGAAAGGACTCCGCGCGTGATACGGGACCCACACACCATCGCCACCCGAACGGCTCCAGCCATCTCTCGGCGCTCCGCTCTCGGAACCCTCGCCTGCTGCGCCATCCCCGCTTCGAACCCATCCGCTCTCGCTTCACAGCAGGCAGGACAGACTTCGCCCCTCCGTTTCCCGCCCCTCGACTCCGGCACCTTCCTCTCCGGCGAGATCGTCCTGCTGGATCCCATCAATCGCCGCGCCGGTCTCCGCATCGATTGCGCTCCTCGCGAAGACAAACGCGCCAGCGAAGGACCCTTGCACTATTTCGCCATGCTGCCATTCGGCGAGATCTGGTTCCACGGCGCCCCAGCCACCTTCCAAGACATCCCCCCCGGCACCCACGTCCAAGGCGTCTTCTTCAAACCACCCCAAGGCGAAGAAGCCACCATACCCCCTCCTCCAAGCGACCTGTCGTCCCTCGTTCCCCCAGAGAACCACGCACTGCTCCTCGAAGACGATGTCTCCTTCGCTCGCCGAACCGGTCTCCAGTGGAAAGTCATATCCCTCTCCAAGGACACGTCCAAACTGATGGTCCAATCCCTCGGAGCGCCAAGAAAGCACGGCCCCTCAGGCACGCTCAACCTCGACTTCGATTCCGCAACCCGGGTCTGGAAAAATGGGCAACCCGTCCCCATCGAGACGATCACCGCCGACCAGATCATCTCCATCAACTTCGCGCGCGCCATCAACTGGACCGAAAACGAGTTCGGCACCAACGACATCTGGCTCGATGAAGCCAGCCTCAAACAAGCGACGCAACAGCAACTGGAGCGGAATGTCCGCTACCACCGCATCCGATGGCTGCCCGGCATCATCGATTCCGTCGAACCTTTCGACTACGGTGGCGGAAACGTCGCCATCGCCCTCGTCGGAGGCGTCGCCCCACAACTCATCGAAGATCTTCACAAGGACCGATTCGAACGCATCGCCGTTGCCGTCGCAGAACCCACCCTCCGCACCTGGCGCCACCGCGGTGACCGCACTTTCGGTAAACTTCGTGAATGGGAGACCGCCCCGAAAACGACCGGATTCAGCGGCGTTCGGCTCCACGTGAAATTCACAGAACTGCTCGACCACTTTCGCCCAGGCAATGCCGTTCGCGTGAAAGCCGAAAGCTGGCTCTTCATCAGTAACACTCCCGAGGAACGCATCAAATCCCTCGAGGACAGGTCACTAAGCCGTTCCCTGCGTCTCCCCGGCCAAGTTCCCCCACCAACACCCGCTCCATCCTCCGGACCATGAAAGCCCTGCGCCACCTCATCTTGGCAGGAGTCAGCATCATCCCCGCAGCCCTCTGCGCCAAACCCACCCAACCTGACCCCTCCCCCGCGTTCTTCTCGGAACACTGCATCCGATGCCATGACGCAAAAAAGACCAAAGGCGGATTCCGCATCGATACCCTCGAACGCGACTTCGCCCAACTGCAAAACGCAGAACGTTGGGACGAGATCCTTCTCCGCATCAACTCCGGTGAAATGCCTCCCGAGGACGAAAAACAGCCCTCTCAACAGGCCCGCGCCGCCATCGCAGATTGGATCCACACGCGACTCGAGGAAGGACGCGCCCTCCGCATCGCCAAACGCCCAAACGTCGAACTCCTCCGCCTCAGCCGCGAAGAGTACGCACTCTCCATCCAACACCTCCTCGGCATCCATTTCGACGTCGATGCCCCAGGCGCCCTCATCGACGATCCGCGCTGGCGCGGATTCAACCGCATCGGCTCCCTTCTCACCCTCTCGCCCTCCCACATCGATCGCTACTTCGAGGCCGCCCAAAAGATCATCGCCGACGCGTTCCCAGAAAAGCCAATACCTCCCCGTCAGGGCCGCTCCGATGCAGACACCCCAAGGACACGCGAACAACTCGCCAAACTGGGCGTCACCGCCCCAGCGCGCCAACTCGTCCTGCCCGGCAAATCGTTTGGATCCATCGATGTGCGCGATCCCGGAACGTATCGTATCACCGTGCGCCTCAGCGCCCTCCCATCCACCAAAGGCAGGATCCCACACCTCGCCATCTGGGACGACGCGCTCAAACGCAATCTCGACGGAGCGGATGTCGATATCCCCGAAAACGCCCCCGCCGCCATCACGCTCCTCGCCAACCTGCCCCGAGGTCGCTTCTCCATCCTCAACCAAGCTCCCGGCACATTCGAAGCCCTCACCTTGACCCTCTCCACCCAAACACCCTTCACCAAAAGCAGCGACCGACGCTTCGTCCAACCAGCAAGCCATCAACTTTTTGACGAACAACATCGAGCCATCGTCCCCCTCCTTCTCATCGATTCCCTCGAGTGGGAAGGCCCCATGCCCGATGCGAAAAGCACCGAGACGCGCGCGGCCTATCTGCCAGATAATCTCACCCCAAATACGATGCGCTCTTCACTCGAGCGCTTCCTCCAGCGCGCTTGGAGACGCGATATCACCCCCGCGGATCTCGATCCGTACTTGGACCATGTCCAAAAGGAAATCCGGGCCGGTGAATCCCCTCGCAACGCATACCTTTCCGCACTCGTCTCAGCACTCGCTTCCAAGAACTTCCATCACATCCACATCGGCGCTCCCAACACATCAAGCAACACGCTCAGCCCATGGGAAATCGCCTCGCGCCTCTCGTACTTCCTGTGGAGTTCGATGCCCGACGACACCCTGCTCGCGCTCGCCCGCAACGGGAAGATTGCCGAACCTCAAATCCTCAAAGAACAGGTCGAGCGGATGCTGGATGACCCGCGTTCCAAGGCCTTCCAAGATCACTTCCCGACACAATGGCTCCAACTCCATCGGGTCGGCGCCTTCCCTCCAGACCAAGAGCTCTACCCGGATTATGACCGCTGGCTCCAACAGAGCATGATCGAGGAACCCAAACGGTTCTTCGCCGAAGTGCTCGACCACAATCTCCCGATCTCCCACTTCCTCCAGTCGGACTGGACCGTCGCCAACCCGCGACTCGCCCTTTTCTACGGATTCCCATCACCCAAAAAACCCGGCTTCCAACGCGTCACGCTACCCGCAAACTCGCATCGTGGAGGCATCCTCACCCAGGCCGCAATCCTCTCGCTCACCTCCGACGGAACACGCCATCGTCCCGTCCACCGAGGAGTTCTACTGTCCGAATGCCTGTTCGCCAAAACGCCGCCACCACCCCCACCCAACGTCGAACCCCTCGAACCCACCCCTGCGGATTCACCGAAGGCCACCATCCGCATGCAACTCGCCGCGCATGCAAAAAATCCCGTGTGCGCCTCCTGCCATCATCGCATCGATCCCCTCGGACTCGCCTTCGACAACTTCGACGCCCTAGGGCGCTGGCGCGAACGCGAAGCCGTCGCCTCAGGCACCGGTGAAAATCCCCTGGTCGATGCATCCGGATCGCTCCCCGACGGGTCAACGTTCGATGGGCCCGACACGTTCAAGACAATCCTGTCCAAGGATAACGGGCGCTTCGCCGAAGCATTGACCACGCACCTCGCCACCTATGCCCTGCGACGTCTCACCACGCTCGATGACCATCCTCAGATCAAGAGGATCGCGGAACAAACCGCTTCTCGGGGACATCGCCTCCGCGACCTCATCCATGAACTCGTCCGCTCCGAACTGTTCCTGAACCGCTAACCCATCCAGCGCCAAACCGCTGCGCAGTCCATGCTCGCTGGATGTTCCAGCCACGCACCCGCAGCAAAACTCGCGCAGACCACAACCACCTCAACCCGACCCCCTCGCAGAGAGAATCCCCAACACAGCCGCACCACCACATCACTGCCCGCAGACCCGTTACACACACCGATGAAAACCATACACCTGCTCCTGTTCCTCGCATCTCCAACACTTCTCTGGGCTGCAGCCCCAGACCTTTCCAAGGTGAAATCACGCTCCGATCTGGATGTGGCGATCGCCTCAACCACCGACCCATCCACGAAAAAGGCGCTCAGCGACCACGCACTCGCCATCCTCGAGGCCGCCACACAACACCCGCATGTCGAATCCATCATCCGAACCGTCGAGACCGCACCCGGTTCGTTCACCAAGATCAACACCACACCAGAGCCATTGAAACATGCTGCGGGCCAGGAACTCCCGATCTTCGACACTCTCACTTCCGTCAACACCAGCATCGCGAAAGGCAAGGCTCACGCATATCGCGGAGCAGGTGAAGATCCCTACGATGCCTCATTCCTGGAACATCTCGGACACGTCCGCTCCCTCGAATCGGTCAAGATCGTGGCCACAAAGATCGAGGACTCATGGCTGCCTCCCCTGTTCAACCTCAAAGCGCTCCAGTCACTGAGCATCGAAGGCACCGCCCGCGGACTTCCCGGTAA
>CAZAZT010000160.1:5921-7271 GCA_964489645.1 uncultured Chthoniobacteraceae bacterium | reverse complement strand
GCGGTTGTTAGCGAGGGGAGGGGGGCTGAGGTTTTTCTGTCGGGGCGGCGGTGCGGAGAATGGCTCGGGCTTTGATGGCGCTGGATGGGTGATCGGTGAAGACGGCGTCCACGCCGTTGCGGAATGCTTCCACCATTTCCTCGGTGCTGGAGGTGAACCGCGTTTTATCGAACGTGGCATCGTCAAAGGTCCACGCGATCACGCGCATGCCCAAGGCGTGAACCGCCGTGATCCAGTCCTTGGAGTCCGTTTTGAGGCAACCCGCACGGCCCACTGCGATCGCATCGAAAACGCCGCGGAACTCCTGCATTTTCTCGAGCTCCGGTCTGGCTTGGGTCAATAGCGCGGCGGGGAAACCCAACGCTTCGCGGACGGTTCGAAGGGTTCCTGCTTCGAAGGACTGCAGGTAGACAGGCAGGTCGCCGCGCACTCCGAGTTGATGTTCTTTCACGAATGCGATGAACGCCTCTGGGTTCCCGCGAAGCTCCGGAACGATTCCAACCTTGGTGCTGTGTTCGCGGTTCCATGCGCGCACGAGGGTGACGACCTCGGCCAATGTTGGGATGCCCTCGGCCCCATCGTATTGCTTCGAGCGGCGGCCCGTGCCTTGTCGACACTTCAACGTGCGAAGTTCTGCGAGGGTGAAATCTGCGGGGAACCAGATGGGATTGCCTGCCTTGTCGACCTTCGCGCGGTCGGCGAACTCGGTGTGGGCGGCGATGTCCGTGGTGCGGTTCAGGGTGGCGTCGTGGAGAGCGATGAACACGCCGTCTTTGCTGATGCGAAGATCGGGTTCGATGAAATCGGCTCCTTGTTCGAGGGCGAGGCGGTAGGCGGACATGGTGTGTTCGGGGCGTTCGCCGCTCGCGCCTCGGTGGGCAAAGATCCAGGGCAGTTCGGGTGATTCAGTGAATCGGGACTCCGCGCCGGAAGCGGGGATGAGCCAGGTTGCGGACAGTGCGCAGAGGGCGGCCAAAATGGTGCATCTCAATCGGCTAGGGGGGGAGAAACTGCGGGACATGGTGCGAAGAACGTATGCGGTGTTGGCTCCGATTTCGAGACATCGTGCTGCGAGCGCGGATATGCAGCGCGCAGTGAGCGTGGTGCTCCGATTCGCGCCGTGCTCCGGCGAATCGTGCGGGATGATCCTTCAATCGTGGGATCAGCTGCGACGAGGGGCGGGGTATTGCCGGGACGATGTGTCATCGGTTCTTTGCCCCGTCGTGGCGGCGGGAGGTGGCAGCGGCGGAGAACGTGCTTTTCGAAGCATTGAAGCCTGAACGGCGAGTCCATCCTTCCCCCTGTTTTCCTGCAAATGATGTCGTCCATTTCTTGTGTGCGTTCCCTCCG
>CAZAZT010000160.1:0-5821 GCA_964489645.1 uncultured Chthoniobacteraceae bacterium | reverse complement strand
CCGCACATGGTGGTGATCCTGTTCGGGATCAACGATGCGGCGGTTGATGTCTGGAAGACGCCTCCTGCGACGGGGCCGCGCGTGCCGTTGTCCGAGTACAAGGCGAACCTTGTGAAGATGGTGCGTGGAATCAAGGACGCGGGGGGGCGCGTGGTCTTGATGACGCCCACGCCGCTGGCGTGGTCTGACACGACCCGAAAACTCTATGGGAAGGCGCCTTATGACGCCTCGGACGATGGCGGGTTCAATGTGCTTTTGCGGGGTTATGCGCAGGCGGTGCGGGATGTTGCGAGGGAGGAGGGTGTGTTGAGCGTGGACCTGTTCGATGTGTTCTCGCGGAGTGTGATGAAACGGCATCCGGCTGGGGCGAAAGCATTGGAGACGGATTTGGTGTTGTGTCCGGACGGGATGCATCCCGGAGAGGAGGGGCAACGACTGATGGCTGAGGCGGTGATGGAGGCTCTGATCCGCGCCGAGGCTCGTTACACGCGAAAGCCGGGGACCGAGTGGACCTCGATGAGCCCGATCAATCGGATTGCGCCGCAAGTGGTGGACGTTTCGCATGACACACTAGGACCGGCGGTGCTTGGTCCGGCTCTCGTGCAGCGAGCGGATGGGTCGGTTCTCTCTGTCTTCTCGACGCCAACGAGTTACGGGGGTCGGGCTGGGGAGTGCTTCATCGCGGGACGAGTCACACGGGATGGGGGGAAGTCTTGGGAAGCGTTGCGTGAGCTGACCCGGTTGCCGGAGGGGCGTGCGGCACATCCGACGATCCATCGGGGGCGGGATGGGACGTTGCATCTGTTCTTCTTGGGGTACGTGCGGTTCCGCTGGGACAAGGCGTCGGGCAATCCCGGCGAGGATTGTCGTTCCGATCTATGGACGGCGCGGAGTGTTGATGAGGGGGCGAGCTGGAGCATGCCTCAGCGGATTTTCGAGGGGTACACGGGGAGCACGAACGGCGTTGCCGAGACGGAGGATGGGAGGTTGATCGTGCCGTTCTCGCATTACGTTCGCGATCCGGGACGGTTGGTTTCGAGGACGGTTTCGACGGATGACGGGGGCGTGAGTTGGAGGTTGAGCGAGGTGATCGATATTGGGGGGGCGGGCGATCATGACGGAGCGCTGGAACCGTGTGTCCTGCGGTTGTCGGATGGCCGCATCTGGATGTTGATCCGGACGACGCTTGGCGTTTTTTGGGAGAGTTTTTCTTCGGATGGCGGGAGGACATGGTCTGCTGCGCGGGCGACATCGATCCCGAGCACGAGTGCGCCCGCTCACGTGGTACGAGTTGCGGATGGG
Organism: uncultured Chthoniobacteraceae bacterium; assembly: GCA_964489645.1. Classification (GTDB taxonomy): domain Bacteria; phylum Verrucomicrobiota; class Verrucomicrobiia; order Chthoniobacterales; family Chthoniobacteraceae; genus JBEEPE01. Next base: position 4,519 of record CAZAZT010000160.1, on the reverse strand, counting down.
CGCATGCTGATGGCTTGGAACCCGCGTGAGGGGGGGCGCAAGGTGTTGCAGGTGGCGCATTCGGCGGATGAGGGCAGGACGTGGTCAGCCCCGGTGGTGATTGTGCGAGGGAGTGCGACGTATCCGTTCCTGATGGAGGAGCGTTCGGGGGATGTGTGGTTAGGGTTCATCGATGCGCATGCGGGCTGGGGGACGTCGCCGCGTGCGCACCATGTTCGGATCCCGAGTATGGTGCTCGGGTTGTGACGCTGGGGAGGAGCGGGGTGTGGTGGCAACGTCGGGTTGAGAAGTTGCGCGCTGGGCGCATGGCATTCTCCCTGCGTCCGGATGATGCATCCATGAAGACCGCGATCCTTTGGGTGACGTTTCTCCAGCTCGGCTTTTGCTGCTTTGCGCAGGTCGTTGATGGAAAGTTTGATGTCCGTTCGAACTTGAAGGCGGGAGTGGCGAAGGTGGAGATCACGCCGGCGGAGGTGAAGGATTTCACCGTGTCGGGGCATACCCGCGTGGTGAATGGGGTGAGGGATCCTTTGCGGGCGGGGGTTTTGGTCTTGGATGATGGCGAGACGAAGGCGGCGATCGTGACGTTGGATGTGATTGGTGCGTGGGACGAGATGGTGCTGCAGGCGCGTTCGGAGATCGAGCGTCGGTCGGGCGTGCCTGCGGCGAACACCATGGTTTGCGCGTCGCACAACCATTCGGGTCCGGGATGGAGCGAGAACCCTGGTTGGGCTGCGGAGGTGATCCGGAAGTTGGGTGATGCTGCGGCGGAGGCGGTGAAGGGGATGCGAGTGGTGAGTGTCGGGATGGCTGAGGACCGGATCGGGTTTGGCATCAACCGGCGTAAGACGATCGATGGCCGCGCGGTGGTGCGGTTGAATCCGGAGGGGCCCAATGACCCGAGGGTAAAGGTTTTGCGATTTGATGATGGGCAATCGTTGACGCCGATGGCGATCCTGATGCATGCGGTTTGTCACCCGTGTTTTTTCACTTGGGGCGACAAGGGATCGATGCCTTATCCGCGGGGTTTCCCGAAGATGACCGCGGATTTCCCTGGGGAGGCGCAGACGTTCGTGGAGTCGATCTATGCGGGGAAGACGGCGTCGATGTTCGTGCAGGGTTGTGCGGGGGACATCCGGCCGAACCTTCCTGGGTATCCTTATCGTTGTGCGGATGAGGCAGATATCCAATGGGCTGGGCGGGATCTTGGTGGAGCGGTAGTGCGTGCGGCGGCGTATAGCATTACGCGCGAGCAGCTTGCGACGCGTGCGACGTATTATCAGGTGCGGGTGGCGAGCGAGCGGGTGGAGTTGCCGGGGAAGGAGAAGCCGGTGGTGGCGGAGTTGATGGCGATGAAGGTGGGGCCGTACTTGATGTTGACGATGCCTGGGGAGCCGATGGTGGAGTACGGGTTCAAGTTGGAGAAAGCGATCGCGGATCGGGCGATCCCGTTGGTGATCGGGTACGCGAACGGGAACATCGGTTACATCGCGACGGCAGAATCGCATGGAACGGGCGGATATGAACCGAACATGTCGAAGATGACGTCGGGGGCGGAGGAGTTGATCCTGAGGAAGTTGGGCGAGTTGGCGGACCGGGTGGTCGGGGATGTGTTCCAATCGTTCTCGAAGCATCCGAAGGACGAGCGGAAGCGTGAGGCGGAGGAGAAGCTGCGGCTTCAGGCGGTGCCGTCGAAGAAGCCCTGAGGTGAGCGTATGCCGACGACGATCCGGTATCGCATCATCGGGGTGACGATGTTGATGGCGTTCATCCTGTATCTGGACCGGATCTGCATGGCGGAGATCGTGAAATCGGTCTCGTTCAACCGTGAGATGGGGCTGAGCAAGGAGCAGATCGGGAGTGTGTTGAGCGCTTTCTTCTTCACCTATGCGTTGTTCCAGGTGCCTGCGGGATGGGCGAGTGATCGGTTTGGTGCGCGGGTGACGTTGACGTTGTACATCGTGTTGTGGTCGTTGTGCACGTTGATGACGGGATGTGTGTCGACGTTTTGGGGTTTGATGTTGGCGCGTCTGCTTTGCGGGGTGGCGGAGGCGGGGGCCTATCCGACGTGTATGGCGTTGGTGCGGCGCTGGATCCCGGTGGAGGGGCGGGCGGGAGCATCGGGTTGGGTGTCGTTTGGGGGGCGGATTGGTGGGACGTTGGCGCCGGTGCTGACGATCTGGATGATCGTGGCGATGGGGAGTTGGCGGATGTCGTTGTGGGTGGATGGGGTGGTGGGGTTGTTGATTGCTTTGGTGTTCTGGAGAGTGGTGCGATCGAGTCCGCGCGAGCATCCGGGTGTGAATGCGGCGGAGGTCGAGTTGATCGGACCGGTGAAGGGGGAAGTGGGGTTGAGCGGACGCGAGTTGATCCCTGCATTGGGATGTTTTGCGAGAAGCGTCAGTCTTTGGGCGAACTCGATCAACCAGTTGTTGGTGAACCTGAGTTGGGGATTTTTGGTGACGTGGTTGCCCACGTATCTTGTTGAGGAGCGCGGGGTCGGTGAGGTCGAGGGGGGGAGGATGGTGACGTTCGTCCTGGCGTTCGGGATGCTTGGGCAGGTGGCTGGCGGGTTCCTTTGCGATTGGGCGACGCGTCGGTTCGGGTTGCGGCTTGGGCGGTTGATCCCGATGTGTGGCGCGATGTTCGTGTGTGCGGCGGCGTACGCGGTCTGTCCGTTCTTGGATTCGACGTGGTTGTTGGTGGGCTGTTGTGCGGTGGTGTCGTTCTGTGTGGATCTGGCGAATCCGGCGCTGTGGGCATTCATCGGGGATGTGGGTGGACGTGCGACGGCGGCGGCGGGTGGTTGGGGCAATATGTGGGGCAATTTTGGTGCGAGCGTGACTGGGGTGTTGATCCCGATGTTGATGAGGGTGGGTGGGGCGGAGGGGAAGGAGTTCGTTTTCTTCACGTTGGCCGGAGCGTTCGTGATGGCGGGACTGGTGGTCTTGCCGATGGATGCGACGAAGCGATTGATGCCGAGTGATTTATCGGAATGAATAGTGTGACCATGAGAACGGATATGACGAATACGAGAGGAGATGAGGATGCGCGCCGAGCGTATTGGACGGAGCAGATGGAGGCTGGGTACGCGATGGTGGAGCGGTTGATGGAGTTCCCGGTGCGCGAATGTGGGGAGCGGTTTGCGTCGATCCCTGAGGCGGCGCGGGCGGAGGGTGTGGAGATGTGGTTCTCGACCTCGAAGATTGCTGGGGAGATGGAGCGGGTCTTTTTCCTGCGGGAGAGTCTGGTTGGTGATGTGGTGCGGATCGGGCGTGAGATGAACGAGCGGGGATGGATCTTGAAGATCGAGGATGGGTTCCGATCGTTGGAGATGCAGCGTGAGTTGGTGCGGAAGCCGTCGGTGTTCGATGCGGTGTTACGGCGGACGATGTGGGAGTTGGGCGGGGAGGTTCCGACGCCGGAGATGATGTTCCGTCGATCGATCGTGATGACGGCGAACATGCCGAAGATCGGGGCGCACATGTCGGGTTCGGCGATCGACATCTCGGTGTTCCGTCGGGAGGACGGGGGCGAGGTGTGGCGGGGTTACCCGTATTTGGAGATGAGCGAGTGCACGCCGATGCGTTCACCGTTCATCGCGCGCGAGCATCTGGAGGCGCGGTTGGCGATCTGCGCGATGATGGAGCGACACGGGTTCATGCATTTCCCGTTCGAGTTCTGGCATTTCGACAAGGACGATGCGGCGATGCACATCGTGACGGGGGACACGCGGCCATGCCGGTTTGGAGCGGTGAACTGGGATGCGGCGAGAAATGTGGTGGAGCCTGTTACGGATCCGCTGGAGTTGCTCAATCCGCTTGCGGTGATCGAGTCGGAGATCTGCGCTGCGTTGGGCCGAGTGACGGGGGCGGGTGGGGGCGAGGCTTGGTGAGAGGTGGGTTTGGCTGGGGTGGTGGGGTCAGATCTCCTTATCGTCGCCGAGGGCGTTTTGGAGGAGGGATTCGGTGCCTTGCGGGCGCATCTGTCTGGAGAGGATGAACGAGACGAGGGCTAGGAGGAGGGAGCTTGAGGCGGTGAGGACGAGGGAGTTCCAGAGGAGCACATTGAAGCCGAGGTGTGCGATGTACTTTTTCGGGCTGAAGAAGACATTGATGGGGCGTGTTTTGCGGTAATCGCGTTGATCGGCTTCCGCTTTGGCGACCATGTCTCCGACTTTGTTGTTGTTGAAGAGTTTTTGGACACTGGTGCGTGCGTTCCGAGGGTCGATTTCAGGGAGGGAGTTGGAGCGTCCTTTGATGACGTGATCGATGGCGGAGAGTTTGCGTTCGACGTCGCGGCGTGAGGAACCGTTGAGGCCGCTGAGGGTTGCGAGGGTTTCGCCGAGGAGGTTCAGGCGATTTTTCTGTTCGGCGGAGCGTTCTTTGAGTTCGAGGAGTTGATCGATCTCGGTCTGGATACGGTTCTGTCTTTTGGTGAGCGGGTTGAGTTGTGCTTGGGCGACGATGAGGGCCTCGTAGGAGTAGTGGGTGGCGACGAGTTTGGAGATGGCGGGGAT
>CAZAZT010000159.1:0-7295 GCA_964489645.1 uncultured Chthoniobacteraceae bacterium | reverse complement strand
GGTGGGGTGGGTGGGAAGCGCAGGACTCTGACGATCATCACCTTGGATCAGGAAGACACCCTTCTCGAAGCGGGATGCAAGATCCATGTGCGCCCTGCTTGGAAGTGGCTGGACTAGCGGATGGTGGATGCGTCTTTTGTCGCTGCGGTGTCTTTGGCGAGTTGGATCATCAGAGCGTTCATGGTGGCGGCGGCCCAAGGGGAACCGCCGGTGGTGCCTTGGTTGGTGATGCGCGGGACGTGCAGGCATTTTCGCAGGGCATCCTTTGATGCTTCTGTGCCAACGAAACCGACGGGAAGACCGATCACCAGACGGGGCCGCCATTCACCGGCACGAATGAGGCGAAGGGTTTCTTCGAGGGCGGTGGGAGCGTCTCCGATGAGCACCACAGACTGATCCCCGAATTTCATCCACCCGCGCCGAATTCCAGCGGCAGAGCGTGTGAGTCCATTCACCTCCGCAACCAGTCGCGTTTCTTCGTCGTGCACGAGACTGACTGCGCGAAGACCGAGTGCCTCCACCAAGGTCCGACGAAGTCCTGACGCCACCATCGTGACGTCGCAGAGAAGGGTGCATCGGTCGGTGATCGCTCGGAATCCCGCTTCGATCGCTCCGGGCGAGATGTACACGGAATCCGCGCAGGCCACGTTGCCGGTGGTGTGCACCAACCGTTGGAGAATCGGGAGATGGGCTGGCGGGAACATCGACCAATCTCGCGCGTTCCGGATGATTTCCATGCTTTCCGCCTCGATCGGATGGGGTTCCCACGGCGCAGATTTTGTTGTCCGCGGGACGGCTGCGGCAACGGGTGGAGAAGCGGATGGGGAAACGACGGATGCGGCTGTGTCCTTGGCGTCGGCGCTGAGCGGGGTGGCTCGGACGTGGCCGTGGTGCGCTTGTTGGGGGGTACCGGCTTCGGCTTCGTAACCGACGATGGCCGTGCGGTATTTGCACAGGCCACAGTTTGAGCGGGCGGATCCCTCAAGGGCTTCGCGGGCTCGGTCGATAAAGGCATCCAAAAGAGCGGGATGTGCTCCGAGCGGTTCGCAGAGAAGGAACTCCGATTTCGGGAATGCGGCTGATGTTTCCGCACACGCCGCGGCAATCCGCTTCATGAGCACTCCGGTGAAGAGGAAGAAGGGGAGCACTATGATCCGTCGCACACCGGATTTTGCGACCGCTTGTAAACCTTCCGGCATCAGGGGCGTGGCGGTACCCGAGAAACAGACGGAGCTTTGTCCGAAACCCATGCCTTCCTGTAGGATGCGCGCGAGTTTCGCGACGTCGGAGTTGGCGTCGGGATCGGTGGTGCCGCGTCCTGCGATGACCAAGCAGGTCGCGCTGCGCGGGATGGAGGCGGCGGAAGAAGCCTCGGTTTCGAGGATCCTGTCGCGGCAAGCGTCGAGCACCCTTGGATGAAGATGCAAGGGAGCGCCGTACTGGAACTCGCACGCGGGGAACTCCTTCTGAAGCATCATCACTTCCACCGGCATGTCGTTTTTGGCATGGGTCGCTCCGAGCAGCACGCCGGGAACGACCGCGATGCGTTTGGCGCCCGAGGCGACGCACGCGCGCGCAGCCTCGTCGATCGTGGGGCGAGCGAACTCCAAGTACCCGTGGCGGATGAGTTGGTCCGGACGGGCTTTTCGTAAGCCGTCGATGAAGGACTCGAACTGTTTTACGCCCTCGGGATCGCGGCTGCCGTGGCCCGCGATGACGAGCGCCATATCCGGTGAGGGGTTCATTTGGAGAAATCGATTTGGGAAGGGAATGCCGGACCGCCGCGGATGAGCATGATGCACATGTCGGAGAAATGATCTGGGCAGATGGCGAGCGTGCCGGTCCAACGAGCATCCCGCTGACTCAGGTTTTCGGCGACTTCGAGCACGAGATGGGGATCCACACCATTCTCAATAAGCCACGTCGTGATGTGGTGGGGCATGAAGTCCCATGGACGCGGGATGATGATCGCGTTGCGTCCTTGCTTCAGCAGCGAAGCGAGGTGTGTCTTGAACGGCTCAATGTCGCCGCGCCGGTGGAAGGTCAGGAACGTGGTCTCGTCGAAACACGTGCGGGTGGCCTCCGCCATGAGTTGCGCAGAACTGATGCCGGGCACGGCGGGAACCCCGTGGCCGCAGGCATGTTCGACGCGTTCGAGGAGTTGGAACCCGGAGAAGTGGAGGTCGCCCATGAACACCGCGACGCACGTCCGCCCGTCGTGATGCCTGGCGGCAACCTTTTCGAGCTGAGCTGGTTGGTCCTTGTACCCCATCGTGATGACCTCGGCGGTGGGCTTGATGAAGGGCCGGATGATGTCCACCACGGCATCGAATCCGGCGACCACGTCGGCTTCGCTGATGAGGCGGTGTCCCTTCAGGGTCAGGTAATCTGGGTCGCCGGGACCGATGCCGATGCAGTGAATCATGGGGTTTGGAGAATGTCCGAACGGAAACAATGCACTCAAGCTGCGGGGATGGCAGGGCTTTTGGCAGGCAATCTGTCGAGCCCCCGGGAGGTCCCAGCGCCGTTTGATGCGGGTCGGGCGCTGGTGCGTCCGCGGATCAGTCCTTGGTCTGGCGAAGGTAGAGGAAGAGGCTGCGCACGTCGCCCTCGGTCAGGCCGTTGAGCAGGCCCTCTGGCATCATGGAGTTTGGGCTCAGGGTCTCTTTTTGGATGTCGGCAGCGGGGAGGGTGATGGACCCAGCGAGCGTGTTGAGGGTGACGGATGCGCCGGTACGCGCGGTCACGATGCCTGAGCGAAGTTCGCCGTTCTTCATCTCGATGAAGGTCTGTTGGTAGTCCTTCCCGATCTCTGCGTTGGGATCGAGGATGTTATGCAGCAGGTAATCCACGTCGTGGAAGTTGCCGGGCAATTCTGGTCCGATGCGGCCACCTCCGCCAAACATGGTGTGGCAGGTTGCGCAGATGGCGCGGAAGAGTTCGCGGCCGCGCGGGAGGTCGGCACGGGAGATGGCGTCCTGACCGAGAAACCGTTTGAAGCGATCGATCTGGGATCGGGTTTCGTCACGGGACGGTTTGACGGAGCCCCAGTTTTTCGCGAGCCAAGCGATCTGTTCGTCGGAGCCTTGTTCTCGGATCATCCGAGCGACGGGCGCTCGGAGGTCCTTTGCGGGGATGGCGCCTTGGTCGATGGATCGGATGAGTTGCAGCGCACCTTCCTTTGAGGTGGCGAGTGTGGTGAGGATGGCGTCATTGGTGTTCGCATCGGCAGGGGTGTAACTCTGCGTGAGCGCAACGGTCCAGGAGGCTGGGGGAAAACTCGGCAGGGCTTTGATGGCGTGGGCGCGCAAGGGGCCTGGAGCGGTTGCGAGCGCGAGGATGGGCTTCAGCGCAGCGGGGTCGCGGCGTGTCGCCAGAGCGGCGATCGCATCTCGACGGCTATCCTCCGATGCGGACGCGTTGGCGATGCGAGCGCGAAGGGTGGAAAGCGCGTTTTCATTGCCGAAGAGCACGCCGAGCGAGAGTGCGGAGTTGGCGATCTCGGGTGACGGATCACTGATCAGCGTCGGGAACACACGCTTCCATGCATCCGGTTCTGGAAGAGATGTTTGACCTTTAAAGGCTGCGAGCATCCCTTTCAGGGTGGAGCTACGTGTGTTCGGGTGCGAACCGAGGAGTTCGATCATGCGGGTGAGCGCCGTTTCTGCGCTTGGCGACTTTTCGAGGTATGCGGCCGTGAGACGGCGGGCGGCGAACTCTGGGAGTGGTGCGAAGGCGTTTGCCGAGAGGATGTCGAGTGCTCGCATCGGGTCCGCTGCGATGGCGCCTTCGGCAGCGTACCACGTAAGGAGGGGGATGTTCGGATCGGTCGCGTCTTCGGTTTTTCGGGCGAGGCTGGACACGACGGGCATGCGCGTGGTTGGGGAGAGGCGTTGCGCTGCGGACGCAATCCTTCGCCGGACGAGTGCGGACGGATCGTTTTCGGCGAGTTGGTGGATCTTGGTGATGAGGGATGAGGTGGGATCTCCGTGTTCGCAGAGCAGCGTGATCGTCCAGCCGCGCACACTTTCGTCCTGATCGGAGAGCGCTTTTTCGGCGAGGGGTGCGGAGAGGCCGTTGATGGCGTGGAGTGCCCAAAGCGCTCGGAGGCGGCGCGTTGCGTCAGCATGCGAGAGGAGGATCTTTTCGAGTGGCGTGGCGGTGGTTTGTTCGAATCCGCGTTCTTGAAGGATGCGGCGAGCGTGCCGGACGAACCAATCGTTCTGATGAAGCTGCAGTTCGACGAGTGCGGCTGACGGGAGGCGTGCGAGATCCACTTTCCGATGTTTCACGGCATCGTTGACGATGCGGTACATCCGTCCGTTTGTCCGATCGGTGAACGCTTTCTGTTGGTGGCAGGGGACGCGGTCGTACCAGTCGTTGAGGAAGACGCTTCCGTCTGGTCCGTACTGCGGGTTGAGGCCGCGGTACCAGGCGTCGGGGCTATGGACGAACTCCTTTTCGCGGGTGCTTTTGAATCCGGAGCCGTTGCGGGAGAGGCTTTCGCAGCGCATGCGGTTCATGTGGATATCATTGAAGAAGAACTTGTTCCGCCAGTCGGAGGGAAATGCGTCGCCGAGATAGACCATGGCGCCGCAGTAGGCGGCTTTTTCGTAGCGACCCCAGGCGATGGTCTGGATGTCGGCGTAGGTGTGGGGGTTGGGATGGGGTCCGGCTTGGCGGAGGTAGCGGGCGCCTTCCATGGCGTGCCAGAGATGGGGGATGACGCATGCTTCGAAGAAGGCCTCGCCTTGATCGTTCCAATCGACGCCCCATTGGTTGCTGCCGCCTTCGGCCCAGAGCTCGAAGCGGCCATCGAGTGGGTGGAAGCGCCAGATGCCGGCATCGACGAAGGTGCGTTGTTCCTTGGGGGCGTTGGGTTTACCGACGAGCGACTGGGTGAAGATGCCTTGGGTTCCGTAGAGCCAACCGTCGGGTCCCCAGACGAAGGTGTTGAGGGTTTCGTGCGTGTCTTGATTGCCCCAGCCGTCGAGGACGATTTCGGGTGGTCCGGCGGGTTTTGGGGTATCTCCGTCGGCGAGGGGGATGAAGAGGAGGTTGGGGGGTGAGCCGACCCACACCCCGCCGAAGCCGACGGCGATGCCGGAGGAGAAGGTGGCTCGATCGAAGAAGACGGTGGTCTTGTCGAAGGTGCCGTTCCCTTGGGTGTCTTCGAGGACGAGGATGCGGTCTTTGGGTTCGCCGGGGCAGTTGGGGTAGTTGGTGTTCTCGAGGATCCAGAGGCGGCCGCGGTCGTCGAGGGTGTAGGCGATGGGCTGGACGATGTCGGGTTCGCCTCGGATGAGCTGTGTCCTGAAGCCTTCGGGCAGAACGAGTTGTGCGGTGGTTTGAGCGGGGGTGAGTGCGGGTGTTTTTGCGATGGGTCGGCGGGGGTCCTCCTGAGCGAGGGCTAGGGAGGCGGTCACGAGGGCGGAAGCGAGGAGCGTGAGGGGGTGACGCATGGGGTGGCTATGTGGTTATTTGTTCCAGTCGAGGCAGATGAGGAGTTCTTCGCTCCGGAGGTAGAGTTTTTTCTCGGCGAGAACGGGCCCTGCCCAGCAGGGGTAGACGAGGCCGGGGACTTGCCAGCGACCGAGTTCGGTGACGGCCTTCGGGTTGGGTTCGTAGAGGCCGAGAAGACCGCTTTCGCCGAGGGCGATGAGGCGTCCGTCGGCGAAGATGGTGGCGCCGCGTCCGAAGACGTTGGGGGCTTTGTCGCCGGGGGCGGGTTTTGCGTGGCCGCCGTTTGGCCAACCGTCGTAGCGTTGCCAGAGGACGTCGCCGGTTTCCCATTCGAGGCAGCGGAAGAAGGCGTCGGGTTCGTTCCGGCCGCTGAAGCCGTAGAGGTGTCCGTTGACGAGGTTGGGTTGGGACCAGTGCATTTCGAGGCCGAGGCTGCGCCAGGCTGGGGTGACGCTTTTGCCGTCGGGCGCGACTTTGAGGAGGACGGAGCCGTTTTTGAAATAGGCGGAGGAGAGGAGGATGGTGTTGTCGTGGACGACGGGGGTCATGGCGTTGACGGAGGAGTCTTGGCGGGCGCGGAACCAGAAGACGAAGTTGCAGGAGCCGTCCTCGGGATTGAGGGAGATGAGGCCTTGGCGGGTGACGCAGAGGAGGTGGCGTCTGCCGTGGAGGGTTGCGGCGACGGGTGAGCAGTAGCTGGCCTGTTTTTCGAATGCGGGATCGTTGGGGTTCCACTGGATGGTGCGTTCACCGGGCCAGCCGATCATGGGGGCGCCGTTCCAGGTTTTTTCGCCACCGTTTTCCCAGAGGGTTTTGCCGGTGGCGGGGTCGAGGGCGGCGATGGCGGAGTTGGGTTGGCCGCCGATCATGACGATGAGCTTGCCGTTCTCGAGGATGGGGGTGCTGCCGACGCCGAAGAAGGCTTCGGGGACGTTGAATTCGGAGAGGGTGTTGCGTTGCCAGATGCGTTTGCCGGAGGCGAGGTCGAGGCAGAGGAGGACGCCTTCGGCGCCGTAGGTGTAGCAATGGGAATCGGTGAGGAGGGGGGAGCAGCGTGGGCCGTTGTTATAGCCGAAGGGGTCGACGAAGCGGCTGGGGTAGGCGTATTTCCAGAGGGTTTCGCCGGTGGAAGGGTTGAGGCATTCGACGATTTCCTCGGGACCGGAGCGGTGGTGGAGGACGAGACGATTGGCGCGGATGCTGGGGGCGCTGTAGCCGGTACCGATCGATTTTTTCCAGAGGATGGGGACGCCGTCGGGGGAGAGGGATTGGCGGAGGCCGGTTTCGGGGGAGGTGTTGTTGCGGTTGGGGCCGAGGAATTCGGGCCAATCGGCGGCATTAGCGAGGGGAAGGAGCGAGGCGATGAGGAGGGAGAGGCGGAGGAGGCGCATGGGGAGGAGGGGGGAAGGTGGGGATGTTAGAGGGCGGGATGGATTTGTGGAAAACGGAAACGCAAAGGACATTGCATGACGGATGGCGGTTTGCTTCTTCTGGAAAGCGCTTGAGAAACAGGGTTGTGGGGGTACATTTCCCGTTCCGAAGTGGATTGGTTGAAGAACTGAGCTTCGGGCGACGTTGTGAAAAGTTAGGAAAATTTCACCCAAGATGGTTCCCCCGATTTCATCCGAGGTCGATTTGAACACTGGCGGGAGCCGGTGCGCATACCGGTCGGTTTTCGCAGATCGCAGTGTTTCTGTTTCTGGTTTGAGGTGTGCGGGAGGGAGGATTGCGCGTGCCTTGGTGCATTTGTGCTTGGTCTTGGCATTTTCGCTGGGGGCCGTTGCGGCGGATTCTTGGACCAAGGTTTTTTCTACGTTGTTCTCTGAGGGAGC
>CAZAZT010000158.1:0-7514 GCA_964489645.1 uncultured Chthoniobacteraceae bacterium | reverse complement strand
TGGCAACAGGCGCCGCACGGGTGCAACGGTTCTTCGGTATCGGCGACCACAACCACAGCGGTGATGGAGCGCGCTCCTTCGGAGATGGCTTTGAATACGGCGGTCCGTTCAGCGCAGTTGGTGAGTCCGAGACTGGCGTTTTCGACATTTGCGCCGGTGAAGATGAGTCCGTCTGCGAGCACCGCTGCGCCGACATGGAATCCTGAGTAAGGGGCGTGGGCCTTTTCTCGAGCGGCAATGGCGTAGGGGAGGAGATCGGTGACGCGAGGGGGATGATTCATGGCGAACGGGGGGTGTGAGGGCACGGAAAGGCTACGGGGTTTCCATGGTGAGCAGGGCTTTTTCGAACCAAGCGGCGGAGGGCATTTTGTGAGCGATGTCAGGAACTTGGAGGAGATGGACGCGGGAGAAGCCTTCGGCTTGGTATCCCTTCTCGAAAACAATTTTTGTGTCGGCTCGGTTGAAATCTTGGTCTGACGTGACGAGGACGTGGCGGGTGGATCGTTTGGCGATGTTCAGTACGGCATCGTCGGGGATGTATTGTGGGGCGTAGGTTTTTCGGCCATCGGGGGATGGTAGATCGGTATAGAAGTTCACCCCCATGAACGGGATGGAGCCGCTGAACATGTCGGCCCAAGCGATTCCGAGCATGCTGGCGACGCGGCCTCCGCCAGAAAAGCCGGATGCGTAGACGCGGCGCCCGTCGATGTTGAGGCGGTTCCGAAGGTCTGCATTGATGGCGACGGACATGCGGATCCGATCGAAGATGTTGCGCGAGTTCCCGCAGCGTTGGGTTCCGGCGAAAATGATTTTGCGTTGAGCGAGGACCTCGAGCCAATCCTTGGGAAGGCGAGGAGAGTCGGAGGGGGAGATCCAGATTAACAGGCCGTGGGGCGTGTTTGGGGTGTATGAAGCGGGGAGGTGGAGAAGGATGGTCTCTGCTTTTGGATCGAGAGGGGGAGCGGATTCGATCGAGTGGAGTCGGGCTTTGACTTCATTGGCATCGGCTTGCGGGGGGAGTTCTTGGATACGGAGAGTGGATTCACCGAGCGGGATGGGGACGGGTGCTGCAGGAATCGTGTGGTAAAGCAGGAGAACAAACAGGAGGTGCAGGAGGCCGGGGGGGTAGGTCATGGGACGCGTTCGGCTTTTGGAAGGGGCTTTTCGGTGGGAGGCAGCGCCTTGTGGGGTTGCCGGTTTTGGGGAGGTTGCGGGGAGGCCTTTGGCGTCAATGTTGAGGGGGGTTGGGTGGTACCGGCTTTTTGGGGTGGGGACGGAGTGGATTGGGGGGATGAGACGGGGTTGGCGGCGACGGAGAAGACGAGGAGTTCGGTTTTCTGGATGATTTCTGAGCTGCGTTTGAGGAGGTATTTTTCGCGTTTCAAGGTGGCCATGAGAGGGTTGAACCATTTCAGGGTGGCCTCTTTCAACGCATTCGGGACCTTGAGGGAGCCGAGTGAGATCGATTCGATGGTGTAACCGGAGTCGAGGGGAGAGCGTTGGTCCTTGGGGATTCGTCTTGCAGAAGCGCGGAGATGGAGTGGGAGAAATTTCCAGCGGAACCTCGCTGCGATTGAGGGGCTTGCGGGTGAGCCTGAGAGGTGGATGGCTTCGAGCGCAGGCGAGCGTGTCCCGATCGCAGGGTGGGCGAGGAGATGACGGGCGAGGTGGCGGTTCACGTCATCTGCATGAACCTCCAAAGTGGAGGCGCGGTCGCTACTGAGGGAGGCGTATAGCTTTTGTTCGAGCGCCCAAGGTCCGACTTCAGGGAGTGGGAAGGTGGGCCAATCCTGAGGAGTCTGGCAGAGGCGGAACAGCCCGTAGAGCAAACATGCCGCGAAGAGGGAGATCCAGACGATGCCGCTTTTGATCGCGTTGAATCGCGAGTGCGGCGGCGCGGATTCTTGCCTTGGTGCAGGGAGTTTTTTCTTCGTCTCGTCCCCCCGGACTGAGGTTTTGCGTGGTGGGTTACGGGGGGGACGGGGCATGGGTTACTCGGATTTGGAACCGCCCTTCTTGGAGCCGGAATCCGTTTTTCCTGAGGATTTTCCGCTAGACCCTTCGGAGCTGCCTGAGGTTGACGCGGAATCGCTCTTGGAGGCGGATTTGTAGCCTTCCGAGCGATAATCCGTGATGTAAAAGCCGCTCCCTTTGAAAATGAGGCCTGCGCCTGAGCCGAGGCAACGGGAGACTTTGCCTTTTCCCCAAGTGCGCATCCGGCATTTGTCTTTCGGACAGGTCTTGATGGCGTCGTCCTTCATGGATTGGAAGGTTTCGAACGACTTGTTGCATTTGGCGCATTCGTATTCGTAGGTCGGCATTGCGGTGATGAGGTGAATGGTTTTTTGGATCGTCGGGCGTCTTAGGCGAGGCATTCCCGCATGGATTCGTGGACGAGGTTCCAAGGGATGTCCTCCTCCTGTTTCCATGCTCCGGGGAGGGTAGGAAGCACGAAGACGTTTTTCCCGTCACGGAACTTTTTATCGAGACGCAGAGCGCGGTCCATCCGTTCAAAAAGACCGTCACTGGACGGAAAAGTGGAGGGGAGATCTGCGAGGGAGAGCAGGTGTTGGAGTCGCGTGAGGATCTCGTTGGAACAGCGGCCGAGTCGGATGGATAGGCGGGTTGCTGCGAGCATGCCGATGGCGATGGCTTCGCCGTGGGTGAGTTGGTAATCGGCGCTGAGTTCGAGGGCGTGACCGATGGTGTGTCCGAAGTTGAGCACGTTTCGGATACCGAGTTTGTCGAACTCATCTTGCGCAACCACGGAGGCTTTGATGTCGACACAATCACGGATGATGGCGGTGGTGATCAGCGGGTCTCGAGCTAGGATCTGCCGGAATGCGCCTTGTTCGAGGCGTTCCAGCAGGGGAGCGGAGCAGACGAATCCGTATTTGATGACCTCGGCGCAACCGGAGCGGAGTTCGCGGTCGCTCAACGAGTTGAGGGTGCTCGGGTCACAAAGGACGAGGCGCGGTTGAGAGAACGCCCCCATGATGTTTTTCACGCCGCCGAAGTTCACTGCCACCTTTCCACCAACGCTCGAGTCGACCGCCGAGAGGAGGGTGGTCGGGATCTGGACGAAAGGAACGCCGCGGCGGAACACGGCGGCTGCGAATCCTCCGAGGTCGCCGATGACGCCACCGCCTAGGAGGAAGACGACGGGGGTGGAGCCGGCGTCGGGGAATTCCGCGAGGAGAGCGGCACAGCAGCGGGAGAACTCTTCCCAGTTCTTGCCGGTTTCTCCGGCCGGAACGGAGTGGGTTGCGATGGATTTGAATCCCGCACTTGCGAGGGAGTCGTGCAACGTTCCGAGGTAATGCTCAGCGATCGACGGACTGGTGATGATGAACGCGCTGGAGGAGCGGAGTCCGGCTTGCCGCGCGAGGGATCCTGTTTGGGTGAGGATGCCTGGTTGGATGTGAACGTCGTAGGCTCGGGAGCCGAGAGGGACGTGGACGGTGAGCGGATCAGCCATGGGAGGACGATGTTAGCAGAGAATGGCGACCGCGCCATCGCGGAGGGTTTTGTCCGTGGAGCCGCCGAGTGGCGTGCTCGGCTCTCAGATAACGGGGCGAGTCAGCGGGAGATCGTTCCGTTGATGAGGAGGTGGTGGATTCGCACGGATCGATCACCGGCGGGGGCTTGTGGTCGGATCTCGAGCACATGCGATCCCTCTGGGAGGCTCGCGGAGAGAACCATCGCCCAGGGGAGGTGGAGACCGTCGCTCCAGCGGGTTCGGGTGTCGCGCTTTTCCCAAGGGCCTCCGTCCGTTCGGAACTCCAGGGGTGCGGTATCGGGTCCAGAGGTGATGAAGATGCCGGCGGCGGTTCCTTGGAAGCGGATGGAGAGCGGTTGAGCGTCTCCCTCTGAGGCGAGGACGGGGTGGTTGACGAAGTCGGGGCGCGTTTTGCCTGCTCCGCTGGGGTTCCATTTGGGGTGAAGGATCCAGCCGGTTGGGGCGCTGACGGCATCGGGAGAGATGAGATGGCCGCTGGCGTAGTTCCCTTTATCGAGAGGGGGAGGGAGGGTTCGGGGGCCTGGCTTTCCGTTTGGAACTGGAGCGGAGCTGAGGCGTTGGGCGGCATCGAGCAGTCGGTTGATCGCTTTTCGGTAGAGTTCGTGGCCGAAGGGGGCGGGGTGCAGGTTCTTGAAATCTTTCTCCCAAGTGAACTCGCCTGCGGCGATCCGTTCGGCGACTTCCTCGGCGAGGTCGAGATCGGGCAGGCCATAATGGGCTGCGACCTTTTCGTGGTTGAGGATGACGTCGGGGCGTTTGCCCGTTTTGATCGTTTCGATCTTTTCTGGGTCAACGAAGTGGAGCAGGAGGATGTCTGCGGTTGGATTGGATTGGAGCGTGTGCCGCACAATCCCTTCCATGGCGCGGATCTGTTCGGTTGGGGAGTGACCGTTTGCGCTGTCATTGACTGCGGCCTCAAGGACGAGGAGGTCGAGGGCACCTTTGGATAGGATATCGCGATCGAGCCGGAAGGCGTGAGGGGTTGATCCGAGGGAGCCGATGCCTGCATCGATGAACTCGAGCTGCGATTTCGGGAAGCGTTTTGTGAGGTCCTCTTTGATGAGATCGCGCCAACCTTTCATGGCGGTGATGGAACCTCCGAGGAATGCGATGCGTAGCGGAGTGCCGGCTTGCGCTTTCGCGAGGAGGTTGGGGAGGCCGCGGCGGAGGGCGTGGTAGTTATACCCGAACGGAGTGCCCCGGTGTTCGCGTTGTTCGGCGGGCAGCGAGGGGACGCCGAATGCATCGCAGAGTGCATCCGCAATGGGATGCGGGTCCCGAAGGCTGTGGGGGTGGTGGTCGGTGTAGGGGCGCTTCAGGAGAGTGAAGTGGCCGCCGAGCGAGGTGTAGCGTTGTTGGACCAACAAGATGTTCTCCTGTGGAGGGACGACTTTATCGGCGCTGCCGCAGAAGCCGATGATGTGGACTCCGGCTTTCGCCAACGGAGCGAGGTGATCGACCGGATTCGCGGGGTATTTCAGGGCCTCCGCTTCGTCCGCGAATCCGTAAGCGCCAAAAAGGCGTTGCCAATCGGCGGGGGAACCTTTGCCGGTTCCTTTCCCGCCGGGCCAGCTCTTGAAATCGCAGACGGGATTGTCGCCGTAGACCGCGGCGACGTTTTGCGGGTTGCGCGCGGCCCAGTTGAAGGCGAAGAGTCCGCCGCGGCTGAAGCCGGCGAGAGCGACTTTTGGGGCAAGATTGAACTGAGCGCGGAGAGCGGTGTAGAAGGCGTCCATCGCGTCGAGGGCTTTTGGGGCGCCGTAGAGATTTTGCACGTTCAGGTAGGCGACATGGAAGCCGCGGCGCAACATTTCCGCGTCGACTTGCGGTTGGTGACCGAAGAACTCGGTGCGCCAGTACCATGGGTTTCCGGGAAGCGCCTTTTCCGGAAGCACGAGGAGGGCGTCCCGTTCACCCGAGCGAAGGTCGATCCTGCGATAGCCTTGGAAATCAGACTCTTTGACGACGTGAAGCGTGCTGACGGGCGCTTGGGTGGCGGTTTGGCTATTGGCGAACGGGATGCTCAGCGACGCGATGGCGGCGGTGGCGAGGAGGTGTCGGAGTTTCATGGGGAGAGGCAGAGGTTCTGGGTCAGGTTGCGGGGGCGATGGGGACGAGGGTGGCGTCTTCCATGCCATGGATGATTTTTTTGTCGGGAGCGCAGAGGGTGGCGAGGGCTCCGGCGGCTTTCGCTTTCGTGAAGGTTGGGTCGACGAAGTAGAAGGGGCACAGGCGGATCCGGAAACGGCTTTCGCTGTTCATGGGATGAGAGATGGACTCCGGTTTGTGGAAGCGTTGGAGGATGAAGGGGCGGGTGGGCGCGTCGCGGAGGGCTTGGTCGATGGCTGCGGACCAATCTGTTTGAGAGACGTCGTGTCCGATGGTGACGCTTCGGGAGCCCCAGGCATCTTCGGAGAAGCCGCTTCGTTTGAGGACGAGTTGGCGTTCTTTTTGGGAGAAGAGGCGGAGTTCGTCCCATGAATGGATTTGGAGTCCTGGGTAGACGGCTTGGGGCGGAAGGGGTTCAGGGTCGATGATCCACGTTTCGGGGAGGAGTTGGAGGAGGCGGTGGAAGATGCGGTCTCCGAGCGTGCGTCTCCAGAAGGGTTGGAGCGGGCGACTGCGGAGAAAGGCGAACCACATCTTCTCTTCCATGAAGGCTTTGGGGGGAGGGGATAGCGCGATGGCTCCCTGGGCTGCTGCCTCGACGAGCGCATCTGCACCGGGGATGTTGGCGAGGTCGAACAGTTCGAAGAAGCGGTAGGTTGCTGGTTGCGATTGTAGCAGGGAGAGGGATGCGCCTTCGGCAGCAATCACGGAGGCTCCGATCTTTGATGCGATCCACTGCATTTCGGGGAGATACGTGGAGGCCTCTTGAGAGACGAGGATCGTCCCGTTTGCCACAATGGAACGGAATCCTTCGAGGAAAGCGGTGCTGGAGCCCCAGAGCCGGTTTCCGGCGTGTTCATGCTGTTGATGGAGCGCGGCGGTCAGGCCGATGCCACCGGGCAAGGAGTCGATTTCGGTGATGCGGAGGCCTTCGTTGGTGAGGAGGATGTCCGGACGGATGACGCGGGGGATCGCGTTCCTGATGGGTTTGGCTCGTCCGGCGGCGACGAGGTTGGCGGGTTTACCGCGGTCGAGCCATTCCGCGACGAAGCTGGGTTGCCGTCCGGATGCGCTGAGTTGGTAGAGGGAGTTACAGGCCTTGGTGAACGCGAGGAGGTCGTCACCGAGCGAATCCAGCGATTCGAGGAGGGAGGGAGAGAGGTGAAGAGGTTGGTCGGATCCGAGCCATGTCTTGTCGGCGAACAGATGCTCAGGGCCGTCCGTTACGGGCGGGTTCATATCAACTTACGCAGTGATTCGCGGACGAGTTCGTCGGTGGTGGGGGAGGGGCGGCCTGCTGGCCAACTTTGGAGGATGCTGGAGACGCATTTGTGGGCGTCCACCTGTTTGTATCCAAGCGCGATCAGGGCGAGGACGGCATCGTTCAGCGCGACGTCGGTTGGAGACGGGGCGTTCTTTTGGGAGTTGGCTTCCCATTGGGCTGCGATGCCCACTTTGTCGCGCAGTTCGACGATGATGCGTTCTGCGGTTTTTTTGCCGATGCCTTTGACCTTGGAGAGTGCGGGTGCGTCGTTGGAAGCGACGGCAGCTTTGAAGTCGAGGGCGGACATCCCGCTGAGCACATCGAGGGCGGTTTTCGGTCCGACTCCGGACACTTGACCGACGAGGAGGCGGAAGAGGTCGCGTTCTTCACGCGAGTGAAATCCGAAGAGGACGTGAGCGTCTTCGCGGATTTGGAGGTGGGTGAGCAAGCGGCAGCGCTGACCGGGTTGAGGCAGGCGGCTGTAGCTGGAGAGCGGGATGAGGATGTGGTAGCCGACGCCATTCGCGTTGATGGTGGCGTGGGTGGGGAGGCTTTCCTCGAGGATCCCTTCGATGAACGCGATCATGCTATCGGACGAGGACGCTGGATTTTGCTTCGAGC
>CAZAZT010000157.1:0-7880 GCA_964489645.1 uncultured Chthoniobacteraceae bacterium | reverse complement strand
ACAGCCCTCTTCAATCGGTCCATGATGGCTACCCCCACTCCCACCTCAGGGACCGGTTCGACGACGATGCAGTCCAACCCCGCAGCATCCAGTCGCCGTAAAGCACCGAACAAGTTCGCCGCGGCGCGCAAAAGATCACCTTCCGCAGACAACTCGAGCACAACCTCGTAACCCGCCTCCCTCGCCACGCCCGCCGGGGTCCCCCACAACAGGACCCCCGCTCGCCCCGTACCACCCCGATCCGCGCCTGTCCCGAACTCCATCGGAGTCCTTGGCGCATAATGCCCCTCCACTTGCCCCGGTACCACGGACTCCCCAGCACATCTCCTCTCCACATTCACCTCGAATCCCAACAGAAGAAGATCCTCCACCGTCACCGGCCCCGGCCTCAAGACCGACACCGATCGCCCCCCATCAAACCGCAAAATGGTCGATTCAACCCCATGCCGACAATCTCCCCCATCAAGGATCAATGGGATACGGTCCCCCAACTCCTCGCGGACATGCTCAGCCCTCGTCGGACTGATCCTTCCAAAACGGTTCGCGCTAGGAGCAGCAAGGGGGCGATCCAACAACTCGATCACCGAACGGAACACCACGTGCGCGGGACACCGCACCGCCACGGTGGCCTGTCCAGAAGTCACAATGTCCGGAACCCGCGCGCGTTTTGGAACAACAAGGGTCAGCGGACCCGGCCAATACCGCTCCACCAACTCGTTCAGCGCTCCTCGAGGGACCAACGAAAAATCCGCGATCCGCTCCGCCATCGAAAAATCCCAGACATGGCAGATCAGCGGATCGAATGCAGGACGCTCTTTCGCTTGGAAAATCCGCGCAGCTGCAACGGGATTCAACGCGTCACCCGCAAGCCCGTACACCGTCTCCGAAGGCATGCCGACAAGGTCCCCTTTCCGCAAAAAATAAGCGGCCATCTGCGAAGCGACGACCACCTCCCGTGCATCCAAGGCCGGAACCACCTGCGCACTCATCTCAACCTCTCCGAAGAATCCTTCGCGCCTCCAACACCCGAGCCTGAGCATCCTCAGGACACGCGCCGAATGCGGTCAAATGCCCCATTTTCCGTCCCTTCCGAGGTTCCAGCTTGCCGTAAAGATGGACCTTCACGTCGCCCATCGCAAACACGCCAGCCCAATCAGGCTCACCGTTCGTCCACTCATCTCCCAATAAGTTCACCATCGCCGCCGCTCCAACCTTCAAATCCGTTACCCCAAGAGGCAACCCGCACGCAGCCCGCACCTGTTGCTCGAACTGACTTGTCACCGATGCGTCGAAAGTCAGATGCCCCGAGTTGTGAGGCCGAGGCGCCAACTCATTCACGATCACTCGCCCGTCCCCCATCAAAAACATCTCCACCGCCAAGACGCCCACCAATCCAAGCCGCTCCGCGATCGATACCGCGATAGAACGCGCAGAGTCCGCCGACGCCGCCGGAATCCTCGCAGGACACACCGTCACATCGAGGATGTGGTTGGAATGAACATTCTCAAAAACCGGATACACCCGCGTCGCCCCGTCGATTCCCCGCGCCACCATCACCGAAATCTCCGCAACAAAAGGCACCCACCCCTCCAGAACCGCCGTCTGCCCGCCAAACCCCGCCAACGCCTTCGCCGCATCAACCCCTTCCGTGATCTTCACCTGCCCCTTCCCGTCGTATCCAAATGCCGCAGTCTTCAAGACCGAAGGGCGACCCAACTCCACCAGCGCTTCCTCGAGATCAGCAAGACAATCCACTCTCCGGAACGGCGCACAAGGGAATCCATTCGCTCGCAGGAACTCCTTCTCCCTCAAACGATGCTGACAGATGTGAAGGACCGATCCCGCTGGGCGAACCGGCACGACCTCCTCCGCCCACGCAACGGTTTCCGACGGAACATTCTCGAACTCAAAGGTCAAAACATCAATCCGGTGAAAAAAACCGCATGCCCCCTCACGATCCTCATAACGCCCGACAAACTCCCCATCCGCGACCTGCCCCGTCGGAGAATCCGCATCGGGACTGTAAGTCTTCACCCGGTAACCAAGCTTTCTGGCCTCCAACGCCATCATTCGCCCCAACTGACCGCTCCCCATCACACCGATGGTGGCCCCAGGAAGGATCACCCGCCCGCTTCCCCCAGTCCCATTGATTGTCTCCGTCTTCATGAAATCTTGCACAAAACCCGCATCTCCCCGCCTCACGGCAACTCGCCGGCCAAAACATCCGCGGTCTGTTGAGAGCGGAACGCTGCCAAACGGGACGCGATCTCACGGTCCCCGTGCGCCAGTATCGATGCCGCCAGGATCCCCGCGTTCTTCGCCCCAGCAACCCCGATTGCCAAGGTCGCAACTGGCACCCCTGCAGGCATCTGTACGATGGACAACAACGAATCAACCCCGCGCAGCACCTTGCTCTCCACTGGCACCCCCAACACAGGCAGACAGGTGTGCGCAGCAACCATCCCCGGCAAATGAGCCGCGCCACCGGCCCCCGCAATGATCAATCGCAAACCACGCGACTCAGCTCCGCGGGCATATGCAGCCATCAACTCCGGAGTCCGATGCGCCGAAACAACCCGCTTCTCATAGGCCACACCCAGTCGCTCAAGCATCTCCACCGCATGACGCATCGTCTCCCAATCCGAGACACTCCCCATGATCACCCCAACTTGCGGCACTGTTGTTTCCATCCTTCGACTCTTCACCCTCCCTAGATGTTTTTCAAACCCGCAGAGCAAATCAACGTTCACTCACAGATCCGGGCCCGCTTCCTCGCCGATGGAAAATCTCCGGCAACAAGATCACATTCGCGAAAATGATCGCCGCAGCGCACCCCCACGCCGTCCAACTCAACGGGAAACGCTCCATCGCCGCATACGCGATCACCGGCGCTAGAACCCCTCGGATGCCCGTGAAAAATGTGTGCACCGCCATGTAATCCGCGACCCGCTCGGGAACCGTCACCTTGGTCACCCAAAGCGACCAGACCACATCCCCTCCCGAATTCGCCAACCCATACAACACGCCCCCAACCACCAACACCCACATCCGGTCCCCCAGAAAAAACGCGAGAATCGCCCCTGCGAACAAGAAGTTGAGCACCGCCCGCAACACAAAAAAGTTCCATCGATCGAACATTCGCCCCCACCACAGCGTCGTCGACAACCGAGCCACATTCGGGATCACCGCAGTCAACAGCGCGATCTCCGCCGCACCGCGCACCCACCCCTCACCGTCCGGTCTCGCCAACAACTCCACCCGCAACGGCAACATCACCAAATTCCCGATCCCAAGGAACATCCACGAGATGAGGGTCCGCCGGAAAATCGCATCCGTTCTCACATATCTCAGTCCATCCAACATGCGACCGCGCGACGCCGCCGACCCCTGCGCCTTCGAACCCGACGATGCCGATTCCGGGAAAGACCCGACCAACACAGAACTCATCCCACACGAACATGCAGCGCACCCAAGAACCCATGGATGCCCCCCAGGCCGCCAATCCAAAAACCAGCCGATCAATGCCCCCGCACCCACAGAAGCGGCAATCCGAAGGAAAAATGCCCTCGAGAACAGCCTCCCTCGATCCGCTTCCGGATACGCATCCTGATACACTTGCGTCATCAAAGGCACCGAAGCCGCCACCGCTGCGCCAGCGCAAGCCACGAAACCGATGTACCGCACTTCCTCATCCACCAAGGCGGCTAACACAAAGAACAACGCAGCGATCGCGTGAACGATGGACGCCGCTCTCGCCGGAGCCAAACCCGTCCGATGGAACCACGCAACCACCGCAGGACCAGCCATCAAACCGATGTTCGGCCCCGCCACAAGCCATGCTTTACTCGTCGAGGAAGCGCCAAAATATCTCACCGCCACAACCAAAGCGAACGTGGCAACCACACTCTCGATCACCCCAGCGAAAAGGGACCGCACACATTCCAATCGGAAGGTGCGACGAACCCGTTCCACCGTGCCGGCAACCGGCACAGCATCACCTCCCCAACGCACTGGCACACGCTTTCACAAACCCGAAGAACAGAGGATGTGGCTGGTTCGGCTTCGACTGGAACTCGGGATGATACTGACAAGCCAAAAACCAAGGATGATCACGCAACTCAATCAACTCCGCCAATGTGCCATCCGGTGAGGTGCCCGAAATCAAGAAGCCCGCGGCATCCATCTGGTCGCGATACGTTTGATTGAACTCATACCGATGACGGTGACGCTCCCGAATGCTGGCGCACCCGTAGACCGACTCCGCCTTCGTCCCCTTTCTGATCTCTGTGGGCCACGTCCCCAACCGCATCGAAGCCCCCTTGTCCGTCACATCCTTCTGAGCCTCTAGCAGATGGATCACCGGATTCGCAGTGGCCTCATCGAACTCCGTGGAGTTCGCATCCCGCAACCCGCACACGTTTCGCGCGAACTCGATCGTCGCAACCTGCATCCCCAAACAGAGACCAAGATACGGGATCCTGCGCTCCCTCGCATACTGCGCCGCCCGAATCTTCCCCTCAACGCCACGCTCCCCAAACCCGCCCGGCACCAGAACACCGTCCACCCCTTCCAGAAACCGTTCCGCATCAGCTGACTCCAAATCCTCCGCATC
Source organism: uncultured Chthoniobacteraceae bacterium (assembly GCA_964489645.1). Taxonomy (GTDB): domain Bacteria; phylum Verrucomicrobiota; class Verrucomicrobiia; order Chthoniobacterales; family Chthoniobacteraceae; genus JBEEPE01. The sequence goes on along the minus strand of CAZAZT010000157.1, from coordinate 3,268 downwards.
CACCCTGACCAAATCGATCCCGCAATCCGCCGCAGCACCTGCATGGGTCAGCGACTCGTAGATCGACTTGTAAGCATCCTGCAGCCCGATGTATTTGCCCACCACAGCAATACGCGCACGCCTCGTAGGATGGATGATCCCACGCACAAACCGCTTCCACTCCTCCATATCCGCCGAAGGTGTCTGCAATCCCAATAACCTGCACACCGTTTCGTCCAATCGCTCCGCTTGCAACATCAGCGGCATCTCATAAATCGTGTGAGCAACATCACGGGCCTCCACCACCGCATCCAACGGAACATTGCAGAACACCGAAAGCTTCCGACGCACATCTTCATCAATCGGATGCTCCGTCCGACAAACCAGGACCTGCGGGTGCAAACCGATCTCCCGAAGCTTCGCGATCGACTGCTGCGACGGCTTCGTCTTCAGCTCCCCTGCCGCCTTGATGTAAGGGACCAAGGTGACGTGCATGATGATCGCGTTCTGAGGCCCCACCTCGAGAACGAACTGCCGGATCGCTTCCAAGAACGGCAACCCCTCAATATCCCCCGTCGTTCCACCGATCTCCGTGATCAACACATCGCAGGGCTGCTCGTCTGACAACGCTCGCAGGCGCCCCTTGATCTCATCCGTCACGTGCGGGATCACCTGCACCGTCGCACCTAAGTAGTCCCCCCTACGCTCCCTCGCCAAAACGGTCTCGTAGACTTGCCCCGACGTCGTGCTGTTCGAACGGCCAAGAACACAATGCGTGAAACGCTCGTAATGCCCCAAGTCGAGATCTGTCTCAGCCCCATCATCCAACACATAGACCTCCCCATGTTGGAAAGGGTTCATCGTCCCAGGATCCACGTTCAGGTACGGGTCGAACTTCTGTAAAACGACGCGCAGCCCCCGCTGCTCAAGCAGGGTTCCTAAAGATGCAGCAGCCAAACCTTTACCCAGCGAGGAGACCACGCCTCCAGTGACAAAAATATATTTCATGTGAAAAGATGATGAAGGTGGAACGCCGGCCCCGGGGACGCCGGCACCTTTGCCCCGGAAAACAAAGAAGCCCTCGATACCGCACCCTCCAACTCAAGAAGGCACGGAGCCGAGAGCGCTCCTGCTGGGGCAGTAGAATTCGCCCACTGAGACCGTCTGGCAAGAGCAGAACCGTTTCGTCTCAGGTCAACCCTTTTTGTGAAAGAATCCGCTCAACCATCTCCGCGTCCGCCGGGGTGTCCACGCCCACCGCTTGATGCCGAGTCCGCACCACTCGGATCGGAACCCCGTTTTCCAAAGCTCGTAACTGCTCCAGCTTTTCCAACCGCTCCAGAACCCCCTCGCGCCACTTCACGAACTGCATCAAAAACCGCACATCATACCCGTAAATCCCGAGGTGCCGGAGGGGCTCAAAACCCGCACCATCCCGATCGAATGGGATCGCGCTGCGCGAAAAATACAACGCGTCGCCCGATCGAGCCGTCACAACCTTCACCACATTCGGGTTCTCAATCTCCCCCAACTCCATCGGACTCGCTGCCGTGATCATCTTGATCGCCCCATCTTTTCTCAACTCCGTCGCCAATTTCGTCACCAACTTCGGATCGATCAACGGCTCATCGCCCTGAACATTCACCACGTACCGATAACCCTTGAGCCGAGAAGCGACCTCCGCACAACGGTCCGTTCCCGTTTTACACCGAGCCGAAGTCATCGCCACCTCCGCACCGAACCCGAATGCCGCCTCAGCGATCCGCATATCGTCCGTCGCCACAACCACCAAATCCACTCCCCGAGCCCGCGAAACCCGCTCCCACACATGCCTCACCAACGGCTTTCCAGCGATCTCAAACAACGGCTTTCCCGGAAAGCGGGTCGAACCAAAACGGGCGGGGATGATCACAGCCAACTTGCTCATCCCCTCATCATGAGAACCAGCCAGCCAAAGAGTCGACTCCGAAGCAACACCCTCTCGGCTCTTGTGTCACATCCCCTTACGCCGCTAACATCACCGAAGTATGACGTTCCGCCAGCAATCCGGCGACTATGCCCCGTGGTTCCAAGTCCGCGGTTTCCCGGTCCATTCGGTGGAACTCCTCATGGGAGCGTATCTGATCTCGATGATCGCCACCACGTTGGCAATCGCTCTCGGCAACGGCTCGATGGAGAGCCTCTTGAACTTCGACGCGTCATCCATCTTCCACCAAGGAGAACTGTGGCGCCTCGCCACCTACGCATTCTGGAACCAACCCACCATCCCGTTCCTGCTGGAACTCACCGTCTATTTTTTCTTCGGCCGTGAACTCGAGCGGTTCTTTGGCCGCCGCGCATTCATCCAGCTCTATTTCACACTCTTCTTTATCTCCCCCATCATTGCCCTCAGCTGCATCACCTTCCAGAATGTCCATTTCTCAGGCATCCCCTGCGGAACCGGCCTGTTCGTCGCCTTCGCCACCATGGCTCCTGCCGTGACCCTCTTCCTCGGAATCAGCGCAAAGTGGTTAGCGATCATCTTCGTGGGCATTCGCATCCTATCCGCCACCGCCTCCCACGACTGGGCGCAAGTCGCCATCGAAGGTGGCAGCGCGCTCACCGCATTTCTCTCCACTCGCTACCTCCAAGGGCGATGGGTCATCGACGCACTCTCCGTCTTCAAACGCGGCAGGTTCAAGGTGATCCAAGGCGGGCTCGACGACAAAATGCCCCGTGCAAACCGTTCAGAACGTCGCAGAGACAACCCGAACACCCCCCTGAAAACTCTCAGCGCCGAAACCACCACCCTCGCTCCAAACGAAGATCTCGAGGACGAATCACTCCGCGATCAGGAACTGATTGACCAAATCCTCGAGAAAATCTCCGCCTCCGGCATCGCCAGCCTCTCCTCCAGCGAGCGCTCACAACTTGAATCCGCTCGCGAACGGTTGCTCAAACGCGACTCAACCGGGCCCCGCCGCTAACCCCAGCCTGCCCCGCGCCCCCGCTGGCACCCCCCCGCTTTCATAGGCCAACAGCCTCAAAACGCCCGTCAGTCCTCCGCAATCCCCTCAACACACGGGTCCACATCGGTCGGATTCCCCGCTTCATCTCCAATCGACCCCGTCACGCGCAAAGACCCGTTCAACAACGGGAACGAAGAACTGCTCTGTCGGCGCATCACCGAAACAAGCGTTCGCGAAATCGGAAGACCCGCGAGAACATCAGTGGTCGGGGCGATAGGATTCGAACCTACGACCTCCTGGTCCCAAACCAGGCGCTCTACCAAGCTAAGCTACACCCCGAA
>CAZAZT010000156.1:0-7998 GCA_964489645.1 uncultured Chthoniobacteraceae bacterium | reverse complement strand
CGAACCGCCTCATTTCGTCTGGAATGATCGCTGACGGTGGAGCTTCAAAATGAACCCTCGGGGAGTGGATCGGACCCGACACAACCTGCATTGGGTATTCATCCGTTCGGTAGCAGCCGATGTTCTTAAGGTCACGCCTACCGTTCACGATCAGCTTGTGCCAATGAAAAAGAAGTTCCTCGGAAAGAGGTGCATCAAACTGGCGGTAAAGCTCCACCATCATCTGAGCGATGCCCTGCTCGGCAGGTGGAACCCTCCGATGGTCGGTGCTAAGCCCGAAGTTGCGGCGAATGGAGGATTGCAGGCTGTCGCGGTTCAGAATCTCGCCCTCGATTTCCGAGGTGTTGATCGCCTCATTGCTGATCAGTTCGATACAAAGCTGCTGCTTGTCCTCGTCGCCAACGTGTCGAAATGAGCCAATGAAAATGCCCGACTGACGCAGAAATTCCGCTTCGAGCGCCACCATTTTTGCGCAATCGAAGCGAAACTCTGGCCAATCCTTCAGTTGCCAGTTCCAAATCGCTGAGATGGGCATGATCAGAAAACCTCCTAGTTATCGCTCACAAAAACCCGGCAACACGAGCAATAAATCCAGCGCTTATTGCTCAGGAGAGTGTGAACTTTTACCGACAAAGTTTTACACCCCCAATCTCCCGAAACACGCCGTTTCCCGAATCTCCAACATCACGGCAACTCTACGCCGAGCGAATATCCGCGTGCTCCCTCTGTCAACCCAGGGCTTCCGACGACCGGACTCGCTTGGCTGTAGAGCGCTCGTTTGAAATCATCGGCGAGGCGCTAAACCGCTCCTTCAAGATCGCTCCACAGCAGATCGACTCCATCCGGAATTACCGGCAAATCATTTCCTTCCGTAATATCCTCGCCCATTGCTACGACTCGGTAGAGGACAAACTCGTTTGGGGAATCATCGAAGGATCTTTACCCGAGCAAATTACAGATTTTCAGAGCTTGCTTGGCCACTAGTTGATTGACGGTTGAACTTGTACCATTCGGATCAATCACATCAACCCCACGCCTTTAACGGCGATAAATCACTATTCAACAGCGCTTTACAATGATTTAAGATCAAGCGCCCAGCCATTGAACCGATCTCATCGACTCAAACACCCCGCTGGCAAAGCATTTAATGCTCCCGGAAAGGCAAAACTGCCCATGCCACCGAACTCCAACACGCCCCTCCGCCACTCCTCATCCCTCAACGTACCTTCGCTCGGAACAACTCCGGCCACCGCGTCGACCAATCTTCCGGTAAACGCATCGGACGCGCCTCCGGCATACGCACCACCGCCAACATCTGCCGCGCCGTCACCATCAACTGGTCATCCCTCTCGCGCCGCACTTCAAACCCACACCAAAAGCAGGTCCGATCAAAGCTCTCCAACCACCCTTCAACCCGCAACGTGTCTCCCAACGCCGCCGGTCGCCGATAATCCACCTCAGAGCGCACCACCACCGGATAAACCCCAGACGCCGCCATCCCCGCCAAACCCATCCCCAACTGCCCCGCTAACAACGTGCGATTCGTCTCGATGAACCGCAAATACGCCAAATTGTGCACCACCGCCGCACAATCCGTATCAAAAAACATCACATCCACCGCCGTCACCAAACGCGGCAGCCCCGTTCCATCATTCGCGCTCATATTCCCCCTTCCCAACCCGCTTCCACACCGAAAACCCCGCCTTCTTCGCATCCGACACCGACACCGGCGCCGTCAACCGTGGCGTGTTGAACCCGGAAATCAACTTCTGCACCGGCTTCCGACACAACGGACACTGCACCAACTCCGGCGCCGAAACAGGTCGGTTCAACGTGAACCGACCCTTGCAAATACCGCACGGTCCTTCCTTCGGCTCGTACTCGTAAAGCGGCATGTCCGTCCTCTCGCCGAAGCCTCAAGCCTCTACCCCTAACAACTTGGCTGCCCGCTTCGTGTCGCTCACCCGGAACACCGCCAACCCCTTCTTCGCCCCAGGACTCGTCGCCAAATACGCGTACTCAATGTTGATCTTCGCCTTCGCAAGCTTCCGCGCCACCGCCCCGAACTGCCCCGGCTTGTTCGCATTCTCCAAAAGAAGCACCTTGTTCTCGATCACCAACACCCCGCGCTCGCCCAACAAATGCGACGCCCGTGGCGCATCACTCGTCACCATCCGTACCACCGAATGATCCGACGTATCCGAGACCGTCAGCCCATAAATGTTGATGCGCTCACGCGAAAGAAGTTCGCAAACCTCAGCGAGCGTTCCCGGTTCGTTGGCTAAAAATACGGAGAGTTGGGTGGCAATTTGCATGGCTTTGTTCGGTGTGAAATGACTGCGTGACTACAGAGAAACGATGCCCCCGTTCACCCAGAACGGCAAACCTTCCACACAAAAATCTCCCACCCCACTCACCGCGTCAACCGACGTACCCATCCCTCAATCGCCTCCCGCTGCCGATCGTCAAACTCCGACCACGGATGCTCCATCAACCACGCCAGATCCGACAACGCACCCTCCCGATCACCCGTCAACTCCCGCGCCCGAGCCCGCCGCAAACGCTCCGCAACCTGTTCCGGATCAATCGTCAATAACAGATCCAAATACGGTAATCGCTGCGCCGCAGACTCCGCCGCATCCCCCGACCCCAAAAGATTTCGGATCATCCGCACCAAGATCTCCCGCTGCGTCGCCGCGCGTCCCGCCGTTTCCACATCGATCCCCAAACGCGACGCCGCATCCTCCAAACTCATCTCCTTCCCTCCCTCAAAAACGTCCAAAACCCGGAACGCGTCCTCCGCGCGCTCTCGGTAGCCCACCATGAACTTCGACGGTAGCGGCAATCCCACCACCTCCCGAACACCCAACCGACGGGCCAACTCAACAAAAACCACCGAAAGCGAGATCGGCAGCCCCTCCCGATCGTCTAGCACCTCATTCAGATAACTGTTCGAACGACTCCCGTAATCCTCCCGACTGCCGTGAAACCCGTTCTCCTCGAACAGATAACGTCGGATCCTCTCCACCGCCCCCGCAGTGCCAGACCGCAACGCCTCATCCGTCCGCAACTCCGCAACCATCCGATCAAACGTCCGAACATAAGCGTTCACATCCAGATCCGGATTATCGTGCCACGCCAACAACAGCCCGCCCCTCAGCAAATCCGCCTCCCCCGCCGGTTTCCCTAACTCCAACAGGATCTCGCGCGTCACCGACAACCGATGCAGATCCCGCTCCGCATCGCGCAACGCCGACACCTGCCGCTCCAGCTCCCGACGCTTCAGCTCCAACACCTTCCGCCCAGACACCGCATCCTCCAACAGCACACTCATCCCAACATCCGCCCGCCCCTTCTCCATCATCCGCGTCACCGCTACCCCCATCCGCTCCGACACCGCAGCGGACACCGGCTTCTCCGCCAGATCCCGCCCCACCCCAAACCGGCGAAACGACGCAACCGTCGAGCGGAACTTGCACAACCCCACCCGACCTCCCCGCAACTCCTGATCCGGTTCATTCACCACCCGCACCCCATTCACATACCCCTCAATCCCCCCAGGCGTCACCCGCACCCGCAACGTGTTCCAATCCCCCTTCCGGTACGCATCCGTCTCGATGTCCTGCAATATCTTCCAATTGAATACGTTCGGCCCATCGAAACGCGTCAAACGCATCCGCCCGCCCGTCGGATAAAACCCGTAATGCCGATCCCCTCCGTCCGAACAGAACGCCAACCCCGCGGCCCCAGACTCATCCTCCAAACGCGTCTCCACCGAAACCTCGAACTCCCCCTCCGGTTCCTCCGGCAAAAACAGGCACAACGCGCGTCCCCCAAACCCGTCCCCAGGCAACTCCGAACGGATCACCCCCGCACGCTGACTCCAACGCGCCCCCATCAACGGGCTCCAAACCCGAGGATCCAACACCCCAATCGTCAACCAACGCGCCATCGGCACCGGATTCGGCTTCTCACGCAACCGCTTCAACTCGTTCACCGGCATCGCAAAACCAAGGTTCTCCGTCCGCGCCGACTTCAACGTCAAAATCCCCAAAACCCGCCCGCGCCGATCCACCATCGGTCCACCACTGTTCCCACGCTCGATCGGCACCGCCAACTGGATCATCCCCACCCCCTCAATCTCTCGACGCACCTCAGAGATCACCCCCTCAACCACACTGAACGTCAACCCCTCCGGATTCCCCATCGCAACGATCGGCTGCCCTTGCCGGATCGCCTCCGAATCTCCCAACGGCAACGGCTTCAACCCCTTCGCCGCAATCCGTACCAACGCCAAATCCAACCGCGTGTCACTCGCATACACCTCCGTCACCTCATGCACCACCCCATCACTCGTCTCCACCCGGATCCCCCGCGCCTCCCCAATCACGTGCCGATTCGTCGCAATCAAACCATCCTCCGAAACCACAAAGCCGCTCCCCACCCCATACGGCCCCTCCCGCCCAACCTGCGTCACCTTCACCACCGCACTGCGAATCGACGCCGCAATGTCCGCAACCGACATCTCCGCAACACCCGCCGACTCCGCAACGCCCTGCGCCCCAGCTGCCGCCGTCACCGGATCAGCCCGCTTCGCCGGCGGATCCTGCGCCCGCAAACCCGATCCCGTGAACGGCCACGCCAGCAACGCGGAAAGTGCCCAAGATGAAAAGCGCATGCCCAAAACCTCCGTTCGTTCTTCCCTCATGGCAAATTCCGTTTTCGAACACCCATCGCTCCCAAACCCGATCCAATCCACCCCTCACAAATGCCAATACCCCAAGCCGCCGCCCCACCCCTCACTTCGCCCCCGCCTTCTTCGCCGGATGCGCCACCAACTCACCCAACACCCGCTGCAACCGATCCTGCTCCACAGGATTCGCCGGTAACGCATCAGCCTTGAACGCAGGCAAAAGCTTCTCCCAAACAAGATCCAACTCCGTCTGCATCTGCCCCGTTTGCGCCGTCATCGCAATCACCGTGTCCTGATCCGGCATCACCAAACAGATCTGACCGTCCCGACCATCCCCGCGGAACGCATTGTGACGGCACCGCCAAAACTGGAAGCCATACCCCTGACGCCACTCCGGGTTCTTCGACGCAGGCCCTTGGTCATTCGCCACCTGCTTCGACGTCGCCAACTCCACCCACTGCGCGGGAATCACCTGTCGCCCCTCCCACTTCCCCTTCCTCAAATACAGCTCGCCGAACTTCGCAATGTCCTCCGTTCGCGCAAACAATCCGTACCCACCCAAACTGTACCCCTCAAGACTCACCCCCCACTCCGGCGCATCCACCCCAAGCGGTTCGAACAACCGCGGTTTCAGGTACTCCAACACCGTTTGCCCCGTCACTTTCGTCACAATCGCCGAACACATGTACGTGCTCGGTGTGTTGTACCGGAACCACGTCCCCGGAACATGCGACACCGGATGCGCCAAAAAATCCTTCACCGACGGACCCTCCTCAATCCGGAACTTCGGCTCCGTGTCGTGCCCGCCACTCATCGACAAAAGATGCTTCACCCGCATCGCCCGAAGATTCTCCGAAGGCTCCGCAGGCGCTGACTCCGGGAAAAACTTCAGCACCGGATCCTCCAAACTCAACTTCCCTTCCTCCACCGCCAACCCCACCGCCGTCGACGCAAAACTCTTGCTCAACGACCACAACACATGCGGCTTCTCCGGCTTCTCCGGCTTCCACCACCCCTCCGCAATCACCTGCCCATGACGCACCATCATGAAGCTGTGCAACGTATCGATCTTCTCATTCGCCGCCTCCACAAACTCCCGCACCGCAACAGACGAGATGCCTTGCGCCTCCGGCGTGCTCCGCGGCAACCGCGTCCCCGCAATCGCGGACACCTCAACACAACACGCAACCACCACGAGAACAGTACGGAACATCATGCCCCTTCTCGATAGCTGGAACAGTTCCGCGCACCCCCACAAACGCATCATCGCAAAAGCACCACCAACCCCGTCACCGTCACCATACTCAACATCGTGCTCCAAAAAACGGTGTCCGTCGCGAACTCCGCATCCGCCCCGAACTCATGCGCAATCATCGCCGTGTTCACGGCCGTCGGAAAACTCGTGCTCAAGATCATCGAGAGCAGGATCTCCCCCTCAAATCCAAAAGCCCGCGCCAACCCCCATCCCACCAGCGGCCCCGCAATCAACCTCAACCCCAGCGCCCAACCAATCCGCGAAATCGCGAACTGCGCCCGCGTCTTCGACAACTGGATACCCAACGTTACCAACGCAACCGATACCAACCCGTCATGGAAATAGCGCATCGGCACCCATAACCACCGCATCCCACCCGCAAGATCCGGCTCCACCGGACCATGCACCGCGCGCAACAACAACGCCGAAATCACCGCCCACAGACTCAATTGCTTGAACACCGGCGCAAAAGCCCTCCATCCCGGCGTGCGCGCCGACGAGACCAAGAAGATCCCCAAGGTGAAGTTCGCAACATTCTGGACAAGAACAACAAACACCTGCAACGCCTCCGCCTCCCCAGGAAATGCAAGGTGCATCAGCGGGATGCCGTAGTTCGCACTGTTGTAAAAGCCGGACGCCATCTGGAGCGATCGGGTCCGCTCCGGCGAATACCCGCACCACCGAGCCACCACCCCCGCAATCGCAAACAACACCACAATGACCGAAACAGTGAACCCCACGGTCTTCCAAGCCAAAATCCCCCCCACCTCCTTCGTCGCAAGCTCGTAAAAGATGAACGCAGGAACAAAACAGTTGATGTTCAGTTTGACCACCGTGGAAAGGTCAAGCTTCCAACGACGGTCCAACAACCAGCCCGCCCCGAACATCATCAGGATGGGCAACAAAACCTGCGAAAAAACATCAAGAACCAGCACCCGCGAAACCTGCAACGCCCTCCCAAACTTGTCACCAGCAAACCCACCCCAAGCCCAATCCTCCCCACTCGCACTCCCGTTCCAAAAACATCGCAAACATTGAATCAAACCCACCCCGAACCGCGCAGCATCGAAGCCCGAGCCGATTCAAAAAATCACCCACACAACCCCTCCGAAGAGCCTCCTCGGCGGGGCGCTCCTTCGGCCCCGCCTCCATCGCTCTCCCCCCCAGCGCGGCGCCCTCTTCCCGACCTCCCCTTTCCGCTCGATCTCGAGATCACTGTCCAGAACCACGGGCGAGGCGGAACGGTGTCTGCCACATCGCCCGATCCCAGCGCGGAAAAACAGCGTCCGTGGGATTGTGAAGAAAACGACTCCGCTCTGAGCGGGAGGCGGCGGTGTGGACAGACATTTCCTTACGCAGAGCTCTCCATTTTCAGACGTTCGGCCAGCCAAACCTTGATGATGGACTGCCGCGTCACCCCCACCCTGTCTGCTTCTCGGTCCAGGTTCTCGATCATCCAAATGGGCAAGTCCACGTTTACGCGTCTCTGTTCAAGGTTTGGTCTTCTCGCCGTCGAAATATCCAGATGAGGCAGGAGATCCCCTCCTCCATCAAATATTTCATCAAGTTGTTCTGCTTTCATCGTATAAATCCTCCTCGTTAGTTCGGCTTCGACGGGCTGAAATGATCCGGATTTTTGAATCTCTCTCGGTAAAAAATACGCTCCAAACCTTCCCCTCCAGCCGAGCAATCAGAGCGAATCTTGGCTCCGTATCGCTCCTTGCTTGGATCTGTAGGGCGTAAAGGTCTTTCCAAAGCTCTTGAGCCTGAATGAAGTCGATACCGTGCTTGGTGCGGTTAGCTTCACTTTTAGCTGGATCGAACTCAAATTCCGTTTCCACTCCCTTTTTATACCTTAATGGATTCAAGATGACAACCGCTGCCACCCTTAAAAGCAGTGGATGCTGATGTGACACGGGGAAACGGAGACAGTGGGATCGTAACGAAAAGGGTATGCTCCGGTGCGGCGTAAAGATCCTTCTGTAAAAGTGGCTGGTGGCCATACGGAAGGTGAGAGGTTTTCGGTTTGTTCTTCGTTCTGTTAGCGGAG
>CAZAZT010000155.1:0-8215 GCA_964489645.1 uncultured Chthoniobacteraceae bacterium | reverse complement strand
GAAAAGAGGGCCAACCCTTTTTTGCTGTCTTCAACTCCGAAAAAAGTCACGAAAGTCGCATCCGCTCCCGCCCACACACCCTCACCACCAACCCCGCATCCGTCCGCATCCCCGCCTACCACCCCGATACCCCCGAAGTTCGCCACGACTGGGCCCAGTACCACGATGGGGTGAGCGCTGCCGACGCCGATGCCGGCGAACGCCTCCGCGAACTCCGCGAAGCCGGCCTCCTTGAGAACACGATCGTCTTCCAGTTCGCCGACCACGGCTCCGGGATGCCCCGAAACAAACGGTGGCCCGGCAACTCCGGCCTCCGCGTCCCTCTCATCGTCCACATCCCCGAGCAGTTCAAACACCTTCGCCCCGCCGACTACTCCCCCGGCGGAGCTTCCGACCGCCCCGTCAGCTTCGTCGACTTCGCCGCAACCGTGCTCAGCCTCGCCGACATCCCCACCCCGTCGTGGATGCACGGACACCCCTTCCTCGGCACCCACGCCTCCGCCCCCCAACCCTTCGTCCACGGATTCCGCGGACGGATGGACGAACGGATCGATCTCGTCCGCAGCCTCTCGGACGGTCGGTTTGTGTACCTGCGCAACTTCCTCCCGCACCTGCCCGCGGGCCAGCACGTCTCGTATCAGTTCCAGACGCCGACCACTCGCGTGTGGTTCTCTCTGTGGAAGGAGGGGCGTCTGAACGCTGCCCAACGTCACTTCTGGGAAACCCCGCGCGCCGCCGAAGAACTCTACGACCTCGAATCCGATCCCGATGAAGTGAACAACCTCGCCGCCCTTCCCGACCAACAACCGCGTATCGCCCGATTCCGGGACAGCCTCCAAACCCACCTCCTCGAAACCGACGATGCCGGCTTCATCCCCGAAGCCGAACGCATCCGCATCACCGCCGGTCGCCCTTGGCTCGATTGCGCTGCCGACGCAGTCTTCCAATCCACACATTTCCCGAAGCGCGAGTTGCTCGCCGCCGCCAGCGACGCCTCCAACCCAGCCGCCGATGCCGCGACCATCGCATCCCGCCTCGGCTCCGCCATCCCGGCCATCCGCTACTGGGGCGCCACCGGACTCCGGATCCACGGAACCCGCGCAATCAACGACAACGCCACCCGCCTATCCGCCCTGCTCAGCGATTCCAGCCCGTCCGTTCAAGTCGCCGCCGCCAGTGCCCTCGCCCGATCGGATTCCGAGTCCGCAAAAACCGCCGCCCTTGAAACGCTGCGATCCATCCTCAAGACCCTCGAGACCCAACCCCACGCCGTCTTCGAAGCCGCCGCCGCACTCGACGAACTCGGTGCCCCTTCCGAGACCATCCGCGCCGACCTCACCGCGCTCCGCAAAACCCTAGAGGCCCGCGGAAAAGAACAAGACGGCCGCTACGCCGGCTACACCGAACGCCTCACCGCCCACCTGCTCGGTCAAGAGTAGTCGCGGCCAGATCCCGTCCGACCAACGTTCATCCAATACCGCACGCCGACGTTCTCTGCCGTCCAAAAAAGCCAGCAGGCAACTCGCCCCAATCACCTGGGAGCAGGCTCCCTCGCTGGACTCCAACTTCCCACGTCCATCTTCCAAAAATCGCGGCACCCAATCGCAAGACGTTCCACTCGCCACCCTTGGGTAAGGCTCTGAATACAGCGAAGCCTCGCAATCAGCTCTGGAAGAGCCCCTCAAAACCTGCATGCCTCCGTCCCGATTTCAGGCTCCCTCCGGAAGAGCCACATACGGCTCCTCGTGAAGCTCTGCGACCTTCGTGCCGCGCAAAAGCCGCAGCCATTCCCGCAGACAGCCCAAGAAGATCACCGCGACTGCGACGAGGAAAAACGCGGTCACGATCGTATCAACCTTGAAGTTGAAGACCTGCGCGCCCCACTCACGTAACTCCTTCTCCGTTCCGCCGTTCGAGATCTTGTCTGAATAGAATTTCACCGCCGCGATGAACCCCATCTTCGGGTTGGCGTCGAACAGCTTCACCCAACCTGCCGTGAATGTTGCGCTGATCAGGAACAGCAGAGGAACTCCAGTCACCGCCGCGTACCTCGCGCGTCCCATCTTGATGAGCACCGTTGTTCCAAGACAGAACGCGATCACGGCCAACAACTGGTTCGCGATCCCGAACAGCGGCCACAACGTGTTGATGCCTCCCAACGGATCCACCACTCCTTGGTATAAAAAATACCCCCACGCAGCCACCAGTAGAGCGCTCGCTAAAACGTTGGCAGGGAGGCTTCTGGTATTGCCGAGCGGACGCCACAGTCCCCCGAGAAAATCCTGCAAGATGAAGCGGCCGACCCGCGTCCCCGCATCAATTGTCGTCAGGATGAACAACGCCTCGAACATGATCGCGAAGTGGTACCAGAACGACATCCAGGCAGACCCGAATGCACGGGCAAACATCTGCGCCATCCCAACTGCGAAGGTTGGCGCACCGCCAACCCGACCGAACATCGTCTTCTCGCCGATATCGGAGGCCAGCTTGCTCATGCTCTCAACGGTCACGGGAAAGCCCGCATTTGAGATGACTTCCACAACCTGTTGCGGGGCCATGGTCTTGTTGATCCCCGCGTTGATCGAAAAATAGTCTCCAGGCTCCAGAGCGCACGCTGACACCAATGCGACCAGCGCCACGAGCATCTCCGTGACCATGGCGCCGTACGCCACACTTCGGATCGCGTCCTCACGATCCAACAGCTTCGGCGTCGTCCCCGAGGAGATCAGGGCGTGGAATCCCGAGATCGCGCCACAAGCGATCGTGATGAACACGAATGGGAACACCTTCCCCGCGAAGACCAAGCCTGACCCATCCACGAACTTGGTGAGCTTCGGCATCTTGAGTTCAGGTGCCACCCAGATCACCACCACCGCCAGTACGGCAACCGTCCCGATCTTCATGAACGTGCTCAGGTAGTCCCTCGGCGCCAGAAGCATCCATACCGGCAATACGGACGCAGCAAAACCATAGACCATGATCGACCATGCGATCGTCTCTCCCGAGTGGTCGAAAAGATGTTCGATCCCCCAAGCCTTGAGATTGCTACCTGCCCACACGCTCGCCACCAAACCGATGATGCCGAAAACCGTGACGGCCCGAACGCTCGCGCCGAACATGGTGTGACCAAATCCCATGACCAGTGCGAGCGGGATGGTCATCGCGATCGTGAACAATCCCCACGGACTTTCCGCCAAAGCCTTGACCACCACCAAGCCGAGCACCGCGAGGAGGATCGTCATGATCGCCAGCACCGACACCATGGCGACAAATCCCACAACCGGATTCACTTCCTCCTTGAGCATCTGGCCCACGGATTTACCCCCGCGTCGGATCGAAGCGAACATGACGATTGCATCGTGCACGCCGCCCCCGAGGGTTGCCCCGATCAGGATCCATAACATCCCCGGTAAGTAGCCGAACTGCGCGGCGAGAACAGGACCGACCAATGGTCCGGGCCCCGCAATGGCAGCGAAATGATGCCCGAAAACGACCCAACGATTCGTTGCGACGAAGTCCTTCCCGTCAGCATGCGTCACTGCGGGCGGCGCGCGATGGGCATCCAAGACCAAGACTCTTGTGACAAGCCACTTGCTATAAAAACGGTATGCTACAGCGAACGTGCAAAGGCCTGCCACAACCAGCCACAATGCGTTGATGGTTTCGCCTCGATGGAAGGCGGAATACGCAACCGATCCTGCGCCCAATGCAGAGATCAACAACCACACCAACACACGAAGAGGAGAAGGCATAACAAAAGAAAGGTGAAAGCCCTCCGCCAAAGCAATAAGCGAACCTGCCCGAAATCGCGCGCGATCTTCGCTACACGCCCGACTCCGCACGTCTCTTCACGATCCGAAGGATGTAGGTCTGAAGTTCGGACATCACACGCTCCGTCCATAACGAGGCGTACCAGTTGAATCTGGTGCTCAGCCTCTGCCTGCTCGAGAGATGCAGCCGGACAGTCCCATCTTCCCGAGCCTCGATCTCGTACATGCCATCAAGCACATCGAAGTACGGACCGCCAATCGTCACATGCTCGTCCAAGGTGGAGGACGGGATATTCGCGGTGTCCGCGCGGATCGTGAATGCAAGACGCCGTGGTTCCTCCCACAAGGTCACTCGTTCGATGAAGACCAGTTCGCGCTCAAATCGGGCCATGCGCACGGAACCGATGCCTGACCCTTCCAAGACCGCCTCGACCGGTCTCGGAAAACCCATGCGGTGCAGCCACGAGGCGGAGTGTTCCTCTTCCGCGATGCGAGGCACCGAACGGATCTCGCGCCAGACGCGTTCCGGCGATGCCGCAACATCGATCACATTGTGCACCTGACGGACTTCCTCCGCCTGAGATTGAAGCCGCTCCAAGGGCGCCGTCAAAAACGGGAGCAACGCCACAAGCACCGCACACCGAACCTGTCCATCGCGCCCCATCGCCTTGCGCACACCAACCGCGATCAGGCCGCCGATGGACGAGAGGACCATCATCACGGGGACCAGCATCAGGACACAGATCAACCCCTCCCAGCCAAGCAGCATTGTGGCGGCCAGTCCCGCAGTGCTCGAGATCCAGGGCAAGCCGATCCGCTGCTTCCAGCCAATCGGGCCAGCCGCCTCGGCAATCCAAACGGACAAAAAACCCATCGTGAGCGGTGCGCCGAAGATGAACGCGGTGGTCATCACCGAGTAAGCATTCTTCCAATCCGGTACGCCCCCATGTGCATGCAGGCCGAATATCCAGCGTGTCGCCAAACCGTGCAGCAGTCCCGTCGTGATACCCGCCCACATGAGGCGCCTCTGCTTCGTTTCCATGCCTGAACGTAACACCCTTGGTTGAAACGAAAAGTTCCGGCTCCTCTGGTCCTGCAAGAGCGCGCTGCGAACGGCCTCGCTCATGCTCATGTGAAACCCATGCTCCCCAAAGCCTTCCTTCCCCTGGTGGTCGCCGCTGTCACCTCTTCGACGATCATTTGTGCTGCAGAATCGTTCGAGCCCGCACGACTGGAAAAGGAGATCCTCGTCCCAGGATGTCGCGATGCTCTTCAGCTCGAGTGCCTTCCGGATGGTCGAATCCTGTTCGTCGAGTTCTGGGGCTCGGTGAAGGTGTGGGACCCCTCCACAAAGCGTGTCACGACGCTCGGAACCATCCCAACCCACGCAGCGGGCGAAGTGGGGTTGTTGGGCTTTGCTGCTGCGAAGGATTTCGTGCAAACCGGCCACCTCTACGCGTTGTTCTGTCCGTCCGAAAAGACCGGAACGATGCGCGTGAGTCGCTTCACCGTTCGCGATCAACAGATGGATCCTGCCTCCGAAAGCATCCTCCTCTCATGGGATTACGATACTGAACATGTCTTCCACATGGGCGGTGCGATGTGGATGGACGGCAAAGGTGACCTATACGTCGGCAATGGCGACAACTGCCACTACAACCCCGGTCTGCCGGTGGACCCGAGACCCGGACGGAAAAGTTGGGACGCGCAGCGATCCGCCGCCAACTCACGTGATCTTCGCGGAAAGATTCTCCGCATCCACCCGACTCCCGACGGTAAGTACACGATCCCCGAGGGGAACCTCTTCTCCGATGGTAAAGAGGGTGCCCCAGAGGTGTACTGCATGGGGATCCGCAACCCGTACCGCATCACCGTCGATGACCAGACCGGTATCCTCTACATCGGTGATGTCGGGCCCAATGTCGTCCCGGAACTGGGTGTGACCCCTCTCGGGTACGAGGAGATCAATGCCACCAAGACTGCAGCGAACTTTGGATGGCCTTATTTTGTTGGGCCGAATGAGGCTCTTCCGCTCTTCGATTTTGATGCGAAAAAGGAGATCAAGCGCCAATCCCCCGATGCCTCTCGCAATGATTCGCCGAACAACACCGGAACGAGGCAACTGCCCCCAGCCAAACCGGCCCTCATTTGGTACTCCTCCGTGGCCTCTGCGGAGTTTCCCAGCGTTGGGAGCGGCGGTCGCTCTGTCATGGCGGGGCCTGTCTATCACTTCGATGCGCGCCATCCATCGGCCATCCGGCTTCCGGAGAGATTTGACGGCAAACTGTTTGTGTATGAGTGGATGCGTAACTGGATCCAAGTTGCAGACGTATCGAAGCCGCGTCCGACCCTCGAGCCGATCATCGGCGGTGCCAATCTGCGGCGCCCTATCGATCTGAAAATCGGGCCCGATGGCGCGCTCTACATGATCGAGTACGGCGACCAGTGGTGGAATAACACCGACAGCCAGATCTCCCGGCTCGTGTACCGACGCGGAAATCGCGCTCCCGTTGCTCGAGTCGATCTCACTGAAAGTGCCGGGATTGCTCCGTTCATGCTCAAAGCGACCGCCGCGCGATCCAGCGATCCTGATAGCGATCAACTTCGTTTTGAGTGGACTGTGGATGGGAAGAAGATCGACAACGCAACCGCAGTTCTTGAGCGATCCGTTTCCGAGAATGGCCAACATGAGGTCGTCGTGACTGTCACCGATCCGCATGGCGCATCCCATCAAGCGCGAGCCCATTTTCACGTCGGAAACGCACGGCCGATTGTGAAGGTCGCGGCTCCCGCACACGGTTCGTTTTTCGATTGGGGTCAAGAGATTCCCTATTCGATGCAGGTCACTGAATCCGATGGTGATGCGGTTCGCGAAGCCGACGCAACGGTGGAGGGAGAGTTCCGAGCTCGACGCTTCGCGCCGGATGGCATCGAAGCGATCGATCCTGGTCTCGCGCAGATCCGCACGAGCACCTGTCTGTCTTGTCATTCGGAGCGAACCGCCTCCGCAGGACCAGCTTATCGAGAGGTCGCGCTCCGATACAAAGACGACAAAGCGGCTGCTGATAGGCTGACGGAAAAGATCCTGAACGGTGGTGGCGGAGTGTGGGGTCAACTGCCCATGCCGCCGCACCCGCAGCATACGGCGGCGCAAGTGCGGTTGATGGTGGACTGGATCCTCTCGCTTTCGGCGCCGCAGTCGTTTCCCGTTGCGAAAGGGCCTCGAGGCACGTTCCACGCGCCAGCAAAACCCGACAAATCGGATCGTGCGGGGGAAGGGGTCTTGATCCTCACTGCGGCTTACACAGATGACGGCAAGGGCGGCACACTCCCTCGGCTACGAGGTGAGCAGACCATTGTGCTCCACTCGCGGAAGAAGAAGGCCGCTCTCTGCGACGCGAACCATGGAATGGCTGCGGTGGAACAAGTGGAGGGTGAAACCGGGCTGATCGGGCGGTTTGTTGATGGAGCACACATCCTGTTCAAGGACATCCGATTGGATGGCATCACGAAGCTCACGGTGCGAGGTGGAAGTTTCAAGCGAACCCCTGCCACTCTCGAGATCCGCAAAGGCAGCCCCACGGGTGACCTCATCACGACTTTCACTCTCCCTCAAACTGGAGAAGGTCCGTTTGAGAATGCTGAGTTAGAAATTCGATCGACCGGACTTGTGGACATCTGTGTCATCGCTCGCTGCCCCCAGAACGGTGAGGTCGGCTTGAACTGGATCGAATTCCGTTAAAACACGATACTGGAGTGCTCCCCAAAAGCTGAGCCATGAGTTATGAGAGTTAGCGGCGCGAGAGCGCGGCTTGAGACTCATGAAACGAAAGAGACATACACCTGAAGAGATTATCAAGAAACTGCGTGAAGCCGGAGGGCTTCTGGCAGGAGGAAAGAATGTAGAAGAAGTCTGTCGCGCGTTGGGAACGAGCGTGGCGACTTACCAACGCTGGAAAAGCCAGTATGGGGGAGTGAAGAAGGATGCACTCAAGAGGCTTCGCGAGTTGGAGAAGGAGAACGCGCGGCTGAAGCGAGCGGTAGCGGATCTGACCCTGGACAAGGCGATATTGAAGGAGATTGCCGAGGGAAAATGGTAGGCCCGGCCCGCAAACGTGAAGCGGTCAAGCATGTGATGGACCGACTCAAGACGAGCGAGCGCCGGGCCTGTGTTGGTCTGGGACAGCCCCGAAGCACTCAGAGATATGAGGCAATCCGACCTCGGAGTGATGCGGCTTTGATCGATGCGATGCACCGTGTTGCGCGCGCGGAGCCGCGAGCGGGATATCGAGGCGTTGCGCGGTATTTGTGGAGCACCGGCTGGGAAGCGAACATCAAGCGGATTCACCGACTCTGGAAGCAAGAAGGCCTGCGCGTTCACACTAACCCGAGTTCCGCACTTAAAAAGCAACCACTGCTGATTTGCAGTGGTTTATCGAATAAAT
>CAZAZT010000154.1:0-8229 GCA_964489645.1 uncultured Chthoniobacteraceae bacterium | reverse complement strand
CGATGGATTTGGTGGTGGTGGCTGGGGTCGCTGCGGTGGTGGGTTTGGATTGCGCTTGGGTTTCTGGGGAGAGGGAGGTGATTGCCAGCAGGGTGGTTAGGAGGAGGGGTAGAGGGCGCATGGGTCTAATCAGTCGAATCGGAAGGGGGGCGTCCAGAAAAAATCTTTGCGGAGAATCGGCTTTGTATCTGTTGGCGGCAGGGGTGTTTATTTGGTTTTTTGGGAAGGGGTTTTCTGGGGCTTGGTTGCTGGAGTCTTTTTTGGGGGGTGGGACGGCTCGGGGGTTGAGGGGGTGGGGGAAAACTTCTGGATCCGGCGATTGCCGATTTCTGCGACGTAGAGGGAGCCATCTTTTGCACAGGCGATGTCGTGTCCTCCGCGAAGCTCACCTGCGGATGAGCCGGTCATGGCCATTTGGCTCAGAACGGACCCGTCTGGTGAAACGAAGGTGATGTGGGGGCCGTTCGGCATTTGCGGGTCTTGCGACACGATGGCGGCGTTGCCGTTGGGGAGCAGCGTCATGCCGTAGGGGGTTCCGGTGGAGGTAAGGTCCCATTGCCGGAGGAAGCCACCTTCCGCGTTGAGGACTTGGACGCGGGCATTGGTCCGGTCGCAGACGAACACGTGGTCTTGGGAGTTTGTTGCGATGGCGTGGGGAAGCCGGAACTCGCCGGGTCCTTTTCCTGGTCGGCCCCATTCGCCGAGGTAACGTCCGGATTGATTGAACCGGATGACACGCGCGTTCTTGTAGCCGTCGGACACGAGGATGGAGCCGTCGGCGAGTTGGGCGACGTCGGTTGGCATGTTGAAATGTTGCGGGTCTGCGCCGGGTTTACGGGATTCGCCGAGGAGGAGGAGAGGTTCGCCGGTTGGGCTGAGTTTCACCACTTGGTGGAGAGCCACATCGGTGACCCAGAGGTTGTCTTCACGATCGATGAAGATCCCGTGCGGCATGGCAAAAAAGTTGGAGCCCATGGTTCGCAGCAACTTTCCGGAGGCATGGTCGATGACGACGATGGTGGGTTCTGCGATGGGTTCTGGGGGGAATGGAGTGGTCCATGTGCGGTTCGCACGATGGAAGATGTGGACCTCGTTCTTGGAGTTGACGGCGATGCTGGAGCAGATGCCGAGGCGGTCCCGCACTGTGGTCGCGGGCCAATCAGCTTGTGCTTGATAGGGAGCGGCTTGAGCGGATTGAGCGGCTTGTTTGGTGTTGGTTTCCGGTCCTGCGAGCACGGTGTGTGGGGGGAGTGTGAGTCCGAGCAGGATTGCTGTGGCGGTGAGAAGGGGAACGTTCATTTGGATGGGAGGGTGCGGTAGAGGCTGGCGATTTCGCGACCGATGATCTCGATGCCTTGTTGGACGGATGCGTCATCCATTGCGAAGGAGATCCGGATGCATTGGTGGGCGTGTTCCCAGCTTTGGGCTGCGGGGCCGAAGAAGAAGGGTTCGCCTGGAACGATGAGGACGCCTTTCTCTTTGAGCCGGAGATAGATCTCTTTTGAGTGAACCGGGCAGTCTTGTAGCCAGAGCCAGAGGAAGAGTGCGCCGTCGCTTTCGTGGAACGCGTACGGGAGATGGTCGGGAAATGCGGTGGCTGCGACGGCGAGGGCGTGGTCCCGTTTTTTCCGGTAGAACGGCGTGATGATGTTGGTGCAGAGGGAGAGGATGGAGCCATCGCGGAGGATGTCGGCGACGAGGGTTTGCCCGATATTGGTGTTGGCGAGGCCGGTGACTGCCATCATGGATTGGATGGCTTTTGTGACCTTTGTTGGGCCGACGACGAATGCGGTGCGGGTGCCGGGCAGACCGAGTTTGGAGAGGGAGAGGACGTGGACGGTGGAGTCGGTCCAGAGCGGGGTGGTATCCTTGAACAGGATGCGCGGGAAAGGGTTACCGTAGGCGTTGTCGATGAGGAGGGGGATTCCGCGATCTTGGGCGATGGACGCGAGTGAGAGGAGGGTGTGGTCGTCGACGAGGTTCCCGCTTGGGTTGGTGGGGCGGGAGAGGCAAAGGGCATTGATGTTTGTGGTGTCGCGTACGGCTTCGAGGTCGATGTGGTAGCGGAAGCGATGGGGGACGGTTTGGCGGATGATCGGGCGGAGCGAGTGGAATGCGTGTGGTTCAGCGGATTGGTTGGCGTAACCGATGTATTCTGGGAGTGCGGGGAAGAGGATGCGGCCGAAGGTGCCGTCGGTGCGTGAGCCTGAGAACAGGTTGAAGAGGAGGAAGAACGCGGTTTGTCCGCCGGGCGTCACGGCGATGTTCTCTGGGGTGATGTTCCATTGACAGGCGGTGTTGATGAGTGAGGCGAGGGCTTCGAGGGTGGCTTGGTTGCCTCGGGGTGGATCGTAGATGGAGAGGGAGCGGCGGAGCAGGGTGGATGAGGCGGCGATGGTTTCGAGTTGTTGCTTCCAGAGGGCCTCGATTTCTGGGATGTGTGCGGGGTTTCCGCCGCCGAGCATGAGGGGGGCTGGGCCGTTTCCTGAGAGGGCGTGGCCGAGGTCATCCATGAGGGATTCGATGCCGCTGCCGCCGGATAATCGTTCGCCGAGTTGAGAGAAGCGCATGGGTGATGGGTTCACTTGAGCATCAATCGGGCGCGGAAGGAGGGGACGCGAAACGGGATGTGGTTGTCAGAGGGATCAGGATGGCAGAAGGGTTAGATGCGGCGGCGTGCCGATTGAGCCAATGATCCTTTACTTAGCGACCAACGATTTGCGGTGGCACGACCATCCGGGTTTGGCGGAGGCGTTCCGTTTGGGGCGAGCGCGCGGGGAGGAGGTGCGGATTTGCGGCATCCGACCGGACGGATGGGACGCGGTGGGCGTTGGTGGAATCGTGCGGTGTTCGGCGAGGCGTCGGGAGTTCTGGTTGTCGTCGTGGGACGCATTCGTTTGTGGGGCGGCGGTGCGAGGGGTTGATGCACGGTTGGTGGATGGCGAGTTGATTGAGGTGCTGGAACGGTTCGGGGGAGTGTCGATGGTGGTGGTGACGGCGGCTTTTGCGTGGAACGAGCGGCAGCGGGAGCGGCGTTGGGAGGCGGTGTGTCGGGAGCGCGGGCTGGGGTTCCGATTGGTGGAGGGGCACGACTTGTTTGACGAGGCGGGTTTGGGTTTTGGGATCACGGATTTGCCGATGACGTTCACTCCGTTCCGGCAGCGTGTGGAGCGTGCGGGGCGATTGATTGACGAGGGGATGGTTGCGGAGGTTTTGGGAGGGGGTGTGGATGGAGAATCGTGTGCGGGGTGGGGGGATGGGGAGGACAGTTTTCCGTGGGGTGGATCGGAGGCGGAGGCGTTGGGGCGGTTGCGATGGTATGTGTGGGAGACGGACGGGTTACGTCGGTACAAGGAGACTCGCAATGGGTTGATGGGGAGCGACTTTTCGGGGAAGTTCAGTCCGTGGTTAGCGACGGGTGCGTTGTCTGTTCGGCGGATCTGGCGGGAGACGTTGCGGCATGAGGTTGAGCGTGGCGCGACGGACGGGACGGTGTGGATGCGGGTGGAGTTGTTGTGGCGCTCGTATTTTCTGTGGAACGCGCGGCGGTGTGGGGCGGCGTTGTTCCGGTTGGAGGGGTGGAATGGGAGGGGGGGAGGGATGGCTGGGGCGCACGGTCATGATGGGGCGGCGTTTGCGGCGTGGTGCGAGGGGCGCACGGGGGATGGGTTGGTGGATGCGGGGATGCGAGAGTTGGTTGCGACGGGATTCCTTTCGAATCGGGTCCGCCAGAATGCGGCATCGTTCTTGATCCACGATTTGGGGTGTGACTGGCGTTTTGGGGCGGCGTTTTTCGAGAGTCACCTCTTGGATCACGAGGCTGGGAGCAATTGGGGTAACTGGGCGTATATTGCTGGGGTGGGGAGTGATCCGCGGCCGGTGCGCAGGTTCAACACGCGAGAGCAGGCGGAGCGGTACGACGCGGATGGGCGATACCGGCGTCGATGGCTTGGGTGAGTGCGGGGTCAGGGGGTCAGGAGGATTTTTCCGAAGAGGTTGCGTTCGAGTTGTATCTCGTGCGCTCGAGCGCCGTCGGAGAGGGGGAGTGAGACATGGATGGGGGCGGGGCATGTTCCTGAGGCGAGCAGGGATGCGATCCGTTCGTGTGCTGCGGCGAGGGCGTCTGCGGGGCAGCGCATGAGCATGACGCCGCGGATGGACGCGTTTCGAGCCATGAGGTCACGTGGGAGGATGTTGGCTGGGCCGCGGCTGCCGATGACGAGGACGGTCCCGTTTTGAGCGATGAGGCGGAGGTCGGCTCCGAGGTGTTCTTGGGCGGCGGTTTCGACGAGGACGTTGGCGCCGAGACCGTGGGTGACGTGGAGGACGTGTTGTTCGATGGTGGCGGCATCGGAGGCGGAGTCGATGACGCGATCGGGGCCGAGGAGGCTGCTGAGGGCGGCTCTGGCGGCGGGGCTACCGGCGATGGCGATGGGGAGGGCGCCGGCATGGAGGGCGAGTTGGACTGCGGCGAACCCGACGCTTCCGCCGGCGCCGCGGATGAGGATGGATTGCTTGGGTTCGAGGGTGGTGTGGTGGAAGAGGGCGATTGCGGCGGTGGCGTAGGGGATGCCGAGGGCGGCGCCGGTTTCGAAGGTGGCGTTTTCGGGAAGGGCGAAGAGTTGGGAAGGTTTGCAAAGGGCGTATTCTGCGTAGGTTCCGAAGACACTTCCTGCGAGGTAGACACGATCACCGACCTTGCGATGGGAGGATGGGGTACCGATGGCGGCGATGGTACCGGAACCGTCGTGTCCGGGTGTGTATGGCAGGGGTGGGAGCGAGGCGTAGGCACCGCTTCGGATGTAGGTGTCGACGGGGTTGACGCCGGCGTGACGGATCTTGACGAGGATCTCGTCGGGGGACGGGGTTGGGGTTGAAATGTCTTCGAGAGAGAGGTTTGTGGCGGGTCCGAAGGCGTGGATGCGGAGGGCTTTCATGGGAGTTCGGGTGGAAGTTTGGAGGGTGGGTTGGGGAGGGAAGTAGGGGATTGGCGGGGCGTGTCACGCGATTGTCACAATGGAGTCATGGATGCGTCACATTGGGGTCGTGGTATTTCACCACATCGCAAGAGAACCGCGATGAGAACGACGAAATGACCACACAAATGACGCACAAACGGATAGCGAGCGGGGCGATGGGGCTTTTGGTTGCTTTGGGATACGGGATATCGGGTTTCCATGGGTATGCTGGGGATGAGGCGATGGAGAAGCTGTTGAAGGCATTGAAGGATCGGGGTTCGATCTCTGATGCGGAGTACTCGGACATTGTGAGTGCGAGCAGGAAGTCAGGGGTGTCGTTGCAGGGAGGGGCGGCGGAAGTGTCGCTTGGGAAACCGTCGGCCTCGGTGTCTGCGGAGTTGGCGGCGCAGCGGAAAGCGATTGATGAGATCAAGGCGCTCAAGGGGGTGGATCTGAAGAGTTCGTTGAAGGACAAGTGGTATGAGAAGTTGAGCATCCGCGGGTATGTGCAGACTCGGTATACGACCTTGATGAGTGGAGAGAGTCGTGGGTTGCTTGAGACGTTCAACGACCCGACGTTGAAGAACAACAACCAGCTTTTGTTGCGTCGGGGTCGGATGATTTTCAGTGGGGACGCGGCGGAGCATGTTTATCTGTATGCGCAGTTGGACTACCAGGCTTCTGTTGGTGCGACGGGGGACAAGGACCAAGCGTCTTTGACGGGGCAGCGGACGGGCTTACAGACGCGGGACTTGTATGCGGACATCTCGATTGACCACGACAAGGAGCACCGTTTTCGGTTGGGTATCAGCAAGGTGCCTTATGGTTGGGTTAACTTGCAATCATCGCAGAACCGTTTGTCGATTGAGCGACCGGACGCTTTGAACAGCGCGGTGGAGGGGGAGCGCGATCTTGGTTTTTACTACATGTACGCGGACAAAGAGGCGCGTCAGCGTTTCCGCGATCTTGTGCGCACGGGATTGAAGGGGTCTGGGGATTACGGGGTGTTTGCGTTTGGTGTGTTCAATGGGCAGACGTTGAACCAGAACGATGCGAATCGTAATCAGCATCTTGTTGCGCGGGTGACGTATCCGTTCCGGTTGGACAATGGGCAGTACATTGAGGCGGGATTTGGAGGGTACACGGGGCGCGTGGTTGTGCCGAAGGACGGGGGTGAGTACACGGATCGTCGGGCGTCGGCGCACTTCATCTTGTACCCCCAACCTTTTGGAATTGAGGCGGAGTGGACGATGGGTGAGGGGCCTGAGAACGCGGCGGACAACGTTTTGTTTGCGGGGACAGCGAACAAGCTTTCTGGAGGGCCGATTGGGGTGAGTTCGTTGCAGGGGGGTTACATCAATGCTTCGTACAAGATCGATTCTGGGGCGGGGACGATCATCCCGTTCAGTCGTTGGCAGTACTTTGATGGTGCTCGCAAGTTCGGGAACTACGCGCCGAAGATGAAGGTGAATGAGGTGGACTTTGGGGTTGAGTACCAGCCATGGCCGGAGTTTGAAGTGGCGTTGATTTACACGAGGGCATTGGAGCGTACGTCGTCTGGTAGTTCTTCGAACAACTCGTTGTTCAAGGATCAGGATCGGTTCACTTTGCACCTGCAGTTCAACTACTAAACGGTTTCATTGGAGCGGTTTGAGAGCTCTCGTTCATCGGTGGATGGGCGAGGGCTCTTCGTTTTTTTGGGGATGTTTGCGACGAGAGATTTACGTTCCCTTTACAAAAAGGGGTGTTGGGGTTCACACACCCTTCATGCGGAGGGTCTGGAGTGGGTCTCGTTAGAACGAACGAAAGGAACCTATGAAAACTCCAAAAACGATCCTGGTGGCGACCGTGGGTGTCGCCTTGACGATTCCAACCGTGATGGGGGCGCCGGTGCCTCCGCCGCGTCCGCCTGCGGGAGCTTCTGCGATCCCTGGGGCGGGCATGCCAACGAATCCGCCTCCTCGTATGGAGGGGGGCATCCGGCCGCCGGTCGGGGGAGCTCATCCGGCGATGGGTGCGGTTGTGCCGCCGCCGCCGGCATTGGGGGCCACTCCACCGCCGCCGCCACGTGGGCGGTCTGTCGCGATTGCGGGGTTGGATACGACTGCTGCGCGGGACTTTGCGGACGGTCTCGCGGAGTTCACGAAGGTGGAGATGGCGGAGACGGGGTTGGGTCCGATTTTCAACGAGGTGTCGTGTGTGGCGTGTCATCGAGCGGGGGGTACGGGTGGGGGAAGTCGGGTATTTGTGACGCGGTTTGGGCGGATGGTGGATGGGGTGTTCGATCCGATGTTGGCGGAGGGGGGGCCGTTGTTGCAGAGGCGGGCGATTGCGCCGGAGTTCACTGAGCGTGTGCCGCTTACGGCGAGCGTGGTGATTCGTCGGATCACGACGCCGGTGTTCGGTCTCGGGTTGATGGAGGCGATCCCTGATGACGTGATCCGAGCGGGGGCGGTAGCGAAGGGGGACGGGATTGCGGGGAAGGTTGCGGTGGTGACGGATCCTGTGAGCGGCAAGGAAGGGGTGGGCCGTTTTGGTTGGAAGGCGCAGCACGCTTCGATCCTTGGGTTCTCTGCCGACGCGTATCTGAACGAGATGGGGATCACGAACCGCTATTTCCCGACGGAGAATGCGCCGAACGGGGATGCGTCATTATTGGTTCGGGCGGATGGGGTTCTGGATCCTGAGGATGGTGCGAATGGAGTGACCGAGAAGGGGGATATCGATCGTGCGGCGGATTTCATGCGCTATCTGGCGCCGATCCCTCGGGCGAGGGCTACGGCGCGTGCGGCGTTGGGAGAGCGGGTGTTCGGTGCGATTGGGTGTGTGAAGTGTCACACGCCGTCGATGACGACGGGAGGGCATCCGGTGGCGGCGTTGGCGAACAAGCGGGCGGAGTTGTATTCAGATCTGTTGTTGCACGACATGGGAGCGTTAGGTGACGGCATGCCTCAGGGGGCGGCGGGTGCGCGTGAGATGCGGACGGCGCCGCTTTGGGGTTTGCGGCTGCGGGATTTGTATCTCCATGACGGGCGGGCGATGACGGTGGATGCGGCGATCCGGGCGCATGATGGAGAGGCGCGTGTGGTGAAGGATCGGTATGTGGCGTTGAGGGATGGGGATCGTGTGGGGTTGCTGGAGTTCTTGGGGACGTTGTGAGAGTGCGGTTTGGGGTGGTTGGCCGATCGGTCAGCGGATGCGCTGGCCGATCGGTGCATCATGTTGTGAGAGTGGCTGGGGGGGAGATCAGGAGGGACGGGTTTGGGAGAGG
>CAZAZT010000153.1:0-8232 GCA_964489645.1 uncultured Chthoniobacteraceae bacterium | reverse complement strand
AAGACCCATCTTTCTCATCAGGACAATGCGCACCGCCCTCCTTCTTCTCCTATCCCTCGTCGCCACCCATCTCGCAGGCGCCGGAACCATCGACTTTCAAAAAAAAGTCCAACCCATCTTCGCAGAACACTGCCTCGAGTGCCATGGCACCGATACCGCAAAGGGCGGACTCGCTCTCACCTCCCTCAAAGCCGCTACCAAAACGCTCGAAAGCGGGCAGCAAGCCATCGTCCCCGGAAAACCCGACACCAGCGAAGCGCTCCTTCGCATGACAACCTCCCATGCAGACGACGTCATGCCGCCCCCCAAGAAGTCCAAGCGCCCCTCTGCCAAAGACATCGAGACCATCCGCACCTGGATCGCAGAAGGCGCAGAGTGGTCGCTCCACTGGGCATATCGACCGGTCTCCCGCCCAGACACCCGTTCATCCTCGCTCACCGCTCAGATCGACGAACTCATCCTCGCACGCCTGTCCAAAGAGAACATCCAACCATCCCCGCTCGCCGACCGGATCACCCTCCTCAAGCGAGTGACCTACGACCTCACCGGACTCCCCCCCTCTCGTGAAGAAGTCGCCTCCTTCCTCCGCGATCCCTCTCCCAAAGCATTCACCTCACTCGTCGATCGAACCCTCGCATCCCCCCATTTCGGAGAACGCTGGGGACGCCACTGGCTCGACCAAGCGCGCTACGCAGACAGTGACGGTTACGAGAAAGATAGCCCGCGCCCAGATGCCTGGCGCTACCGCGACTGGGTGATCGATTCGATCAACCGCGACACGCCCCTGAACACGTTCGGGATCGAACAACTCGCTGGCGATCTCCTCCCCAACCCCACCCAAGACCAACTCCTCGCCACAGCGTTCCATCGACAAACCCTCACCAATCGCGAAGGCGGAGTGGACCAAGAACAGTTCCGCAACGAAGCCGTCTTCGATCGTACCGAAACCACCGGGACCGTATGGCTCGCACACACCGTCGGCTGCGCAAGATGCCACTCCCACAAGTACGACCAGATCTCCCAACGCGAGTACTATCAGCTGTTCGCCTTCTTCAATAATGCCGACGAAGCCACCACCAAGGTGGCCGCCTCACGATCTGAGATGGATGCGTACGCCGCAAAAAATGCGGATCATCTCCGCCAACTCGAATCCCTCAGGACAACATTCCAATCGCTCCGCGGTCCTCTCGCCCTGAATCTCGGCCGCTGGGAATCTGACACCCGCGAGACGATCTCAAAGCTCTCGGGAAAAACCGCGATCGCCGTCCCCATTTCCCCAACCAAAGCCGTCGCCACCTCAAAGGCCAACCTCATCGCCCAGCCAGATCACTCCATCAAGATAGATGGCGAAACCCCCGCCACTGACACCTACACGCTCGATCTCAAACTCCCTGATGGGCTCGTCTCAGGGATCCAGATCGAAGCGCTCCCCAACCCCCCAGCAAAAGGTCCCGGCCGAAGCCCGAACGGGAACTTCGTCCTCTCACGCATCTCCCTCACCCACAACACCAACGACCTTCCCCTGCACTCCCCAAAGGCATCCTTCGAACAGAACGGTTTCCCCGCAGTCGCAACACTCGACGAAGACCCCGAAACCGGCTGGGCCATCATGGGAGGGACGAACAAACCTCAAACCCTCACCGTCCACTTCGTTCAACCCATCCCGCCCAACGCCCCGCGCGACATAACCATCCGCCTCGAACACCTCTACACCAAATCGAAACAACACGTCCTCGGCCACTTCCGCATCAACGCCCTCACCGGCGAATCCGAAGAAAGCGTCGCGCCAGCCGAACTCCGGCGCCTCGTGGCAATCGGCTCCGAGAAGTGGACCAACGAACAACGCGAATCCATCGTCGATTGGCTCGTCTACCACGACACCCGCGCAAATGCCGCCAGAACCGCTCTCTCAAAAGCCGAAGCAAACGGTCCGAAAGAACCCGTCATGGAAGTCCGCATCCTTCGCCAGCGCGCCGCAAACCCCCGAGACACAAAGATCCTCCATCGCGGCGAATTCCTCTCGCCGACCGACTCAGTCAACGCCAACACCCCCGCCATCCTCCCAGCCTTGGCAATCCCCTCGGGCCAACCCTCTCGCCTCGACTTCGCGAACTGGCTCTTCCAACCCGAAAACCCGCTCACCGCACGTGTGCTCGCGAACCAGATCTGGATGCGCCTCTTCGGCGAAGGCATCGTCCGGACCGTCGCAGACTTCGGCGTGCGCGGCGAATCGCCCAGTCATCCCGAACTCCTCGACCTCCTCGCATCAAGCCTCCGTTCCAATGGCTGGAGCCGGAAACAACTCATCCGGAGCATCATGCTGTCACAGACCTATCAACGCTCGTCAGCAACACGCCCCGATCTCGCGGACAAAGACCCTCTCAACACACTCCTCGCTCGACAGAACCGCATCCGCGTCGAAGGGGAAATCGTCCGCGATCTGCACCTCGCCTCCGCAGGGCTGCTCTCGCGCAAGATCGGAGGTCCGTCTGTCTTCCCGCCTATGCCCCCAGAGATCGCCGCCCTCAGCTACGCGAACAACTTCAAGTGGACCGAAAGCAAAGGCGAAGACCGGTACCGTCGCGGCATGTACACCTTTTTCAAACGAACAGCCCCCTACCCTGAGCTCATGACCTTCGACTGCCCCGACGCAAACCTCACCAACGTGCGGCGCACCGTCTCCAACACGCCTCTCCAAGCGCTCACCACCCTCAACGCCGCAACATTCGCAGAAGCAGCCCTCGCCCTCGGCAAACAAACCGCCTCAATCGAATCCGCAGAACGCAACGACCACGAACGGATCCGCTCCCTCTTCACCTCCGTCCTCCTCCGCGAACCGAATCCGATCGAGATGGAAAGCCTCATCCACCTCCTCTCGCAAGCCCGCGAGACGTTCAAACAGGACACCGACTCAGCAAAACAGTTCGCCGGCTCTGTCGAGACCGCCGCATGGACCGCTCTCGCCCGCACCCTCCTGAACACCGACGAACTCATCACCCGCGATTGATGTCCCAATCCCTTCGCAACAACCACTCTCTCCACGCCATGAATCCCCTCCACCACGCCGTCCACCTCGCGCGCCGCGAGTTCTTCACCACGACCGCCAACGGACTCGGCCTGCTCGCCCTCAACTCGATGCTCGCACAGGACGGCATCGCAGCCCCATCCATCCCCGCAGCAGCTGATCCCCTCGCCCCACGAAAACCCCACTTCGCTCCCAAGGCGAAGAACTGCATCTTCATCTTCATGGAAGGGGCTCCCAGTCAGCTCGACCTTTACGACCCCAAACCCAAACTCAACGAACTCAACGGTCAACCCCTGCCAGAGTCGCTCACCAAGAACGTCCGATTCGCCTTCATCAAAAAGGAGTCCGCCGTCCTCATGGGCTCGCCACGCAAGTTCACCAAACACGGTCAGTCCGGAATGGAACTCAGCGACCTCCTTCCCAACCTCGCCCAATGCGCAGACGACCTCCTGCTCGTGCGCTCCATGCACACCGATCAGTTCAACCATCACCCCGCTCAACTCGTCCTCACGTGCGGCCGCGGCACCTTCGGCTTGCCAACCATGGGCTCCTGGCTCAACTACGGACTCGGTAGCGAGTCACGCGACCTCCCAGGTTACGTCGTCCTCACCGCAGGCCGCGGCGGAAGCGCAGGAACATCCCTCTGGCAATCCGGGTTCCTCCCAAGCGTCTATGCAGGCGTCCTTTTCCGCAATCAAGGCGATCCCGTCCTCAACCTCCGTAACCCAGACGGCCTCCCCGCATCACTCCAACGCAACAGCCTCGACACGCTCGCACAACTCAATGCAGAACGCTTCAATGCCCTGCACGACTCGGAAATCGCCTCTCGCATCTCCGCCTACGAACTCGCGTTCAGGATGCAGACCGCCGCCCCCGAATTCATGGACCTCTCCGGAGAATCCCCAGAAACATTGGCCATGTACGGACTCGATCGAAAAGAGCCCGACATCAAGGCAACCCGCGCAGGCGGCCCAGGCCAATACAACGCCTACGCAAAGAACTGCCTCCTCGCACGACGCCTCATCGAACGCGGCGTCCGATTCGTGAACATCGTGCACGCCTCCTGGGATCACCACTCCAACCTCGATAATGAGCTGACCTTCAACGCAGGCATGGCCGACCAACCCATCGCCGCCCTCATCAAAGATCTCAAACAACGGGGGCTGCTCGACGAAACTCTCATCGTCGTCGCAGGCGAATTCGGCCGCACTCCTCTCGGTGAAAACCGAGGCGGCAGTAAAAGCGTCACCGGACGCGACCATCATCCCTTCGCATTCTCACTCCTCATGGCCGGTGGCGGCTTGAAGGGCGGCCTCACCTACGGCGAAACCGATGAGATCGGATGGAACATCACGCGTGACCCTGTCCATATCAATGATTTCCACGCCACCCTCCTACACCTCTTCGGCCTCGATCACCTCCGCCTCACCCACCGATTCCAAGGCCGCGACTTCCGACTCACAGATGTCGCCGGCAAACTCGTGAAGGACTGGATCGCGTGAACTCAACAACCCCTAAGGCACCACCTCACCGCGCACCAAAACCCCGCCAAACCAGACCACCGTGCCATGGTACTTGGCCGGATCCGTCCCCGCTTTGTCCTTCGCCATCACCGCCGTCCGATCCGGTTGATCCCCACGCAACGTGATCGTCACCTCGTGCTCCCCAGGCGCCAAATCCTCTCCCAACGAGAGCGTCGCAATCCGGTGATACGTGCAATAACTGTCAAATCGCGCAACCGGACCCCTCACCTTCCCATCCACCTCCACGTCAACCTGACCGCCGTTCGGCCCCACCAGATCATACATCCGCGCGGACGTTCCCCGGAACCGGAACCGCAGTTTCGCCCCAGGTTCGGACACCGTCCAAAGCGAGGCCATCCGACGTCCCGCCACCCGACGGACCGCATCTTGATCCCCAAGGACTGACCATGCCCCAAATCGCTGAATGCCAATGGCTTCCATTGAAACCATCGTTGCGTTCTCCCAATGGTCGTCCGTGAACACCTTCGCCAACCGCTCGCCTCGGTCTCGGACCGCAACCTGATGCCCCTTCCACGCGGAAAGCGCCTCACCCAAAACCTCCGTGTAAACGCCGTGCGCAGCGTCCAATGGATGGACCCCATCCTTCGAGAAAACCACCGCCGTCCCGCTCGTCTGGGGCCCCCGATCCTCCTCCCTCACCACCATCCGCCCCGATGAGATCATCTCCATGCACCGGACAGAATAGTTGACCGAAGGGATGCCGTAATGGTCCGCCAACATCTCCATCGCGGACTGGGAACTCGTGCATAACCCCTGCGCCAGATCCTTCTCGAACCCTGTCTTGAAGGTGTACACGAAGCAGATGTCACAGTTTGGCAATGCTTTCCATGTCTTCCTAACGATACCCTCCATGCCGCTCCATATCCGGGCAGCCGACGCAGCAGCGTCATTCACACAGAACTCGACGAACAAAAGATCCGGGCGATGTTGCAAGGCATCGTGCTCCACTCGGTACACACCAAGATCGCTCCCAGTGCCGCCGATTGATGCCGCAATCTCGCTGAAGCGTGCCTTCGGAAAGCGCTCCTGAAGCCACGCCAAACTCTTCACGCGCCAACCGGGCGCCGCCGTGATCGAGCCCCCCAAATACGCCACCCGTACCTCCCCCCCGCCCTCTGCCTTCGCGAAAAATCGAGGCAATCCGTCCCGCTCACGCGCAATCACCGCGGGCACCGTCCGCAACTCCGGTAACGCACCAAACCCCTCACAAATCAGCCCCACAACGCACACAACACACACGGCCATCCATCGTTTCATGCGAGTCGTGCGAGCACACAACGTTCCCCACCGACTCCTCGCCTCGCTGCACCCCTCGCAACCTAGACCCACTCCTCCGCCGATTTTCCGCAGACCTCATCAAAGGCGGTCTGCCCACGGAACCACGTCGTCTGCCGCTTCGCATATTGACGCGTCCCGATGACAATCGCGTCGCGCGTCTCAGGAAGCGTTCGCTTCCCGTCCAAACACTCCTCCACCTCACGGAACCCGATCGCAAGACAAACCCCCACCCCATCCCGAACAGATTCCCGAGCCCGCGCAACTTCATCCAACGCCCCGCCAACCAACATCGCATCCGTCCGCCGCTCGATCCTCGACCAAAGCGCGGATCGATCCCAACTCAACCGGATCCCAGGCACGCCGTGCGCGACCCGATCCACACGAAATGACGAGAACGGCCGCCCAGACAAACGCATCACCTCCACCGCCCGCACCACTCGCCGTGGGTTCTTCAAATCCATCCTCGATGCCGCCTCCGCATCCTTCGCTCGCACCTCCGCAACCAACTCCTCCAGCGGCATCTGCTCCAAGACCGCCCGCAACGCCTCATCCCCCGTCGGTGTGTCCGGCGACAAACCCTCCAGCAGGGAACGCAGATAAAACCCCGTGCCCCCAACCAAGATAACGCGGCGATGCGTCGCATGGATCGACCGGATCGCGCGACGCGCCTCCCTCGCGTACCACACCGCATCAGAAATCTCCGACACCGACAAGACGCCCACCAGGTGATGCCTCACCGCTGCCATCTCCGCCTCAGAGGGTTGCGCCGTGAGCACAGGAACGCCTCGGTAAACTTGGAACGCATCGCAACCCACCACCTCGCTCCCCGTCCGCTCAGCTAGCCGAGCGGCAAATGCACTCTTCCCCGACGCAGTGGGCCCAGCCACAACGAAGTCCGGCAACTCGCTGTCTGCCGCAGGCGAAAGGTTGTCCTCAAGAAATGTCCGCACCAGAGCATGCATACAACCAGCCTAGACCGATGACCGCCTCTCGAACAGACCCCCACCTCATTCCAGCCGCACCGACCGCCAGCAAGGGATGTCACATCTCCAACATCGCAGAGCCTTCCCACCCGCCTTCTCCCACCGGAAGCCCAAAGACCCAACTCCCCTCTCGCAGAACATCCACAACCATCCAACCGACACACACATTTCCGCCCACTCAAGCCAGATCCCAATTCACAGCCCCACCGCTTTTCACCACCATCCCACCATGGCAACACGCACCAAACATATCGCTTTCTTCAAGTTCAAGGACTCATGCACCCCAAATGACATCGCCGATGTCTGGAACATCATCGAATCCCTGCCGAAACAGATCCCCGGAATCCTCGACCTCACATGGGGCGTCAACAACAGCACCGAAGGGCTCAGCGACGGGTTCACCCACAGCTTCGTCATGCTTTTCGAAAGCCCTGCCGCTCGTGATGCCTATCTGCCACACCCAATCCATCAAGCTGCCGTATCGAAAGTCGTCCCCCGTCTCGATCGCGTGATCGTCTGCGATCACGACTGCGAGATGTGACCCTAACAAGTCACCCTCTCAAGTGGTCGCACACGACGCTCCCACCCACGGAGCGTCCCACTCGCTCAAAGCGTACGTAGCAACTCCTCCGTCCGCCCCCAGTCGAGACACGCATCCGTGATCGACACCCCGTATCGAAGACCCGAAGCCGGCCCAGACGGTTGGTTCCCCAACTCGAGATGACTCTCGAGCATCACCCCGATCAGCTCCTTCCTCCCCGAACGACGCTGCTCCATCACATCCGCGAACACCGCCGGTTGTCGCAACGGATCCTTGCCGCTGTTCGCATGGCTGCAATCCACCATCAACCCAGGATTCAACCCAGCCTTGCGTAAGTTGTTGATCGCCGCCTGAGTATGCTCCGAACCGTAGTTCGTCCCATCCCGTCCGCCACGCAAAACCACATGCCCGTCCGGATTCCCAGCCGTCTTGATGATGCTCGTCATCCCTTCCTGATCGATGCCAAGAAAACCATGCGGCGCCTGAGACGATCGCATCGCATCCATCGCCGTCTGCACACTCCCATCCGTCCCGTTCTTGAAACCAACAGGCATCGAAAGACCGCTCGCCATCTCGCGATGCGTTTGCGATTCCGTCGTCCGCGCCCCAATCGCCGCCCAACTGATCAGATCCGCAATGTATTGCGGGATGATCGGATCCAAGAACTCCGTGCCAGCCGGTAACCCCAACTCCGCAACATCCAATAAAAGCCGTCGAGCCACCCTCAACCCACGCTCCACGTCACCCGAATCATCCAACCCAGGATCGTTGATCAACCCCTTCCACCCAATCGTCGTTCGCGGCTTCTCAAAATACACGCGCATCACGATGAACAACCGATCCTCCAACTCCCGAGCCAAC
>CAZAZT010000152.1:0-8399 GCA_964489645.1 uncultured Chthoniobacteraceae bacterium | reverse complement strand
TCACTTCCCGATACAAAAACTCGCGAAGATGCGACCGAGGATGTCATCCGCATCCACTCGCCCGACAATCTCCCCAAGTGCACCCAAAGCCTCCCGAAGATCCTCAGAGACCAACTCCGTTCCCGCCCCCGCTTCCATCCCTCGTAATGCCGTCTCCAACGCCTTTGCACATCGTCTCAACGCATCGGCCTGACGCGCATTCACCGCAGGCTCATCCGTATCGGACAACTGCCCGCCCTCACCGATGCGGCGCTCCACCTCGGCTTCCAGATCGTCCAGCCCTTCCCCAGTGAGGCAAGACAACCGAACCCCTTCAACACCCTTCCAATCCAAATGTTCCGCCAGATCCGCCTTGTTGAACACACGCACCACCCGCTTGTCATCAGGGATATAAGCCGTCCCGCGAGCCTCACTCACGTCGATCACGGCTAAAATGATGTCCGCAAGCTCCACCTCACGTTGGGAACGAAGCACCCCTTCCGCCTCCACCGAATCTCCCGCTTCACGGATCCCCGCAGTATCGATCAACCGCACCGCGTAACCCCGCATCTGGACGGATTCCTCAATGGTGTCCCTCGTTGTTCCAGCAACCGGACTCACGATCGCGCGATCCTTGCCCAGCAAATGGTTCAAAAGACTGCTCTTACCAGCATTCGGAGCACCGCATAAAACGATACGCACACCCTCTCGCAAAATCCTTCCACGATAAGCCGACCCTTCCAAGACCCTGACCAATCCCAACACTTCACGCATCCGCGCGCACAACGCCGATCCGGTCTCCGGGTCGATGTCCTCCTCCGGGAAATCGATGTAGGCCTCCACGTGAGCCAAGACCCCAATCAGACCATCGCAAGCCTCCGTGATTCGGCGACCAAGACTTCCAGACAAAAGCCCCGCAGCCATCCGTAATGCGCGGTCGCTCTGCGCGCCGATCAGATCCATCACGGCCTCCGCTCGCGTCAGATCGAGTCGCCCATTGATGAAAGCCCGTTGCGTGAACTCGCCGGGATGCGCCCCCCGTGCGCCCGCACGCATCGTCCTCTCCAGAACACGGCGCGTGACCAATGTCCCACCATGCCCCGTGAACTCAAAGGTGTCTTCGCCCGTGAAACTTGCCGGACCTCGAAAGAAAACCACCAACCCTTCATCAAGCACACATCCGTCCTCCGAGATCACCTCCCCAAGGACCGCTCTTCGCGTTTGCACGCTCGGCTCCACCGACCCGCGCGAACGGAAAACGGTCCGGAGCACGCTCTCCGCA
The DNA here is from genome assembly GCA_964489645.1 of uncultured Chthoniobacteraceae bacterium. Classification (GTDB taxonomy): domain Bacteria; phylum Verrucomicrobiota; class Verrucomicrobiia; order Chthoniobacterales; family Chthoniobacteraceae; genus JBEEPE01. The sequence continues at coordinate 7,138 of CAZAZT010000152.1, read as the reverse complement.
TCCGGCCCGCTGACCCGGATCACCGAAAGGGCTCCCTGCCCAGGAGGCGTGGCGATCGCCGCGATAGTATCCATGGGCAGGGAATCGATGGCTCGTCGAGAGATCAGGCCGACAGACGTCCCTGCAATCCAAGGTGTTCGACCAGCTCCTCAACGAACCGGCGGTTCTGTTCCATCGTGCCAACAGAAACGCGGATCCAGGACGGAAGCCCGTAAGCGTTCATGTCGCGGATGATCACGCCACGCTTCATCAATGCCTGGAACGTCGCCTTGCCATCCCCAACCTCTACCAAGACGAAGTTGGCAAAACTCGGGACATAGCGCAGCCCAAGCCGCTGGAACGTCTCCTGAAGATAATTCCTTCCCTCTGTGGTGATTGCACGGGTTTTCAACTGATGGTCCGTGTCGAGGATCCCAGCCAGAGCACCCGCTTGAGCGATGCCATTCGCGTTGAAAGGCTGCCGGGTTTTCTGCAAGACCGTGATGAGTTCCGGGTTGGAAAGCCCGTACCCGATCCGGAGATTTGCAAGACCTTGGATCTTCGAGAAAGTCCTCAAAACCACGACATTGCGCCCCTCTCGAACATATTTCAGGACGTCCGGCGGATTGTCCAAGAACTCGTAATACGCCTCATCGAAAACGACCACCACGTGGTCTGGAACCTTTTCCATGAACCGATCGATCTGGTCCTGATTCAACAACGTCCCCGTCGGATTGTTCGGATTCGCAATGAACACCTCGCGCGTCCGCGGCGTGATGGCTGCCGCCATGGCATCAAGGTCATGCGCATAACCCGGATCGTCCACCTCCACGGTCGTGGCACCGAACAGGGTGGCCATCAACTTGTAAACGACGAACGCATGTTTCGCCGTCACGATCTCGTCGCCCGGCTTCAGGAAGGCGTGTCCGATGAACTCGATCACCTCGTTGGAGCCGCACCCGAGAATCACGTTCTCCCGCTTCAACCCCGTGCGCTCAGCGATCGCTTCCCGAAGGTAATAGCCTCCTCCATCTGGATAGAAATGCGAGCGCTCCAAGGTGTCCCGCATGGCCTGCAAGGCCTTCGGGGACGGCCCAAGCGGATTCTCATTCGAGGCGAGTTTGATGATCTGCCCCGGTTCTAACCCGAGTTCACGCGCAACGTCCTCGATGGGCTTGCCAGGTTCGTAGGCAACAAGATCACGGAGCCACGGATGGGCTAGATTCCAAATCGACATAAGGAGGTAAAATTACAGGGGCAAATCCCCCCCTGTCCACATCACAGGGAGGACACAGACCGAGGCCAACCAATCCGAGGTCCGAAGATCAGCGAGGCACGATCCAGACGTTCCGGTAGAACACCGGATTGCCATGCCCCTGAAGCTGGATCGCACCGCCCGTGGTGTCCTCCTTTTTGCCGCCTCCCGTCGGACCAGCGATCTCCACGTTATCGTGGATTGCCACCCCGTTGTGCTTCACCGTGATCACCGCATTCTTTGATTTGACCCCCGACGCATCGAACTTGGCAGCCGTGAAATCGATGTCGTAGGTCTGCCAGACCAGCGGAGGCAAACACATGTTCACCGAAGGCTCCGTCTTGGAGTAAATACCACCGCACTCGTTATTTGCACCACGCAATCCAAAGCTATCAAGCACCTGGACCTCGTACCGGTCCTGCATGTAAACGCCGCTGTTCGCACGGTCCTGCCCACGTCCCAAAGGCTTGAACGGCAACAAGAACTCGACATGCAACTGATAATCCTGGAAATCCGCACGCTTCGTTTTTGATCCAGAGGCGAGGAGGTTCCGGTTCAAGTCGTCGAAGTGCCCTCCCACAAACGCGTCGCAGTTCGATCCGTCGAACAAAATGACCGCGCCTTGAGGCGGCTTCGCGCCAATCGTCGGACTCTGACGGCTCTCGCGCTTCAGATCGAAAGCGCCCCAAGTACCTTCGCCAGAAAGGGATCCCTTCTTCAGAACAGCTTTCCAACTGTCCTTCGCGAACTCCACGGTCTCACCACTCCGCTTCGCCTCGATCTCAACCTTGGGCGACTTGTCCCATCCCGCCCCAGGAAGACCGCCTTTCAAGAAAACCGCTCGAAAAGTGTCATCCCCCAGTGCAATCACCTGGGCCCCCACTTGCGCGCCCGCGTATTCGCCCTGGAGATCGAAATCGGGCCCGATGGAGCGAGCCTGTTCTTCGGTCAAATAGGTTGCCGGCTTTGGTTTTGCATCCTGGGCCTGCACGGTGAAACCCAAGGTGAGCGATGCTGCGAGAAGGAATGCTTTTTTCATTCGGGGGAAGTTTGACACGCCTTTCAAACCCCGCACCACGCTCAAAGTCAATCCCGCGCCATCACCACACCGGCTGCTGTTGCGTCAAACAATGGAAAGCGCCCAATCCCCAAATCAGTTCGCGGCAATCGATGGACACAACGCGCCGGTCCGGAAAGCACCCAGCCACAATGCGCTCCGCCTCCGCATCCTTCTCACAACCGAAGACCGGAAGAAGGATGACCCGATTCGCGATGTAGAAGTTCGCATAGCTCGCCGGCAATCGCAGATCCTCGCGGTCAATCCGATCCGGCATCGGTAACTCCAGAACTTTCAACGGACGCCCATCCGCCAGAAACATCCGCTCCAACGCTTCACGGTTCTCCTGCAACGGAGCATGGTTCGGATCCGACTCATCAGGCTCCACCACCGTCAGCACTGTGTCCTCCGACACAAATCGTGTGATGTCATCAACATGCCCGTCCGTGTCATCTCCCTCAATCCCATCCCCTAACCAAAGGACTTTCGAAACCCCAAGATTTTCGCACAACCGTTCCTCGATCTCCGACTGCGTGAGCCCGGGATTTCGGTTGGGGTTCAGTAAGCAAGACGTCGTGGTAAGAAGCGTTCCCGCTCCGTTCACATCAATGGATCCCCCCTCAAGAATCATCCCGGGCTCACTCACCGGGACATCCATCCAACGGGCGATCCGCGTCGGGATGACATCGTCCGCGTCGTACGGCGGGTACTTGCCGCCCCAAGCGTTGTAGCCCCAATCAAGGATCAACACAGGCTCTGTCCCCTCTCGGGTGACAAAAATCGGCCCGTGATCCCGACACCATGGCTCGTTGATCGGATTCCGATGGAAGACCACGTGTCCGTCTCTCGCGCCTTGCTGAGCCAGTACGCCCCGCACCACAGCCTCATGCGAGGCCTCGCACACATTGATGTGCACGGGCTCGGAGTCGGCCAAAGCGTCCACCATCCGCGCAAACGTGGGCATCACGCGGTCATACGCATCAGGGAACGAGATTCCCTCCGGCCGCGGCCAACTCAGCCACGTGGCCGCGTGCGGTTCCCACTCCGCCGGCATCCGATAGCCCTGCGCAGTGGGACTATCCCCGCCACGAAGTCGTCCTTTAGAACTAAACATCTCCCTCCTCCAAGAAGCGGCGATCCATCCCCTGATACGCATCGATCCGGCGGTCCCGGAAAAACGGCCAGTGCGTGCGCTGAACATCCAACGCATCCAGATCCACCTCCGTCACCATCACCTCTTCACGATCCACCGACGCCTTCGCGATGATCTGCCCCGCTGGGTCCGACACAAAGCTCTGCCCCCAAAACTCCAGACCCGGCCCGCCATCCGGTGCCTCATGCCCCACGCGATTCGTCACCGCCACGTAACACCCATTCGCAATGGCATGCGAACGCTGGATCGTCTCCCAAGAGTTATGCTGACGGCTCCCGTACTCCGCCTTCTCCGACGGATGCCAACCGATCGCCGTCGGATAGAAGAGGATTTGCGCCCCCCGCAATGCCGTCAGACGCGCCGCCTCCGGGTACCACTGATCCCAGCAAATACAGACCCCGATGTCCGCATACCGCGTTTTCCATGACCGGAACCCCAGATCCCCAGGGGTGAAATAGAACTTCTCGTAGAAAAGCGGGTCGTCCGGGATATGCATCTTCCGGTATTTCCCCAAATAACGGCCATCCGCATCAATCACCGCCGCCGTGTTGTGGTAAAGACCCGCCGAACGCCGCTCAAACAAGGACGCAACAATCACCACCTCCAACTCGGCCGCAACCTTGCACAACACCTCGGTCGATGGCCCTGGAATCGCCTCCGCCAACCCGAAATACTTGTGGTCCTCGATCTGGCAGAAATAGACCGAGGTGAACAACTCTTGTAACCCGACAATCTGAGCGCCTTGGGCCGCCGCCTGCCGGATCTGCCCCACGGCCTTGTCCAGGTTCTCCTTGGGATCCAAACCGCACGCCATCTGGGGCGTTGCAATCCTCACTTTTCCAGTCCTTTTCATAAAATGCTGCGGCCCTCCTCTCGAGAGAAGGGCCGAAAAACCCGTTCGGTCAGGTGTTCCCTTGCAACCCCGATGTCACCGCGTCACTTCGCAAGCTCGGACGCCTTGCCGATCTGCACGCTCTTGACCTCGATACGCTCTTGCGGCTTGCTCCGCTCCCCACTGCGACTCGATCCAACCGCCGTCTTACCAATGGTTTTCAAAACATCCTCACCCTTGATGATCTGGCCGAACCCGGTGTATTTCCCATCCAAAAACGGGGCATCCCCGAGCATGAGGAAGAACTGACTGCCCGCTGAATCCGGATGCGCACTCCGCGCCATCGAGATCACGCCAAACACATGCTTCCGGTCGTTGAACTCCGCGTCGATCTTGTACCCAGGACCGCCCGTGCCAAACGCATCTTCGTTCGCTGGATCCTTCGTGTTGGGGTCACCTCCTTGGATCATGAACCCGTCGATGATCCGATGGAAGGCCGTGCCGTCATAGAACTTCTGCGACGCAAGCTTCTTGAAGTTCTCCACCGTCTTCGGCGCTTTCTCAGGCCAGAATTTCACCACCATGTCCCCCTTGGTCGTCTTGATGAGCGCCACCTCGTCAGCAGGCTTGCCACTCGCCGAACCCGAGGCTTCCTGCGCCGAGATGATGCCGGCTGCGAGAAAGGGCGAAACGATCAATGCGGTGCGAAGAAACCCGCGACGGAAGTAGGAGGGAGTAATCATGACCCGCCTCCTTTGCCACGTCCTCACCTCGGTGTCACGCGGAGAGTCACTCGCGGTCGCGTAAAAATCACGCAGCCGATCCCAAGGAGAGCAACTCCGGCTCCTCCACCTCCGCCACCGCCTCCGGACTACGGAAAATTGGCACGATGGCCACCCCCATGATATCCGCCAACAAACGGATCAAGCAGCCCTCGTAATCCGTCACATAGCCGCCTTGGCCGATCGCCGCCCCGCAGGCAAGAAGAACGCGCCGCTTCAACGCCGGTGACGCTTGCTCGATCTGCTCGAGAGCACGACTCAACGAAGCGGAATCTCCATCCACCTTCATCTGCGGCGGCGCCCCATCCGCCCCTAACTTGTCCCACGACGTGGCATAAGCATGCGGGTAGCCAGCGGATGGCCCACCCATCACCACCATCGTTGAGATCAGCGTCCTCAACTCCAACCAAAGTTCCGTGGGCTCGTGATACAGGGCAGGGGACGGTTCAATCATCCCAAGCGCAACGCGCATGCGCCGCCGGAACGCGCGCAAGAGCAGGAACCTGAAGAGTTCCACCTCGTCGCAACGAGCCAACTCGCGCTCACACCGCAGATACAAGGTCGCAAAATCCTCGTAGCCCATCCGCCGCAAGAGCGGCATCGCCATGTCGAACAAAGCCAGTTTTTGGGAAGATGCCGCATCTCCCAACCGGGACTCCGCTCGGTGCGGCGCTCGGAACAGTTGGATCATCAGGGCCTTCACATTCTCCCTCGAACGCGTGCGAACCACCCAATCCGGTATCAGGCTACGCTTCACCAACCCCGCTTGGATGAAGTTCGAAGGGTTCATCCGCCCCGTGATGTCCTCCAAAACGTTGGACGGGATGTGTTGCTCCGCTGGAAAACGGACCGGTATCGAAGGGTTCTCTGCAAATGCAGGAGGCGCAACCGCAGCGCCACCCTCTTCCGACGCCTCGATTCGTGCCAGAACCTCCTTCATCTCGTTCATCCCACGCTCCTGCTCCAAGTCCTGCACGTCCGCACCAAGATACTCCCGGTTCCACCCGCTATCCGACGCCCGAATCCTCTCTTCCAGAGGAGGATGCGTCGGAAAAAATAGGACGTACGGACCACTGAATGCCTCCGAGAAAAAGATGTGCCCCAGTTCCGGCGCATACTCGCTTGCCACCAAACTGTTCGTGGACCATCCCCCGATTTTCCGAAGGACCGCGACCAACGGGTTCGGCGACCGAAGCATATGGTTCACCACCCGATCCACCTCCAACTCGCGTGCCTGCGAGATCGAGGACTGGATGATCCGCGCGAAAAGGGACCCGATCGAACCGAACAACATGAGCAACATCGCGAACGCCCGAAGCAACGTGCTGCTCTCCGTCGAACCATTGCGTAAACCTAACAACTGACGCCCAGTCACCACCGGAAAGGCCAATCCGTGCACCCAAGGAAGCAAGCGGAAGTTCAGCCGCATATCCCCGTTCATGATGTGCACCACCTCGTGGATCACTAATGCCCGCAACTCCTCCGTGCTCAACCGCCGCAAAGCCCCGTTCGTCAGTCCCAGAACCGCAGAAGCAGGATCCAACCCCGCTACAAAGGCATTGACCCCCTCTTCTTTCTCCAAAATCCACAGCTCAGGAACGGGCACTCCCGCCGCCAACGAGACCTCTTCCACCACCTCCACCAACCGCTTCTCATACGGTTCCGGACTCGCCGGATGCAATCGCCGACCTCCCATCTCCCGCGCCACCGCAGCCCCCCCCTCCTGAAGGGAGAACATCCTGAACACCGTCCCAACCCCCATCATCACAAACGAAAAACCGAAGGTGAAAGGCGCGTAACCCCAATGCGACATCCCCGTCAGAGAAACCCCACAAACCCACATCGAAACGACATGCACCAAAGCAGCCGTTCCCAACGCCCCAACCACAAATAAAACCGCAAGGGAACCCACCTTCCGACGGGTTTCCTCCTGCGCCAACAGAAAATCCATAATTAGGCTACGGAATGCGACCCTTTAGCCTTTAGGCAAATCCCCGTTTTCGCGGGGGTTTTTCCGCCGAACCGCCCGATCACCCCGATCACCCCGATCACCCCGATCACCCCGACCGCCACGGCCCCC
>CAZAZT010000151.1:0-8449 GCA_964489645.1 uncultured Chthoniobacteraceae bacterium | reverse complement strand
CTCGGTGGCCCCTACTCCGTAAGAAGTTTCACGGAACGACGCCTCACCTCCCGCTCAAATGCAGGCCGATCCCTCGGAGGCAACCAGTTCTTCGCCCTCAATGCGGAAGCGGATTTCCCGCTCCTCCCAAAACTCCGAGGCGCTGTGTTCGCTGACGCCGGGAATCTCGCCGACACCAGCCGGTTCGAACTGAAAGACACACGATTCGCTGTCGGAGTCGGATTCCGTTACGATCTCGTCGTCGGCCCCTTACGCGTCGACATCGGCAAAAATCCCTCCCCGCGCAAATATGAGCCATGGGGTGCGGTCAACGTGTCTTTCGGGTTCGCATTTTGAGCCGCCCTCCAAGACGGCAGCGCCCCAACTGAAAGGCGCCACTCTCTCAAAGCGCCGAGCCGAGATCGCAGCGCGCCCAGTCATCGAACTCAGCCTCCGTGTTCACATTCGCAACCGATCCCGCCCACTCCCGCGGCAAGACCACCTCTCGCACCACCCCCATCGCAACACAACAATCCACCCACACACCCACCCGTCGCTCACCCTCGCGGATGAGCCTCTCCGCCTCACAGAACGCGCGCCACGGATAGACCGCCAACAAGGGCTGCCGACGCCCCTCCAAAACCGGGACACACCCCACACCACGTCGAACCTCCGCCTTCAATCGACGCCAAAAAGAAACCCCCACCCCGAGCGAATCCACCGCACACACCATCACCATCCTCCCCACACGAACCCGACCCGCGCAAGCCGCCAAACCCGCCAGCGGCCCATCCCCCACTCCATCACTCACCATCTCTGCACCACCCGACAGAACTCGCTGCCTCCCGCACGCCACCAGAACGCGTACAGCACCCGCCCCACGCATCACTCGGCACTGACGCTCCCACAACGCCTCACCTCGAACCGTCAACATCGCCTTATCTCTCCCGAATCTTTCCGACCTACCTCCTGCCAGAACCACCCCATCATAACCGAGTCTCGCAGTTGAACACCTCACACCCCCAAACCATCATCCCGCAAGCCACCAAAGTCATGCAAATCGTGCGCATCTACATCTCGGAAGGACATAACTTCTTCGGCCACCACGGGAAAGACCCAGACTCGTTCCCCATCCGTGAAGTCGATTCGATCGAATGCGTCGCAGGTCGAGGAATACGCGGTGACCGCTTCTTCGACTTCAAACCGGATTACAAAGGACAGATCACCTTCTTCGATGCTCAAGTTTGGGAAAGCCTCCAAACACAGTTCTCCTTGGCCAACCTCTCACCAGGAGTTCTTCGCAGGAACGTCGTCGTCCGTGACTGCGACCTCAACAGCCTCATCGGGCAAGAGTTCATCCTGCAAGGCGTCCGTTTCCTCGGCACCGGAGAATGCTCACCCTGTTACTGGATGGACTCCGCATGCCACCCCGGAACTGAGTCCTTCCTCAAAGGCCGCGGCGGACTTCGCGCAAAGATCCTGACCTCAGGTCGCCTCAGTGCAATCGCGCCTCACCAAAGCTCAGCCCCCGCCTGCAGCTAAACGGTCGCTTCAGACGCCCGCACCGAAACGACCCGTAACTGCGCCTCGACTCGCCCATTGTACTCGTTCCGTTGCAACTCGAACGCCACGTCAACCGGTCCCGAAGGCAAAGGCACTCCCGCCCCGTCAAACCAGATCGCGCTACACCTCCGCGAACCTTGGGCCAAATCGAGCCGTAAATGACGCTCCCCTCGGGGCACCGTTCTCTCAATCCGCACGCCCTCCAACGAGAAAAGCGGAGCCTCATTCCCCATCCCGAAAGGCCCCAGTCGCCCAATATCATCACACAACGTCAGACCAAGTTGCCCCATCTCCAAACACTGCTCCACCGCGATCTCCTCCACACAGTCCCCACCCTGCGCCCGCCGACTCACCGCCGCTTCAAATAACCGCCGAAAGTCCTCGAACCGCTCCCGACGGACCCCAATACCCGCAGCCGCATCGTGCCCTCCAAACGTCACCAACGCCTCAGCGCACTCACGCAACAACTCCACCAACGGAAACCCAGGCACACTCCGACCGCTCCCCTTGCCATATCCTGTTGAATCAAAAGAGACGACAAACGAAGGACGCCGGAACATCTTCACCAGATGCGAAGCGGCGATCCCAACGACCCCAGGATGCCAGGATTCCGAGCCAGCAACCACTGAACGGACCCCCGACGCGTCCAGCCCACTTGAGCTGAACATCCCCTCCAGCTCATCCTTCACGACCACACCAAAAGACTGACGCTGCACATTCTGGTCATCCAACAACCGCATCAACTCCTCCACCCGCGCAGAATCGTCCGACAACAAGATCTCCAACGCGTACCGAGCGTCACCGATCCGCCCCGCCGCATTCAATCGCGGCGCAATCCGAAAACTCACATCCCGCGCCACCAATCCATCCGCACTCCCAGCCAACTTCGCAAACGCCCGCACTCCAGGCCATACAGACATTCCCGCCGCCTTCAAACCGTGGTAGACGAAAGTCCGGTTCTCACCCCGAAGCGGCACCAGATCAGCCACCGTGCCGAACGCCGTAAGATCCAACAGTTGGCGGATCGCGAATTCCTCCAACCGTCGCTCCTTCATCAAGGCATGGACCAGCTTGAACGCGAGCCCCGCCGTACAAAGATAATGGAACTCCTCCCCGCGCTTCGGATTCACGATCGCCACGCAATCCGGCAACTCATCCGGACACTCGTGATGATCCAACACGATCACATCGATCCCGCGCTCCTTCAACGCGCGGATCGGCTCCACAGAAGTCGTCCCGCAATCCACCGTGATGATCAGCTGCGGCGAATACAACTCGAGACAACGAGCCACCCCTTGCCCGCTCAGCCCGTAGCCCTCCTCCACCCGCAATGGCACAAAACACTCCACCGAAGCCCCGTACCTCACCAATGCACGCTGCAACTGCGCCACCGAAGTCACCCCATCCACATCGTAATCGCCGAACAACACGATTCGCTCCCCGCGATCAACCGCCTCGAAAATCCGACGCACCGCAGCCGCCATGTCCGGTAACAGATACGGATCCGATAACTCCGATAACCGCGGCTGCAAAAAACGGGACGCCGTCTCAGATGTTGCCAAACCGCGCCTCAACAAAATCGCAGACGCCACCTCCGTCAAACCCGTGGCAGCACTCACCGCACGCACCTCCGTAGGATCAACCTCCACTCCGTATGTCCAACACTGCCTTGTCATCCTTTCGCCTCCTTCCTCAAAACAACTCCAAAACTAACCCGCACGGATCTTCCCAACCAATCCCACCACCATCGACACCCCTCGCTCAACCTCCGCCCGTGTGTTGAACCTCGAGAACGAAAAACGCAGACTCGACCGCGCCCGATCATCACTCATCCCCATCGCCTTCAAAACATGCGACGGATGGATCGATCCCGACGTGCAAGCCGAACCCGCCGAACAACACAACCCACCCTGATCCAACAAAAGCAGCAGCGTCTCCGCATCCACCCCCTCAAACGACAGACTCGTCGTGTTCGGCAACCGATTCTCCACATCCCCATTCACCACCACCCCCGACACCGACGACATCACCCCCGTCTCAAACGCATCCCGCAACGCCCTCACCTCCACCCGCTCCGCCTCAATCCGACGAACCGCAATCTCGCACGCCTTCCCCAATGCCACGATGTACGGGACATTCTCCGTCCCCGCACGCCGCCCCCCCTCCTGCCCGCCCCCCGTCAGAAAGGGTGTGAATCGACACTTCCGGTTCACGTACAAGGCACCAATCCCCTTCGGACAGTGCAACTTGTGCCCCGACAACGAAAGGAACTGCAACCCCAAGGCCGCAAGATTCACCGGCAACTTCCCGATCACCTGAACCGCATCGGTATGCAAAAAAACCGACCGCTCACGCGTCAAAGCCGCAATCTCTTCCAACGGGAACACCACCCCCGTCTCGTTGTTCGCCCACATCACCGACACCAACGCCGTATCATCGCGGATCGCATCCCGTAACTCCTCCAAATCCAGACGCCCCTCACGATCGACCCCCAACCACGTGATCTCATACCCGCGCTTCGCCAACACCTCACACGTCTTCAACGTCGCACTATGCTCAACCCGCGTCGTCACAATGTGCTGACGATCCCGATCCACCAACAAAGCGGAGTGAATCGCCGCATTCGAGGACTCCGTCCCGCAACTCGTGAAAACCACCTCCCCCGCCTCACACCCCAATGCGCTGGCCACCCGCTCCCGTGCCTCCTCGATCGCACGAGCAGCCAACTTCCCGATCCCATACACGCTGGATGCATTTCCGTAATGCTCACGCAAATACGGCATCATCGCATCCAACACCTCCGGATCGACAGGCGTCGTCGCGTTGTTGTCGAAATACAGAGTTGTCCCTTTCGAATTCATGGCCAAAGCAGACCATAATAAACCCGCCCACGCCCCCACACTCAACCCTTAGTTGCCCATCCCCTCTTTTCTCTGGAAGAAACCCGAACCGCCACGTCCGACGACAAGCCCCAGCGGAACAGGACCACTTCTAGCTAAAGGAAGGGCAGACCTCGCGCGCCGAGGCCGACCCTCGAATATCATGAATCCATCCAATACCCTACCCCGACGTAACTTCCTCAAAACAGCCGCTCTCGGTTCAACCCTCGCCGCTCTCCCCATCGAGCGATTCGCCCACGCCCAAAGCAAGACAGGCCCTCTCAAACTGGCCATGGTCGGCTGCGGCGGACGCGCCACCGGCGCCGCAAACCAAGCCCTCAAAACCAGCCCCGACGTCAAACTCGTCGCAGTCGCCGAACTCTTCGACGAAAAGGTTCAGAAAGCACTCCAAAATCTCTCCGCTCAACACGGCGACAAAGTGGATGTTCCAAAAGAAAGGATCTTCCTCGGATTCGAGGGATACAAACAGGCCATCGCCGCCTGTGACGTCGTCATCCTCGCCACCCCGTGCACCTTCCGCCCCGCCATGTTCGAGGAAGCCGTCAAACAGGGAAAACACGTCTTCATGGAAAAACCGGTCGCCCTCGATGCCATCGGAGTCCGGCGCGTTCTCGCTGCAGCAGAAGACGCCAAGAAAAAGAACCTCAAAGTCGGTGTCGGCCTCCAACGCCGTCACAAACTCGGTTACCTTGAAACCGTCAAACGGATTCAAGACGGAGCCATCGGCGAGTTCCACTACGCGCGCACCTTCTGGAACATGGGCACCGCCAGAGCCATGCTCCCACGCCGCCCCGAATGGAACGAACTCGAGTACCAACTCAACAACCAGTTCTACTTCGCCTGGCAATGCGGCGACATCCACGTCGATATGGGCCTTCATAACATCGACGTCATCAACTGGATCAAGAACGCCTACCCCATCAGCGCCATGGGCGTGGCCGGCGCCGAAGTGCGCAAAGGGAAAGAAGCCGGATGCATCTTCGATCACTTCGCCATCGAATACGAATACGCCGACGGCTCCCGCATGTTCGTCCAGAACCGCCAGATCCCAGGCTGCTTCAACTACGTCGCAGAATGCGCCCATGGATCGCTCGGCTCCGTCGAGATGATCAACGACCGGAACAAATTCACCATCACCGGGAAAAACGCTTGGGCATACGAACCCGAGAAACCCATCGTCGACCCCTACCAAAAGGAACACGATGACCTGTTCCATGCCATCCGGAACAACCTCCCCTACAACGAAGCCGAACGGGGCGCACTCAGCACCATGACCGCCATCATGGGCCGCATGGCTGGATACTCCGGCCTCAAGATCGAATGGGCTGACGCCATCAAATCCGACCTCGCAATGGCTCCAGAAATCAAATCACTCAACGACCCCGCACCCGTCCAACCCGACGCGGACGGCGCATACCCCCTGCCAATCCCCGGGAAGCACAAGGTCATGTAATACACGACCAGCAGGGAATAAAAAAAAGGGCGTGCATGATGCACGCCCTTTTCATTCAGAGGCCTCTCAGCCCCTTTTTCGCTAAGGCTTCTTCTTCAACGGCGCCGCTGAAGGAGCCGGTCTTGCGGCCGGCGCGGAAGGCATGGCCGCAGGCCGCATCGCCGGAGCGGCAGGCATCGCAGCCGGTCGCATGGCCGGAGCGCTTGTTGGAGGCCGCATCACTGGCGCGCTGGTCGGCGGACGCATCGCAGGAGCACTCGCGGAGGGAGCCCTCATCGTCGGAGCACTCGTTGGCGGACGCATCGTGGGTGCGTTAGACATCGTTGGACGGGAAACCGCCCCGCCCGTCGTACGCATGGTCGGCGCCGACGTGGGTGCCTTCCCCGCCGAATGCATCGAACCCGAACTCGGCCGCGCCGACGTCGCCGTGCCAGACGGCGGCCTGAGAACGCTCGAAGGGTGACCCGGTCCGTTGACCCCCGGAGCCCGACCCGACATCGATCCGTTCATCGTGGTGTTCTTGTTCACCACATTTGTTTTCGAATTGTTAACGTTGTTCACCGTATTATTTACATACGACCTGTTAACGTTGGTCTGGTTCACATAAGTCTTGTTCACAACCACTTTGTTGGACACAGACAAAACTGGGGCTGCAGTCACAGGGCGGCTCCGCGCAACCACAATGGAAGCGGACGTCCGAATAGGATACACAGGGTGGGAAACGTTGTAATAGCCGCCTATCGGCAATGTGTTCACATACAAACGCGTCGAGCCGGAATAGTACATATATCTCCCTGATACATAATAATACTTGACCCCTCCGTAAGTATACAAAGGAGCGTCATAGTAGGCGGCCTCAGCGACAGGCACATACCCGCCTGTCGACGGGTTGTACTGGTAATCCGCAACTGTAGACATTTCACCAGGGACTATACACCCGCTGAGGAGCATCAATCCGGCTACCGCACAAATCACGTTCGTTTTCATTAAATCAATCTCTCTGTTGGTTTGTCATCTTCCGGCACAGAGAGATTTGATCTCACTCGCGCGGCGCCGACTACATCATAGGTAATCTGTAAAAAATCAACGCTGTTTTTGAAGGTAAATCATACCACTGCGCCCCGTCAGACGATATCTACCGCCCTTCACCGGACTCACCGCGTAAGTCTCTGGCCCATTCCCTACATCAAGCACCAGTTGCCCTGACTCCTCTCGCCACGTTCCATTCTGCTCCCCCGCCACTCGCCCCTTCACCGCCGCACGACTCACCTTCACCCCACCTCCCTCCTCAAAAACCATCATTGTCATCCTCTTCCCATCAGACGCCATCCACTTGCCAACCATCACCCGTCCGATCTCCAAATCCACGCCTCCCTTCTTCTCACCCACCTTGCTTACAGAATCTGTCGAGGTCGCCCTCGAAACGGCGTCGCCCGCCACCGAACGATCTTCCGCCACAACCTCGCCCCCCTCCGTTTCCACAACCTCCGATAAAATCTTTAGCCCTGCCGAGTCGGGCGCCAATCGCATCCGCACGCGGATCGCCGAAGCATCACCAGGCTCCGCCTTTCCCGCAAACATTTGAAACAAAACATCATACTGACCACCCTCCTCTCGGATCTCAAACTTACGAGCTACCCTGCCCTCCACCAATGAACGGTCGAGAACCGCTCTCTTGAACCATTCGGTCCCCGCTGTCCCCTTACGCTTGCCCCCAACCGCCAGAAAACTTGGATGATACAGCAGTCGTAACTTCCCCTCATCCCGAGACAACCGATAGGTCGACCAATCATCCACCAACTGCTCAACCACCAAGCGCTTCGAACTCGCCAATCGCCCCTCGCCGCCCCCCTGAACTCCAAGTCGGTCCGCCAACTGCACCGCCAAAAGCGGCCCGTCCTCCACCGGCACAACTCCCAAAATCTGAGAATCACAACCTCTGAGCCCCACCACAACAAAGGCCTCGATCGCCCTCTTTCCCGGCTCCAAGCTCTCACGCCACGCACGAAAGATGAGAGCATGGGGATCAAACCCAGCCCCACCTCGCACCCCGCGCCACTCCAGCGGCTTGTTCGCCAACCAACTCGCTTGCCCATACCAAATGTCCCCTCTCCACTCCAACTCGACCTCCTTACGCCCAAACCGCAACCCCAACCGAGACCTACCGTCTCTCGTCTCCAACGCCACATCATACCCTCCAGGACCCTTGAAATGATACGCACCTGTCTGCGAGTCCAACGTACCAGTGAAGCCGTCCAAGGTCATGAAAACCGACAACCCGCCAGCCGCCACACTCGCCATCCGCAAACCCACGGCACACCACAAAACCACAATCAGTCTGAACCCTGTCTTCATAGGTTTTCCCACACGATGCCCCAGTGGATGCGCATTCGCAAGTGACACAACAGCCATTCCAACAATCACCTATCCCCCCAAGCCCCCCCCTATCAGGACTCGCCCCGCTCGACACAGCCCCCCCCACTTCCAACCTTCACCCCTCCTCACATCCGCTCCGGAACCTCAATCCCCAACAACCCCAAACCCGTCTTCAAAA
>CAZAZT010000150.1:4587-8521 GCA_964489645.1 uncultured Chthoniobacteraceae bacterium | reverse complement strand
ATCATGTTGTGAGAGTGGCTGGGGGGGAGATCAGGAGGGACGGGTTTGGGAGAGGGGGATGGTTGTGTTCCGTGTTTCGAAGGTGAGTTCGACGATGAGACCGTTGGGGGTGGCGTTGCGGAGAGAGACGGTGCCTGAGCAGGCTTCGATGCAGCGTTGAACGATGGCGAGGCCGAGGCCGAATCCTCCGGAGTCGCGGCTGCGCGCATTTTCTGGGCGGAAGAAGGGGTCGCAGAGGCGTGGGAGGAGATGTTCTGGGACGCCGGGGCCATTGTCCTTGATGGTGAGGAGGATGCGGCGTTGGGTGCGGGAGGCTGTGATCTGGATGGGGGAGGGTTGGCCGGCGTAACGGACGGCATTTCGGAGGACGTTGGCGATGGCGCGAGTGGCGAGGCGTGAGTCGGCTTCGACGGTGAGGTTCTCGGGGATGGCGAGGGAGACGGGGGTGTTTGGGCATTCTTGTTCGCGAGCGGTGGTGACGAGTTGTTGGAGGGAGAGGGTTTCGATGTTGATCTGGGCGCGGAGACCGGCGCGGGTGAAGGTGAGGAGTTCTTCGACGAGGCGGGTCATGGTGGCGGCTTCTTCTCGGACGTCGTGGATTTCGCGTTGGAGTTCTGGTCCGGCGCGTTGTTCGAGGATGCTGAGGGACCATTCGATCCTTGCGAGGGGCGAGTTGAGTTCGTGTGCGATGTCGCCGAGGAACCGTTTTTGGCCGGTGACGAATTCTTGGAGTCGGTCTGCGAGTTGGTTGAGGGAATCGGAGAGGCTGCAGAGTTCTTCTGGGCCGCGGAGTTGGTGTTGGGTTTCGAAGTGGCCGCTGGCGATGTTTTCTGCGAAGCGTCGGATTTGGCGGAGTGGGACGGTGATTTTTCGGACGAGTGGGATCCAGAAGAGGGCGGAGGCGAGGAGGACGGCGAATCCGATCCAGAGTGGGGTGAGTTCGACGAGGAGTCCGCCGACGCGGAACGAGGGGGAGGCGAGGATGAGGGTGGTTGGGCCGCGGTGGGTGTGGCTTTCTTCTGCGCGGGGCAGGCGCGCGCCGATCCAGTAGAGGCCGTTTGCGCGGAGGGCGAAGTGGCGTGGGGGAGGGCCATCTGGGGGGAGGGGTCGGTCAGGGGGTGGTTCGTGGGGGCGAGGGGGGGATTCGCGGATTTTGTTGATGACGGAGAGGGGCAGGGAGGGGAGGGATCCGGCTTGGATGGAGCCGTCGTTTTGGCAGAGGGCGGCGTGGGCGTTGTAGGTGGTGGCGATGCGTTGGAGGGTATCGTTCCAGAGGTTGCGTGGCAGGGAACCGATTTCGTCGGAGCAATCGATGGCGAGTGCGCTGATGCGGTTTCCGGCTTCGCCTTCGAGGAGTGCGCCGAGGACGGGTTGGATTTTGGAAGCGAGGATGAGGAGTGCGGCGGCGGAGAGGAGGAGTGCGTTGAGGATGAACCACCCGATGATTTGGGGGCCGATGGGGAGAGCGAAGAAGCGGCGTTTCGCGTGGGGAGATGGAGTGGGGTCAGGGGGCATCGGGATCGATGAGGGAATAGCCTACGGAGCGGATGGTCCGGATGTGGCGCGGCTCTTTGGGGTCATCGTTCAGTTTTTTGCGGAGCTGCGAGATATGGACATCGATGGATCGGTCGAAGACTTCGTAGTCGCGGTGCCGGATTTCATCGAGGAGGGCTTCGCGGGTTTTGACGCGGCCGGGGGATTTGGCGAGTGCGAGGAGGAGGTCGTATTCGACGGCGGTGAGTTGGAGGGGATGGTTATCGAGTTGGACGGTGTGGGTGGAGGGGCAGATCCAGAGTTTTCCGACGCGGATGGCGGGATCGGCGGATGGTCGTTCGCGGCGGGAGGACCGTCTGGTGACGGCGCGGAGGCGGGCGAGCATCTCTCTTGGGGAGAGGGTTTTGGGGAGGTAGTCATCGGCGCCGAGTTCGAGTCCGACGATGCGGTCGGGTTCTTCGGAGAGGGCGGTGAGCATGAGGACGGGCAGGTCGCTTTCTTTTCGGATGCGTTTGAGCACTTCGAATCCGTCGAGGCCGGGGAGCATCATATCGAGGAGGATGGCGTCCCAGGGTTGGGAGAGGGCGAGTTGGAGGCCGTCGGAGCCATTGTGGGAGGCGGTGACGTGGTAGCCCATGGGGGCGAGGTAATCGCTGATGAGGCGACACAGTTTCCTATCATCGTCGATGAGAAGGATCCGGTGGGATGGGTCCGGCTCGGTGTCGTGGGGCATTGGGGAGGGGAGGTGGGGGGGGGGAGGGTGTTAGGGGGTTGAGATTGGGGAGAGGGTTCGGTGGTGGAAGAGTTCGCGGATGACCTCTTCGATGCTTGGGTCTTGGACGTTGAGGTCGGTGATGGGGAGGTGGGCGAGGAGGTTGCGGCAAGCGTCGGCGATTTCGGTGCGGGGGATCCGGAGTTTGGCGGTGAGGCCGGAGTGTTCGAGGAGGGCGGATTCTGGGAGGTCGGCGCGTGCGACGTTGCGGCTGAAGGAGAGTTCGATCTGTTTGTGGGCGGAGAAGCGATCGACGATGGAGGCGAGGGGGCCGTCGTAGAAGAGTTTGCCGTGATCGATGATGATGACGCGTTGGCAAAGTTCTTCGATATCAGCCATGTAGTGGCTGGTGAGCATGGTGACGATGGGATGGTCTTGGTGGTAGGAGCGGAGGAAGTCGCGGACGCGTTTTTGCGAGGTGACGTCGAGGCCGATGGTGGGTTCGTCGAGGAAGAGGATTTTGGGGCGGTGGAGGAGGGCGGCGATGAGTTCCATTTTCATGCGTTCGCCGAGGGAGAGTTCGCGGACCATGACGTCCATTTTATCGGCGACCTCGAGGAGTTCGGAGAGGGCGGAGACGGTGGCTTGGAAGTCGTTGCGTGGGATTTGGTAGATGGCGCGGTTGAGTTCGAGGGATTCGCGGGCAGGGAGGTCCCACCAGAGGGCATTTTTTTGGCCCATGAGGAGGGAGAATTGGCGTTTGAAAGCGTCTTGTCGGTTCCAGGGGATGAATCCGAGGACGGAGGCGGAGCCGGAGGAGGGTTGGAGGAGGCCGGACAGCATTTTGAGGGCTGTGGTTTTTCCTGCGCCGTTTGGGCCGAGGAATCCGACGGTTTCGCCTTCGTGGATGGCGAAGGAGATGTTGTCGACGGCGCGAGTTTCTGAGTGGTCGCGATGGACGAGGCCTTTGATGGCGCCGAGGAGGCCTGGGGTCTTCCGGTAGGTGCGGTAGACTTTGGAGAGGTTGGAGACGGAGATGGCGGGATGCGCCATGGGTTTTGGGGTCAGGCTTTGGCTTGAGCGGCGGAGTGGGAGTGTTTGAGGGCGAGGGATTCCTTGATTTTGGCGACGGCGGCTTGGGGTGTGACGCCGTGTTTTTTCCGGAGGATTTCGACGGCGCCGTGTTCGATGAATTCGTCGGGCCAGCCGATGCGGACGACTGGGGTATGGATATTGGCTGAGGAGAGGTGTTCGAGGATGGCGGAGCCGAAGCCGTTGGTGAGGGTGTGTTCTTCGAAGGAGCAGAGGACGGCGGCGGAGCGGGCGAAGAATTCGAGGGTACCGGTGTCGAGAGGTTTGATCCAGCGGGGGTTGATGACGGCGGCGGGGATGCCTTCGGCTTCGAGGAGTTGTGCGGTTTCGGAGGCCATGGCGCAGAGGTTACCGAGGCCGAAGAGGGCGACGAAGTTGTGGTTGGAAGGGGCGTGGCGGATGACTTCGGCTTTTCCGATTTCGAGGAGTTTTGGTTGGGCGGAGGGGGTTGCGCCGGTGCCGGTGCCGCGCGGGTAGCGGATGGCGATGGGGCCGGCGTTGTAATGGTTCATGGTCCAGAGCATGTCGACGAATTCGGCTTCGTCTTTTGGGGTACAGAAGACGAGGTTTGGGACGTGACGGAGGTAGCCGATGTCGAAGAGGCCGTGGTGGGTGGGGCCGTCGTCACCGGAAAGG
>CAZAZT010000150.1:0-4577 GCA_964489645.1 uncultured Chthoniobacteraceae bacterium | reverse complement strand
CCCGTTGCATGAAGGTGGAGTAGATGGAGAGGAAGGGTTTCAGGCCGCGGGTGGCCATGCCTGCGGCGAAGAGGGCGGCGTGTTCTTCGGCGATGCCGACGTCGAAGTATTTGGAGGGGTGAGATTTTGCGAAGTGGGTGAGGCCGGTACCTGTGGGCATAGCGGCGGTGATGGCGACGAGGCGGTTATTGGATTCGGCGAATTGGGAGAGGGTTTTGCCGAAGAGTTCGGAGTAGGTTGGGGTGGAGGTGGGTTGGGTGGCGCCGGTGACGGGTTCGAAGCGGCCGAGTCCGTGGAATTTGTCGGGTTTTTCGAGGGCTGGCGCGTAGCCGCGTCCTTTTTGGGTGAGGACGTGGAGGATGACGGGTTGGTTTTGGGTTTTGAGGAAGTCGAATGTTTTGGTGAGGAGATGGATATCGTGACCGTCGATGGGGCCGTAGTAGTGGAAGCCGAGTTCTTCGAAGATGACGGAGGGGACGATGAGGCTTTTCATGCCGGCTTCGATGCGGTGAGCGAAGTCGAGGGCGTTTTGGCCACCGATGAGTTTCACGAAGTGTTCGGCTTTTTCGCGGAGGTGATGGTAGGTGGGGTGGGTGGCGATTTTGCTGAAGTAGTCTGCGATGGCGCCGCCGTTTTTGGCGATGGACCATTCGTTATCGTTGAGGACGACGATGAGGCGTTTGGTGTGTTCTTTGGCGTTATTGAGGGCTTCGAAGCTGACTCCGCAGGTGAATGCGGCATCGCCTGCGACGACGACGACGTGTTCATCTCCGCCGAGGAGGTCGCGAGCGGAGGCCATTCCGACGGCGGCTGAGAGGGCGGTTCCGGCGTGACCTGCGCCGTAGCAATCGTGTTCGCTTTCGGAGCGGAGGAGGAAACCGTTGAGGCCTTGGTATTGGCGGATGGTGTCGAAGCGGTCGAGACGACCGGTGAGCATTTTATGGACGTATCCTTGGTGAGAGACGTCGAAGACGAAGCGGTCTTTTGGGGTATTGAAGACGCGGTGGAGGGCGATGGTGAGTTCGACGACGCCGAGGTTTGGGCCGAGGTGACCGCCGACGGAGCGCGGGTTTTCTTCGGAGAGGACGCGGATGAGTTCGTCGCGGATCTCTTGGGCGAGTTGGGGGAGATCGTTTTGGGAGAGCGCTTTGACGTCTGAGGGGGAGGTGATGCCGCTGAGAAGGTTGGTGCGGGGCATGGTGGTGGGGTGGTGCGGTGTTGTTAGAAGAGGCGGATTTCGTCGGGGGACTCGTCGTTTGCGGGGAGGGGTTGGCGACGGGCGCGAGGTTTTTCTGGGGGATCGGCGGGAGGGGTTGGGGAGGGTTCGCCTCGGGCTTCGCGGGTGATGGTTTCGATGCGGCGTTCTGCGGCGGAGAGTCGTTCCATGCAGATGCGGACGAGGCGGGTTCCTTCTTCGTAGCGGGCGAGGAGATCGTCTAGGGCGAGGCGATCGCCTTCCATATCGGCGACGATGTCATCCAGTCGTTGGAGGGCGTCTTCGAAGGAGGGGCCGGTGTTTGGATCGGGAGCCTTGGACATACGGGGAGGATGGGGTTGGGAGGAGGGGAGGGAAAGCGGGAAGCCTAGGTTCAGGGGAGGGATGGAGGGGGGACAGGGTCGACCCATTTACCGTGTTCTTGGATGAGGTCGCGGAGGCGTTGGACGGCTTCGGTTTCTGGGATGTTGAATTTGACGGGGGATTTTCCGACGTAGAGGTTGATTTTTCCTGGGGCGCCGCCGACGTAGCCGAAGTCTGCGTCGGCCATTTCGCCGGGTCCGTTGACGATGCAGCCCATGACGGCGATTTTGACGCCTTTGAGGTGGGCGGTGGCGGCTTTGATTTTGGCGGTGGTTTCTTGGAGGTTGAAGAGGGTTCTGCCGCAGCTTGGGCAGGCGACGTAATCGGTTTTGAAGGAGCGAGAGCCGGTGGCTTGGAGGAGGTTGTAGGCGAGTCGAAGGGAGGGGATGCCGTTGCCTGCGGTACGGATCCAGATGGCGTCACCGATTCCGTCGCAGAGGAGGCTGCCGAGGTTGGAGGCGGCGTCGAGGAGGACGTCGCAGGTTGGGGGTGCGTTGGGGGTGAGGGTGTCTTTGAGCAGGATGGGTTGGCGAGTGGGGACGCGTGCGGCGAGGAGGCGGAAGGCGCTGATGATGGGGAGAGGGGTATGATCGGCGACGGTGATGACGCGGGTTTCTGCGGCGGTTTGTGCGAGTGCGATGCTGTTGGGATCCAGAGGGTTGATGGGAAGCGGGTCGATTTCCTCGGGGGTGAGTTCGGGGATGAGAGGGGCGTCGGGGCCTGAGGTGGGGAGTGATGAGGAAGGGACGCGGGAGACGACGCGGATGGGGTGAGCGCTTCCGACGGGGAAGTCGGTGAGGGGGGCGGTTGCGGTGGTGCGTCGTTGGAAGGAGAAGGGGTTGAAGGGGAGGGGCGATTGGGGCGGTTGTGGGGAGGGGTGTTGGGCTGGGGGGTGAGGGATTTCGCGGATGCGAGCGAGTTCGCGGGCGACGGGGATTTCGTGGATGGAGTCTTCGGTGAGGGAGACGCGGATGGTGTCGCCGATGCCGTCGGCGAGGAGGCTTCCGATGCCGACGGCGCTTTTGATGCGGCCGTCATCGCCGTCACCGGCTTCGGTGACGCCGAGGTGGAGGGGGTAGTTCCAGTCGGGTCCGAGTTGGTCGAGTTGAGCGGCGAGGAGGCGGTAGGCGCCGATCATGACCTTTGGGTTGCTGGATTTCATGGAGAAGACGAAGTCATGGAAGGCTTCGTCGCGAGCGATGCGAGCGAACTCGAGGGCGCTTTCGACCATTCCCTCTGGGGTATCGCCGTAGCGGTTCATGATGCGATCGGAGAGGGAGCCGTGGTTGGTGCCGATGCGGAGGGCGACGCCGCGTTCTTTGCATTGGCGGACGAGGGGGATGAAGCGTTCGCGGATGCGGTCGAGTTCGAGTGCGTATTCGGCGTCGGTGTATTCGCGGACGTCGAACTTTTTTTTATCGGCGTAGTTGCCGGGGTTGATGCGGACTTTTTCGACCCATTTTGCGGCTTCTGCGGCGGCTTCGGGTTTGAAGTGGATATCGGCAACGAGGGGCACGGTGATGCCGAGGTTACGGAGGCCGGAGGCGATGTGTTGGAGGTTTGCGGCGTCTTTGACGGTGGGAGCGGTGATGCGAACGATTTCGCAGCCTGCGTCGACGAGGTCGCGTGTTTGTTGGATGCAGGCCTGGGTGTCCATGGTGTCGCAGGTGAGCATGGACTGGATGCGGACGGGGTTATTTCCGCCGATGGGGATGTGCCCGACGCGCACGATGCGGGTGGGGCGACGGAGGGAGGGGATGAGGGGGATTTGGGGGAGCGGGGTGGGGCTTGGCGAGGTCATTTTGACGGGGCCGAGTTGGGCTGGGATGGGGCGGGTTTGGAGGATTCGGCGGGGGCGGTTTGGGTGGGTTTGTCTTTGCGTCGGAAGAAATCGGTGACGTCGAAGAAGGTGAGGTAGGCCATGAAGGCCATGGCGGCGAGGGCGCAGGCGGTTTGGAGCCAGCCGAGGTATTTGGGGTTGAAGGGTTTTTTGCGGAGGCCTTCGATGATGGCGAGGGTGATATGACCGCCGTCGAGCACGGGGAAGGGGAGGAGGTTGGCGAGGGCGAGGTTGACGTTGAAGAAGACGGAGAAGGCGAGGGCGAGGAGCCAACCGCCATCATTTTCGAAGATGCTGTAGTAGACTTTCATGATGCCGACGGGGCCGCTGAAGTGTTGGGCGCTGACGTCGCTTCGTTTGGCGAAGAGGGCGTCGAGCATATTGACGATGGAGAGGACGGCATCGCGGATTTGGTCAGAGGGCAGGGGGTGGATGATGGAGCGGTGTCCCCATTGGAGGCCGGGTTCAGCGATCCAGTCGGGTTGGGAGGGGTGAGGGGAAGGGTTGAGGGTGAGGGTGGTTTCGGTTTGGTTGCGGCGGACGACGAGTTGGTTGGGTTGGTTGGTGTGTTTGGCGAGTTCTTTGTAGGCGTCGAGCACGTTGAAGATGGGGGTGTCATTGACTTTGAGGAGGAAGTCGCCTTTTTGGAAACCGGCTTGGTGGGCTGGGGAGTTTGGGAGGACACCGTCGATGTTGGGGATTTGGCGAGGGCCGATGCCGACGGTACGGAGTTCTTTTCGTTTCCAGCCGGGGCCTTCGGCTTTGGACCAGTTGGAGTGGATGGTGAGGGGTTTGCCGTTGCGTTCGATGTCGAACTGGATGGTATCGCCTTCGCTGCGAACGATGTGCCATTTGACGGAGCGGAGAGGGCCCATGAAGCGGTCGACGGGGTGATGGTCGACGGATTTGATGGTGTCTCCGGGTTGGAGGCCTGCGGCAGCGGCGGGGCCTTTGGGGTCGACGAAGCCGATTTCGGTGCTGTTCTCGAAATCGTTGATGGGTTTACCGACGGACCAGACGACGACGGCGAGGGCGATGGCGAAGAGGAAGGAGAAGAGTGGGCCGGCGAAGGCGACGATGATTTTGTCGAGGGGGGAGATGGGGGGGGGGGGTTGGGGGGGGGGGGCGGGGGCGCTTTCTGGGAGGGGGTCGGATTCG
>CAZAZT010000149.1:0-8575 GCA_964489645.1 uncultured Chthoniobacteraceae bacterium | reverse complement strand
AAGCGGGAACTGAGTCTGGTGGGGAGAAGATGGCTTCTAGCGGAGCGGGTGGAGGCGGAGCAGGGGCGGAAAAATTGGACAGCCCAGAGAAATCGCGTGCAGAAAGTCCCGGGGCGAAGGCATCGTCCCCTCCGAGCGGATCCAATGGTGGCGGAGTTGCCTCGGGGAATGGTCAGGGTGCTGGAGGACAGGCAGGCAGTGGGGGGCAAGGCGGAGTGGGCCGAGACGGCGCAGGGGGCCGAGGCCCAGGTGATTCATCCTCTCTGTCTGGGTCGAATGCCTCTTCGGGAGGTGGACTCGGGAGGGGAAGTTCCTCGCAGGGGAGGGCTGATGGTCGGCGCGGAGTTGTCCGGAATCGGGAGCAAGAGGCGAAGCAGATGGTCAATGAGTATCTCAAGAAGTCCAACGAGATTCCTGTGGGAGCCGTTGACGATGAGACATTAGCATTGCGAGAGAAGCGGCGAGAGAACCCATCGAGTCTCACTCCGGCCGAGAACAAGCGGCTGAGCGCGGAGTCCATCCGAGAGAGGGCGGAGCAACTCCAGAAGGAGCGACGGGAAAAGTTGGCGGACGCGTTGGATGAAGTGGAACGGCACTTGAACTTGGTCGAGGCTGCGGGTGGCAAGGATGTCGCCGAAACCCTACGTTCCCTTCTTCCCAAGCAGGATCAAGAGGAGCTGATGAAAAGGCCGCGAATGCCTGAGCGTGATGCGGAGCCGTTTTTTGACAGGGAGACTCGGGATGCGGGACGGAGCGTGATGGAAAGCATGGCTCGCCGAACCCAAAGCAATCGGGGATTGAGTCGGGATCAATCTGAACAGCTGATGCGTGAAACCGCGCGAGCTGATGACGATGACATGAGTTCGTTTGAATCGAGCGTATCGGGCAACGCCTCTCGGTTGGGGGGCGGGGCTTACTTGAAGGCGAGCGATAGTGGGCTTGAGGGGAAGGTCGAGAGGGATCAGTTGGAGGTCCGCAAGGTGGAAAAGAAAAAGAAAGAGGGTGAGGACGAAGAGGCGTCGGCCGACCGAGTTCCGGTGAGTTTCAGGACGAGAGTGGAACGCTATTTCAAGAAGCTTGCAGACCAATGATTTTGCACGCTGTTCAAACGTTTGAGTTCGAGTACCCGCGAGTGTTCGCGTGGGGTGCGGGATCGACGGTGTTCGGGCTTTTGCTGATCCATTGGATCCAAGTGCGATTGGGGGTTTTATCGTCGAGGAGTCGGGTCTTGGAATGGCTTCGATTCATTGCGGTGATGTCTCTGGTGTTTTTGGCGGCGCAACCGGGTTGCAAGGATGAGCGGCCGAAGGCCCGCAAGACGGCTGATCCCCGCCGTGTGGTGGTGATGTTGGACGACAGTGAAAGCATGGCGGGGTTTGGCGAAGGGGAGCCTCCAGTGAGCGCGGCGTTGGCCGCATTGAAGCGGGTGGTTTTGCCGGCATTGGCGGATCGCAAGGTGCCTGTATCTTTCGCCACGTTCTCAGAGAGTTACCAGGAGTTGAACGCTGTGCCGAAGATGGTGGAGCCGAGAGGAAAAGTCACTGACATGGCGGGGGCTGTCGAGCAGGCGATTGACACGGGAGCAGCGCCTCCCTTGGCGGTGATCGCATTGACGGATGGTATCCTCACTCGCAATGAGCGTGAGAACAACGCGTTGTCTCGAATGGTATCCGAACGCATCCCGTTTGTCGGGATCGGTTTTGGTCGGGATATCCCGGTTTCATCGGTATCGTTGGAGGAGGTGATTGCGCCGGAGTCGGCGGTTCCTGGGCGCCCCTTTGATGTGGCGTTCCGGGTAGATGCGACGCCCGGAGTGGAGATCCGCCCGCTGGATGTCGTGTTGTCCCGTGAGGGGGTGGAGATTGGGCGCCGGACGGTGAAGGGTTCAGAGAGTTTCACCCTGCGTTGTCCGGAAATGCCGAAGGGCATTTATCGTTATATGGTTCGCATTGAGAAGGATGACTCGGCGACGGAACGTGTGCTCAACTCTCCGCGGGATTTTCGGGTGGAAGTGAAGGAGTCAGCGAAGCTGGATGTATTGTTCGCGCAGGGCAGTTTGGGTTGGGATTACAAGTTCCTGCAGATTGGTGTTGGTCAAGACAGCCTGATCCGGTTGTCGGGCATCACCCGCACGAGGGACGGTCACTATTTCCGTTTTGCGGCGGAGAAGGACGCGTTCATGCCGTTGCAGTTGCCGTCGACGGTGGAGGGTTACGAGAAGTGCAAGTTGGTGATCTTGAGCTCTGCGGTTGCCGAGATGTTGAACAGTCATCAAGTGAGCGCGTTAGCGGAGTTGGTTTCCACGCGTGGAGCGGGGTTGATCTTTTTGGGCTTGGGCAAGTCTTGGGATGTGATCGCTGCGAACAGCGCGTTGGGTTCGCTTTTACCGGTGCAGTTGGGAGGAGGTGCGAAGGGCAAGGCGACAAATGTTGCGGGGTTTGAGCTCACCCCGATCGGCTTGGGTGTGTTGGCTCGAGCACCCATGGTGGGGCTGGGAGCGAACGAGAGCTCTCTGGACACCGTGCGATCGATGGTGGTGCCTGTTGAGGCAGGATTGCGGAGTCAGAGTCGACTGTTTTTGACGGATGTCATGACGCGATTGAGCTTGAAGGCTGGGGCACAGGTTTTTGCGAGGTCCGTTCCGGATCCTTACCGTGAGCAGGAGAATCACCCGTTCATCATCCTGCAGCGTGTGGGGAATGGGCGAGTGGCTCTGGTGAATGGCGAGAATCTTTGGCGCCTTCGGATGGGGTCTGAAACTCATCGGCGGGATTACGACCGGTTCTGGAGAAAGTTCATCCGTTACATGGCATCGGAGGATTCGCAGGCGGTTCGAATCCTGTTTCCCGATGGGCTTCCGGAAGCGCCAGGCGAGGCGAATGTGAGTCTTGAGTTGTTGGATCCTGCGATGGTCGCAAAGGGCTATCCGATTGAGGTCAAGTTGCATGTAGAAGCGGATGGGGTGGCGCAGCGGGAGCCGCAGTTGGTGCGTTTAGCGGGGTCGGTTCCTGCCGTGTTGAAGCATCGGATCGAGAAAGCGGGTCGGTACTTGATGCGGGTGACGGGGGAGAATGGGGATGATCTGGGTTGGAAGGATTTTGTGGTGACGGAATCAAGTTTGGAGAAGCGTATGACAGCGAGGGACATGGAAACGCTTGGGCGTTGGGCGGATTCGACGCGGGGCGTGGCTGTGCGGGCTGAGTCGTTGCGCGGGGCAGGTGAGTTCGGGATGGTATTTGACGAACGGATGAAGGATTCGGTGCCTCCGGAGCCGGGCCGTCGACCACTGGACCATCACTGGGTATTCGTTGTCCTGTCGGCGGGGTGTCTTGCTTTTGAATGGTTACTCAGGAAGCGCTGGAAACTTTCATGAATGCATTTTCGCTACGCTTGGTGGGTTACGGATTGTTCGGGAGTTTGATCCTTCTGGTTTGCTGGGGGTGGTCGGTTGAGTCCGTCGCGCAGACGGGTGGCGGCGCACGAAAATCGGTCGATGAGAAGTCGTCTGCGGCTTCGGTGGAATCCGGTGCGGGTCCGAGTTCGGAGCCGCTGCTCTTGGGACGGTTGAAGTACGATCAGAACAACGGAAACGATTGTGCAAACGTTGGGAAGGCGTTGGTGGATCTTGTTTCCAAAGCTTGCACATTAAACCTTGGGGGCACTCGGACTGTGGAGTTGGCGAGCCCTGATCTGCTGAGTTTTCCCTTTCTGTTCATGAATGGTCACGATCGCTTCCAGTTCTCGGAAAAGGATCGGCAGACGTTGAGGAACTACTTTGAGAACGGTGGGTTTCTCCTTGCGTCTGGCTGTTGCGACAAGCCGGATTTCCCCATCAGCATGCGACGAGAGCTTTCGCGGTTGTTCGAGGGGTCGGTGTTCCGTGGGCGCGCTCGGTTCGAAAGGATGCCCTACGATCATTTGATCTACCGGATCCAGCACACCGTGGAAAAGGTGACGAGTCTGAACCGGAAGAGGGATATCTATTTGGAGGGATTGTTCTTGGATGGACGTTTGGTGGCGGTGCTCTGTGACGAGGGCCTCTGTTGTTCGTTCAGCATGGGAAACCGCTGCAACAAAGATCGAGGCGTCCCGCCAGAGTTGGGGCCGCCGTTGGCTGTCAATATCGCGATTTATGCACTTACCCATTGACTGTAAGGAGTTTGGGATTCCAGAGAGGGTCGGCTTTGTTTGGATGGGGTGCTGGGTGAGAGACCTTTGGAGGAAGGTGCGGGTTTGGCGACTGCCCGTTCGATGGGTTCTGGGATTGATGGTGGTTTTCGGCGGTGTGGGCTGTTCTAAAAGGGATCTCGATGAGATGCTCTACACATTCATAGCGATGGTTGTCATGGCGGCTTTGGGGGCGATCAAAGAAAAGATAAGTCCGAGTCCGCCGGATTCGTATGAAGGTTGCAACTGCGATTTGTGCAAGCGTACTCGAGTCACGAAAGCGTTCGGAATGGGGATGATGGCTCGCTCGCTCGGGGTCGATGTGACTCGCGGTGATGGGCCTATCCTCGAGGCCCGGAGTGGGGGGTACGTCATCCGTGTGCGTGAGTTCGGCGACGAGGGGGATAAGTTTACCGTGGTCGAGTTGAATGTGCCCAGTGGTCGTGAGGAGTTCCCAGTGTTTCTGATGCGCAGCAGTCAAACGAGCCCACTGAAAATTCAGGAATGGGAAAATGTTGGATTCGAGGATGATAAACGCTTTGGCATCCACTTCCTGCTCGAGATGCAGATACCGCCATCCGGCAGAGCGGGGCCCGAGTTCGAGGGTTTGATCGCTCGTGTACGCTCGATGTTCACTCCTGAGTTACGTACGTACCTGAAGTTCGGCAATCTCGAGCGGAGATGGACTCTGGGCGGGCGAGGTCACTGTCTGGAGGCGCACTTGAATCGCCTCTGGAAGGTCGATGAGTTCGAGTATCGGACGCTGCTCGCAGAGGCTGCGTGCATCCTTGTATCGCTGGCGAATCGAGGGCCTATTTCAAAGGAGGTGTTCGAATCGTGGCGCCCGGGAGGACACT
This sequence comes from uncultured Chthoniobacteraceae bacterium, assembly GCA_964489645.1. GTDB lineage: Bacteria > Verrucomicrobiota > Verrucomicrobiia > Chthoniobacterales > Chthoniobacteraceae > JBEEPE01. The sequence continues at coordinate 3,551 of CAZAZT010000149.1, read as the reverse complement.
GGTTGGTTGCTGAGCTGCTCCAAGGGCTATTGACCGGTCGAGGGTACAGCGAGGTTTCGTTGCCTCGGAGAGCTGAGGAGATCGCCTTCCACGAGCAATGGATGGCCAAGGGATTGCGTGATTCGGTGACGGTGCCCGATGGTAGATACGCTTCTCTGTCCCTTAACCTGAGTGGAGTGAGTGATGCGACCGATTTTGGGATCAGTTTTTCGGACAGGGGATTGAAGCGGGATCTCCTGCAGAAGCGTGTCGATTTGGGTGGAGACAAGGCGTTGGTGGTCACAGTCCTAGTGGTACTTTTGCCGGACATTGCGCCGAGCTTGCAGCGCTTCCGGTTCGGGCCTCGCAGGAAAGATCTGATGGAGGCTGACTCGATGACGGTGTTTGAGATCTTCTCGCTGCGAACCTGCGCTGAATCTGACGGTCCAGTGGAGGATGGATCGGATGGCAAGTGGACAGAATGTTCGCTGGATGTGCCGTTTTTCAGTGACGCTCTTTGGGTGTATATGGCGAGCGAACCGGTGAGTTCCAAGGGTTGGTTCGTCGAGGGGTTTCCGCGGCGTCTTGAGATCCATCGCGGATGTGCGTTGGACCCTGAGGCAAAGGCATACTCGGATTTTGTGACATGCGCGACGGATCTGGCGGTGGCAATCATCAGTGCGGGTCGAGTGACGTCTGGATCAGTTTCCTACACTTCTTCTGGATCGGATGGAGCGAGTGCATCTGTCAGTACGGAGCGTGGACAGCGCTATTCTCGCAAGGGGCTCAATCAAACGAGCGGCGGGATGTTGCCAGCGGATGACGGCAACGTGTTTCAAATCGCGACGAGAGAGGAAAAGTCAACGCGAGTCGATTTCATGGGTTTCGAAGAGATTCTCGCGAAGCGTTATCCTGGACAGATGGAGCTTTTGCGGCAGGGGTTATCGGCTGCACAAAGGAGAGAGCATCTCGAGAAACTTTATGCTCAGTACCTGCGTACCGGCGTGGTGCCGCCTCTTTGATCAGAGTGAAAGCAGGAAGGTCTCGAACTCGCGCATGAATTCCTCGTTTTGACACCAAGAGGAGCGGACTGCTCGGCGGAGATGTTCGCGGTGGTGGATGAGGTGAGCCGGATTGTTCGCGAGTGAGATGGCTTTGGCGATGTACTCGTCGATTGAGGTGGTGACGAACTCGGGGACGCCGATGCGACGGAGCACTGCCGCGCCGGCTCGCGCGGGTGCTACATCGCCTTCAAGTGTGATGCAAGGCAAACCCATCCAGCAGGTTAGCAGAGTGACGGTGAGTCCGTTATAGGGGAAGGTGTCCAGTGCGAGATCGATGTCGCCAAGTTGGGCTAGGTAGATGGAGAGGGCAGTTCGCGGGTGCTCGGTGAGTCGGGCGAGGGCGATGCCACGTTGAGTCATGCGGGATGTGAAGTTGCTTCCGGGCTGCGCGAAGTAGATGAAGCGGGTCTGTGGAAGTGCGTTGAGGATGCGCGCCCATGTGTCGAGCACGGCGTCACTCGCCTTGAGGATGTCGTTGGCGGAGCCAAAGGTGAACGGATGTCCGAGCGATGATGGGAGCGGTTTTAATGGCGCCTCAGGGATCGGGTGGCGAAAGGTCATCGGGCCTGAGTTGAGGCGGATGATCTTTTCTGAGCTGAATGCGTCGGCCTCTGGAGGTGAGAGGAAGTGGTCCGAGATACGGAAGTCGATGGCGTCGAGGCCGGTGGTCTGCATCTGACCGATCATGGAGATCTGTCGGTGTGCGGGTTTGAGGGCGAATGTCCCTAAACGGTTACCTGCGGTGTGGGTGGAGCAGTCGATGAGGATATCGATCCCGTCCTTTCGGATTTGAGCGGCGAGTTGTGGATCGGTGAGTCGAGTGACGTGATGGTAAACGTCTGCATGAGCGAGCATTCGGGACGTGAAGATGTCGTGATCGGAGCGGGTGTGGTAGCACGTGAGGTGGAACTTTGTCCGGTCGGTTTTTTCGAGTTGGGGTTCGATGAAAAACGCGGCGGAGTGATTCCTGAAATCTCCGGAGACATAGCCGACGCGGATGCGGTCCAGGGGTGCTCGGGGTCGGCGTGTGGTGTGGGGTGGAGGGGGGAACATCGCGTTGAAGCGGCGGATCTCGTGGTATCGCGCTTCGGGCGAAGGCATGGGAACGTAGTTCAGAAGTGAGATGTACTGGGTGAAAGTGACTTGGTCTTCGGGGTTCAGGGCGAGAGCCTTACGCAGTTCGATGATGGCTTCATCATTTCGGCTGAGGTTGGTGAGTGCGGATGCGAGGTATCGCAGTGTGGCGGGATTTTCGGGATCCGCTTGGAGGGCGTCACGGAAGGTTTTCTCGGCGGTGGCGGAGTCGAGAAGATCCACTTGGACGGTGCCCAGTCTTACCCGCGCTCTGTGGTGGGTCGGGTTGATGTTGAGTGCCTGTTTGAGCATGGCAGCGCCCTCCGAGTGTCGCCCATCCTCTGCGACGAGGCTTCCGAGTCGGAAGAGAACTTCATCGGCGGTGGGGAGCAGCCACAGAGCATGGCGGAACAGGGCGACTGCGGCAGACCGATCTCCGGCGGTTTGTTGAGCGACCGCGAGATTGGCGGAGAGGTGGAAGGAGCACGGGTGGGACTTTTGGAGGCGAGTGAGGGCGGGAAGAAACTCGGAGGGCTCGGAGTGACCGATGCGTTTGATCAATGCGCTGGCCTCGGCGGGTTCTGCGTCATGGGATTGCGTAAGGAGGATTTGCGCGTTTGATCTGTCGCCGAGTGCGTGAAGCGCTTTTGCTGCGATGTCCGCGACGACGGGCGATGGGTCCTTGAGTTGAGCCGCGTTGAGAGCGTGGGTGAGGGCCTCTCGTGGTTGATCGGTTACAAGAAGGAGTGCCGCGAGTTGTCGGTGGGCATCCATGTTCTGAGGCTGAAGACGGACAGCGTGCGCGAGGAGTGTTTTTGCGAGTGACACGTCGCCGAGGATGCTGGCAATCCAACCGAGATGGTGGAGAACGGATGCGTTTCCTGGTTCTCGCTGGAGGGTGGTTCCGAAAAGCTTCGACGCGAGGGCGTAGTTCCCTTGGTCAAGGGCAGCGACCGCGTCTGCGATGGTTGGGAGGTTTGACATGAGGCTTTGCGGGTCTTCAAAGGGCGAACCTCTCCGTCCCGAGGATCAACGATTTCCACGCTGGCCCCGCAGCGTAGCCGCCGAGGTTTTCGGCGCTGACGACGCGGTGGCACGGGATGGCGATGAGATGGGGGTTGGACGCGCAGATGGATCCAACGGCTCTTGGAGAGGTCGCGCATTCGCGCGCGATGGTGCCGTAGGTCAGGGTTTGTCCCCACGGAATTTGCCGGATGCGAGTGAGAACGCGGTTTCGCGTGCTGGTTTGCGTCGTGGGGGGCGGGAGGTGGGACTGGAGGAAGTGCGCTGCATCGAGGAGATCGCGGGGCCTGAGGGATTCCGGTGGTGTTCTCGGGAGGCGAACCTGTTGAAGGATTTGGTGTTTGTCCCAGAGGGACTCGATGGTGAGCGCACCAAAGCTCATGGTTTGCGAGAGGGTACCGTTCCGAGGAT
>CAZAZT010000148.1:0-8601 GCA_964489645.1 uncultured Chthoniobacteraceae bacterium | reverse complement strand
CGTCGAACGCGTCGATGCCGACGAAGAACTGAACGCCAAATCCGTCAAACTCGTTTGAAGCGTCGACAACTTGCCCTTGATCCGATCCAACGCCGTCGACTGCTGGGTGATCGACGTCTGCTGGGTCCGCAACCGATCCTGCGGAACGCGATCCAACTGCATCAACTGATCCACCACCGATCGCCAATCCATCCCGGATGCCAAACCAGTCAGTTGTATTCCTGCCATAAAATGTTTTCGTTGACGTTGTTAAGTTGACCCGAATCCGTTCGTCTCAGCCAGAACGTCAGCCCCCTTCCGTGGGCGCTGCTCACTTTCTGACCGAGGAAACAACTCTCCTTGAGATTATCGGACAGGAATGCCGAATTCTGAAGCGAATGTTGCGGAAAACAGAACCCGCATCACTCCACCACCGACGCAATGCGCTCCTTGAACTCCCGCGCCGACCACTGCCCTTCCACCCGCGCTCCCGCATCCAAATAGCCATAGTTCAGAGCCGAACCCAACGCCGCCATCGCTAATCGCGACACCCTCCCGAACTCCCTCCCCATCCCCATCAACGCCACCGTGCCCCGTTCGCGCTCCCTTCCTGCAAACTCCACCAAGCGGGCAAAGTCCGCCGCCGACCGCAACCGCACCGCAAGTTTGAACACATCCGCCCCCTGCTCCATCGCAAATCCCGCAAGCGAAACCATCCGCGCCAACCCCGGCGTCCCCTCAAAATCGTGCGCCGAAACAACCACACCCCGGCCCTCCGCCCGAGCATCCGCAACCAACTCCCGGAAACCGCCCCCCTTCTCGCCGCGCAACGACCGCGCCTCGATATCCAAGAACGCCGCCGCCGAAAGGAACTCGCGGTACCACTGCAATCGTACTCCCCCACCCATCCCCCGTATCGCCCCCCCCTCGTCCGGATGCCGAACCGTCACCAACAAGGGAAACCGATCGCTCAACCGAGAAAGCTTCCGAAAGTCCACCCGCTCCAGTCCGCCCTCCGCCAACAGCCCATCCAACCGCAACTCCATCACATCCACCTGCTCCACAGATGCCTTCAAGGCCGCGTCCAACGCAGCCCGACTCGGCACCGTCCCGACCACCCGCGGCGTCCGAAGCCATTCCAGCAACTCTTCATTCTCTTTCACACTCATGATTGAACCAAATCTCCCCAGATCACCCCGCCCAAAATCTCACGAATTCCCGCTCATTGCGCACGGTCCGTCGCAATCGGTCGAATACGCTTGCGAATGTCAGACGGATTCGAGGACGGCGGCGCCGGAGGCGGAATCGCTCCTCCACTCCCCGGCAACGGAACCGTTCGAGAAACCCCCGGCCGAGGGATCGCCACCGGCGCAGGCACGCCCGCCGTCGCCGCTTTCGGAGCCGCAACCGCTCCCGGAGGCTTCGCCGCTGGCGCCGCCGCAGGAACCGGCGGAGGAGGCGGCGCAGCAGCGATCCGCGCCTGATCGAACTGCACCGTGCCCATCTCACCCTCCTTCTTCAAGGTGACCACCGCCTTCGTCGGATGATCCCGCTCCTCCACCGAAACCACCGAAACACCCTGCTCATTCGGTTCCTCCCCACGCACCGTCATCCGCGTCTGAAGATCCCGCGATAAAATGTTCACCGTCCATCGCTTCGACCCATCCGTCCCCGAATCCTGCCACATCGAACTGATGGTCCAGTTCGTCGCAAAGTTCTCCTTCGGCACCTCCGGCGCAGGCGCCGCCGTGGCCACCGCAAACGGCGAATTCTCCAGCAAACCCGCGAACCGCGAAAAATCGAACCGCTCAGGAATCGGCGATGGGGCCGATGCACCCACCCCGCCGTCACCACCCGTTTCCTCCGCTCCCCCACACGCAAGCGCGAACGCAAATGTCATCGCAAGAGCCACCGCTCGCGAACCGACACTCCACCGCATTGATGCCAGAGAATCCTTCATTTTTTCGCGAACCATTTTGCCACAGTGAACTCCGCCTGCATCAAGGTCTTGTCATTCGGGTCAACCTTCAGACGCGCTTGCTGGAAAACCAAGAACTGACCCGGCCCCTGCAAATCGTACAAAAACGCCCCCAAACTCTTCCATGAAGTGCGAACCTCGAACTGCACAGGGACCGCCACCGATTTTCCCTGCGGCACCGCCACCCCGATCTGGGGCTTGGTCACCGTCACCCCGTGCTTCGCCGCCGTCTCGCGCAGAGCGTTCAACAAGTTGTTGCCCGCCAACGCTTCGTTGTCCAATCGCGGTTGCGCGCTGTCAATCCAAGCAGCCCGTTGCAACCAAAGGTCTCGGCCAGAAGCCAGCAACTCCAGATCCGCGATCTCGCGCTGCTTGGACTCGATCTGTTCACGGAAAACCAAGTACTTGGTTCGACAGAACTTGAACAACACCAGATTCAGGAGCACCGCCGCAACCAAGCCCATCACCGCCATCAAACGCCGCTCGCTCGCACTCAGAGAGGACCACCTCATTGCGCCCCTCCCTTCGCCGCAGCCCGACGCCCCTTCGACTCCTCACGCCCGTTGATGCGGAACTGGGCCCTTTCATTCGGCAGAATTTGCGGATTGCCCGCTGTCAGCTGAAAGTTCCGGCTCAAATCTCCATTGCCCTTCAACTTTTCCATGTAATCCACCGCCTCCGCATACGAGGCAGCCTCTCCCGCCAAAATGAACTCCTGCGGAGAACTCGTGAACTCCGTGATACGAACCTCCTCCGAAGTCCGCGCCTGATTGATCTGATGCAGCACCTCGATCAACATCCGCTCAGGCTCGACCGCAGGTGCCAACCCCCTCCACCGCTGCTCGCGCTCCCGCGTCTCCGCAACCACCGGTTGCAACTCCTGGATTCTCCGCTCCAAACCGTTCGCCTGACGCTTCAAAAAGGCCAAATACCCCACAAATCCAAGGATGAGGAACAGGTACGCCATCACCACTTTCTGCAACCCAGCCTGGAACCGGGACCGATTCTGCTCCTGCGACTCCTCCGCAGACCATGATGCCGGTTTGAAAGCCCCGCGGATCGGCCCCGTTAAACCCATCTGAAATACCTCGGCCCCGCGCCCAAAAATCCGCTCCACCACCCGAAGAAGCCCTTCCGCACCCACTCCCACCATCAGCCGACACCCCTCCCACGACATCCCCGAGAACTCCGCCCCCACCAATCGACGCGTCAACTCATCCTCCAAATACCCCTCCGAACCCTCCAAATCCGGCAGCCCGAACGTGTCCGTCCAAACAACCCGTCCCCCCCGATAGAGACCCACCACCACCCGACCCAACTCCATCCAAAACGAAAGCACCTCCCCACTGTCAGCCCATCGAAAACCCAACTCCTCCGCATAAACCCCCACCCCGCGCACTCGCCACCCGCGCTCGCGCAAAACCCCACACACATCGTCCACCGCACCAAGCGGAACCGACACCGCAGCCACATCCCTCTCCTCCGATCCAGCACCACTGCCACCCAACACCACCGCATCAAAAATCACCTCATCCACCGGGAACGGCAGCACCTTCTCCAACTGCATCGACACCATTCCACGTAACTCTTCCCCCTCAGCCGCCGGCAAACGGAACAAGGAAACCAGAACATCCGCCGAATCCAGCGCCACCGCCACCGCCGCATCCGATGGCAAACTCCCGCAAAGATCCTCCACCGACGCCCCCGTCACAGCCACACCTCGCACGTCCAGCCTCCAACCCGCCGGGTCAGGGCACAACGTCGCTTCGGTCTCAGTTCTCGCCTTCATTCAATCCATGCCCGCAACTGCGGTGCAGCATTTCCTTTTCGTACAACAGCCTCCACTTGTCGAACGACTTTTCCCGATCGCCCCGTGCTCCGGATCCGGATTGTCGGCTCTTTCACCGTCACCAGCGGAGCCAAGTTCTCCCACTGCACCTTGCTCATCCCCAACGCCGAACGCACCTGATCAGCCGACTGGAACACCGGATCGTCATCCGTATGCAACACCTGATCCAACCCCGCACGCAACTGCACCCAACGCTGCAACGCCCCCTCATTCATCCCCGGCAAAATCCGCAACAAATCCTCCCCAGCCTCCATCAAATCGATCGGCCCCGTGCTGTCCAACGTGAAAACCTGTCGCCAACCCGGCACGTCCAAAAGCGGCGCAGCCCCAGGAATCCTCGTCAACTCCTCCACCGAACGTAACGGCCGATTCGCAGGATGATAGTCCCCCTGATCTTCCTGACCGTTCAAACGGACGTTGTTGTCCGGATCGATGTAATCCTGGATGCAAGCGACCACCCGGTCCCGCGTGGCGATGTCCATCCCCGCCACCACCTCCAACCACTGCTTGAACAGATTGACGCGCCGCGCATCGTCGCCCTGAAAAATCCAAGCCAGGTTCAGCCGCGCACCTTCACTCTGCATCTCCACCCGATACTCCATCCCCTCCGCTACCACCCCCTGCAACAGCGAGCTGTCCTGCTTCACATTCGGGTGGAACGCCACCGCAATCCCGGACCGGGCCATCGCCAAAGCCTCCACCCCCCGCGAATCCGTTGCCGAGGCCAATACCCGTTCCCTCATCCAATAGATCCACCCAGAAACCGATAAACTCAACACGATCACCGCCCACAAAACCGCCATCAACGCCGACCCCGCCCTCCTCCGGCTCCCTCGCAAACTACCCGTTCTCGTCGATGCATCCATACCACTTCATTGTATCCGCGCCGCAGGCACCGGTACGATGACCTCAACCGGCATCTCGTCTGTGCGCCACCAAAACTTCACCCGAACCAAGGTCGGTCGGGACGCCGAATCCTCCCACCGCTCCACCCAAGTCCCCAACTGCGACTGAAAATACTGGAACTGCAACGCCGCCACGCCTGCCACCAACGGAAGCCACGTGTAGTTCTCCTCACGCTCCGAAGCCAGCCGTCGCCGAATCCCCAGATCCTGACCCACCGAATTCTCGCGACTCGGTTGAAGTGTGATGGTCACCACGTAATCCCCATCCTCCGCAGCCGTGGTCAAAAGCGTCTGCCCAGGCTGACACAACAACTGGATCTCATCCGCCGGAGCCCCTCGAACCAAGTGGTTGTACCCCTTCAACGTGTCATTCGTGCGCAGAGGGATCTCCGCCAAACACTGCCGAAAATACCGCAGAAACCCCTCCACCGACGCCGTCTTCGCCTCCTCGTCCCGCACAATCTCCATCGCCTTCAGCTGCGTCGCCACAAAGCGATAAACCCCTGTGACCAACAACCCCACAATCGCCACACCCACCATCACCTCCAATAGCGTGAATCCGCCGCACCGCCCCCCCCCTCTCCGTGTGAACAAAGCACTCATGTCGTCATGCCCACCCTTCACTGCGCCGCCGTCCCCTGCGGATACGCATAAAATTGCACCGATTTCACCCGCGATTGCCCTCGGTTCTCCCAAAGGATCTCCACATTCACAGAAATCAATCCCTCCACAACCTGCCCCTTCGCGTCCGTCAACTTGAGCGGCAACACCGTCTGCCGAACACGCATCCCCTCGAACTCTCCCTCCAACTTATCCCCCGCAGCCGATGAGTTCGCATACGCCACCGCTCCCGCCTCCAACTCCATGAGCCGATTGCTCAACGCCCGCTGAGCCCTCGCATCCTCCCGCTGCGCAAGCGCAGCCATCATCCCCGCTTCCACCGTCTGCCCCAAAGCCAGCACCGCCATCGCAAAAATCGTCGTCGCGATCATCGCTTCCAACAGGATGAACGCGCGCCCCGACAAAACCGTTCGACGCCCGCTCATCGCCGCCGCACCTCCACCACTTCAGGCTCGATCTTGAAAGGGTTGTAACGAAGCACCCACATGCCCCGCGGCCCCGAATACCGCACCTCCGCCGGTTCAATGATCCCGCTCGGCCATAACACCCACTCCGGAAGCGGCGCCTTCTGCAACGCACCAAACCGGTTGAACTCCAACACCTCCTCCTTCGACAACGTCAACCCCCCTCCCTCCAAGCCGCCACCCTCCATCGCAACTCCCGACGCACCCCCCGCATCCGCGACCGGCGGATCCGCCAAAACCGTCACTCCCTCTTTCGCAAAAACCAGACGCGCCGGCGCCTTCGACGCCATCGCCGACCGCTGCGCCCCCCGCACCATCCTCGTGAAACCATCCATGTGCTCCCGCAACTCCTGCTCCGCCAAATACCCCGCCACCGACGGAACCGCAATCGAGAGGATCAGAATCGCAATCCCCATCACCGCAACCAATTCCAATAACGTGAACCCCAACCCGACACCCGATACCCGTACCAACCGCGGCACCGCCTCACACTCCTCGCGCCATCCCGGAAAGTTCCATGTGTTCGGAAAGCCCACACACTGAACCGGTTTGACCTCCTGCAGCCGACAATCCCGCCCGTCCAACCACGCGCATTCCCCATTGCCCTTATCCAACAACGCCAACCCGCTCCGATCCGCACGCAACCGCGTGTGCTCCGCAATAAAAGCGTCCTCTCCCATCCCAACATGACGCGCAATCCTGCCGATCTCTTCCTCAGAAACCTTCACCTGCCCCGGCCACCGACAGCACCGGGTACAACGCTGACACGCATATTGAACCGCAAAGGACATGAGTTTCAGTCACCAAAACTGCCCCATTCTCAACATTCCAAGTCACCCGGAAAGGCTGAATCCATCCCCCCCGCCCCCAACACGCACCCTGTGACCGTATTTGACCAGCCCCATTCCCCTCCTCTAACTTTCCCAACTCTGTCCGGTCATCTGATCCATCACCATGAAACCTGCCCAGCGCATCCTCGCTCTCTCCGTATCCCTCGCCTCGACCCTGCCAGCCTCCGCAGCAGTGGACTTTGTGAAAGATATCCAGCCGATCTTTGAACAACACTGCGTCGGGTGCCACCGCGAAGGCAATACCAAGGGCGGCCTTCGCATGGACACAAAAGCGCAGGCTCTCAAAGGCGGTGAAAGCGGCGACTCCCTCGTGCCAGGAAAACCAGACAAAAGCTTCATCTACACCACCATGGTACTCGAGGCAGACGACGACCTCGTCATGCCCCCAAAAAAGAAAGGTGGCCCACTCCCTAAAGAGAAAACCAACCTCGTCAAACAGTGGATCGCCGAGGGCGCTCAATGGCCCGACGACCTCAAGCTCATCACCCGCAAAATCGAGCAGGTTCAGGCCGTCGATGAATCCGAACTCGTCGCCTCCATCCACAAACGCATCACCTCCACCGCCAAGCCTCTCCCCGAGAAGGAGATGAAACCCTACACCGAGGGCATCCCCGGCTCCGACGTCACCTTCAATCTCGTCCCCATCCCCAGCGGAACCTTCCTCATGGGAAGCCCCGACGGAGAAGAAGGCCGGAACGACGATGAAGGCCCTCAACGACAGGTCAAAATCGCGCCGTTCTGGATGGGCACCCACGAGGTCACCTGGAACGAGTTCGAACTCTTCATGTACCTCGCCGAAGAGCGCCGCATCCGAGCCACCAAACAGCTCGACGCCGATCTCAACGAAATGACCGACGCCGTCACGCACCCCACTCAACCCTACGTCGAGATGAGCTTCGGGATGGGTAAGGACGGTTTCCCCGCCATCTCCATGACCCAACACGCAGCCAATAAGTACTGCGAATGGTTGTCCGCAAAAACAGGGCACTTCTATCGGCTCCCAACAGAAGCCGAATGGGAATACGCCGCGCGCGCCGGCACGAAAGCCAAGTTCTTCTGGGGAGATGATGATTCGAAAATTGGCGAATACTGCTGGTGGTCCGAGAACAGCAGCGGGAAATACCAGAAGGTGGGAAAGAAAAAGCCCAACCCCTGGGGTCTTTACGACATCCTTGGCAACGTGATCGAATGGACTCTCGACCAGTACGATGCGGATTTCTACAAATCCGGCAAAAACGAGAACCCCTGGAACAAGGCATCCAAACCGTACCCACACTCCGCCCGAGGCGGAGCATGGGACGATGATTCCGCTGAAAAACTCCGGGTCGCCGCGCGGCGCTCCTCGAACCCTGACTGGAAAATCCAAGACCCGCAGTTCCCGAAGAGCATCTGGTACCACACCGACGCGCAGTTCCTCGGCTTCCGCATCGTGCGTCCTCTGGAAACGCCCTCGAAAGAGGACATGCAAAAGTTCTGGAACAGTGGCGTGGAGAAAGAATGACGCTGCCACGGAAATCTCAGACCGCTCTGGGATTTCCGCCCCTTTCCAACCCCGAATTGTTTGACTCAATCCAGCCCTTCAGCCATTGTGAAGGGCTAAAACCTCAAGTCTCTTATGGCAAACACACCTTCCGCAGCAAAACGCGCACGCCAAACCGTCACCCGCACTGAGCGTAATCGCAGCGTGTTGTCCGCGGTGAAGTCCTCTCTCAAAAACGCTCGCACGGCCATCGCAACTGGGAAAAAAGCCGACGCGCAGACCGCAGCGGTGAAGTTCGTGTCGACGCTCGATCGAGCGGTGAAAACGGGCCAAGTCCACAAGAACAAGGCAAACCGCCACAAGAGCGCCATCAGCGCAGCCGTCGCCAAGTTGGCCTAAATCCCTTTCCTTCGAGGTTTTCGAGAAGCGCCCTCCGGGGCGCTTTTTTTGTTCCAGCCCTTACCAAAATCCCGC
>CAZAZT010000147.1:0-8701 GCA_964489645.1 uncultured Chthoniobacteraceae bacterium | reverse complement strand
CGTCACCAACACCTCCCCCCTTCCCGATAACCCCGCAACCGTCAGATGCCCCGTACCCAGCCGCGTCCCCGCCCCCCACAAAACCCCTCCTTCTCGAATATTCTCGCCCCGACGTCGGATGTACGAAGCATCGCCGCGAACTCGCCCCACTCTCACCGCGTTGCCATCCTCCAAGACTTCTCCATCTTCCTGCCGCAAACCGCTCACCGCCCCCTCAGGAACCCCGCCCCCAGTGAACACACGAACCGCCTCGCCCGCCCGAAGCACCGATCCCCCAACCTCTCCAGCCCGCGCCTCCCGGACCACACGCCACACACCTCCACCCACCCGAGCCCCCAACGCATACCCATCCATCGCAGAGACATCTGCACCCGGAAAATCCGATTCACTCACCAGCGTCTCCCTCAACACGCGCCCCTTCGCGAGATCAATCGGAACCCGCTCAACCCCAAACAACTCCGCCGAACCTCGCACCAACTCCAACGCACGTTCCAGAGAATGCATGCCTAACGCCTAACACAATCCAGAGCCAGACACGCCGCTTTTCAAATAACCGCTTCTCTCTACACTCCTCTCCGAATGAAGATCATCGCAGTGGCCAACCAAAAAGGGGGCGTCGGAAAAACCACGACCTCCGTCAACCTCGCCGCGGCCATCGCCGCTCGAGGCCACAGCGTGCTCCTCGTCGATCTCGACCCCCAAGCCAACGCAACCAGCGCACTCGGCCATGATTCCATCGAGGGACTCAGTGTCTACGAACCCCTCCTCGGCAATGGACACCTCAAGGACTGCATCATCCCCACCCGTCGCGAAAACCTCTGGCTCATCCCCGGTGACATCAACCTCGCCGGCGCAGAAGTCGAGGTCGCACGCGAAGGCGAACACCTCACGCGCCTCCGCGCCGCCTTCGAACCCCTACGCAAAGAAGCCCCCTTCGACTACGTCTTCTTCGATTGCCCTCCCTCCCTCGGCATCCTGATGACCAACGCCCTCGCCGCTGCCGACGAACTCCTCGTCCCCATCCAGTGCGAATACTTCGCCCTCGAAGGACTCTCGAAAATCGACGGTATCGTCTCTCAAATCTCTGAATGTGAAGCCAATCCAGGGCTCCGTATCTCCGGGATCCTCCTGACAATGTTCATGAGGAACAATCTCGCGCAATCCGTCATCTCCGAGGTGCAAACCCATTTCAAGGATGTCGTCTACCGCACAATCATCCCGCGCACCGTCCGCCTCGGCGAAGCTCCCAGCCACGGCAAAACCATCATGGAGTACGAACCCTCCGGACTCGGCGCCACCGCCTACAAACAACTCGCCGACGAGTTCCTCCGCCGCGAACGCCGGAAAGCCCGCGCCTCCTCGCACTGAGCCGCAATCGTCACGCAGACGAAACCTCCCCGCGCTCAACCCGAAGCGCCCTCAAAATCAACGGTCGATCACTTCCACGTCGGGCCGCCGCTTCCGCAGCGCGTCAACATCGGCAGCCCCCACATTCTTCATCTTGCCCAACCGAAGCCGCTTCAACGTCCTGACCTCGGCCAAAGCCAATAACCCCTCGCCCGTCACCAGAGCAGAACCGCCGATCGAAAACTCTTCCAGATGCCTCATCCTGCTCACTTTGCGCAAACAATCATCATCGGCCTTCGGAGCGTAGGAGACATCTAACTTCACCAACGAACCGATCTCAGCAGCATGCGCAATCCCAACCGCATCCGCTTGGTTGTCCATCAAGGTCAACTCCGCCAGTTGCCCCAATCCCTTCAGATGAGCCACAGCCTCACCCGAACTGCCCTCAGCCTTGCTGCCCATCCCACAAATCCGCAAACCTCCCATCCGTGATAGCACAGCTGCACCCTGATCCGTGAAGCGCGTGTGGGCAAACCACAACCGCCCCGAAACCCCGGTCTTCGCAACCTCCCTCAACCCCGCATCATCAAACGGCGTGAAATGAAAATTCACGTTCTCCAAGCCCGCCGAAGATCGCAAATGGACGAAGCCTGCCCCCGTGCACTGGGTCGAAGCCAAAGATATGACTCGCAATGCCTTAAGCCCAGAGAGATGGACCAACCCTTCGTCACTCACCGGCGTCAAAGTCAGATTCAACTCCTCCAATCCCGTCAACCCCCGCAAATGCACCAACCCAGCATTCGTGATCGCGCAGTTCGACAAGGATAGTCTCTTCAGCGTCGAACAACCGGCCAAACAGCTCAACCAGTCATCCGTCACCACCTCATTCCTCCCGCCCTTCCCCTTCAACGGATTGTTCCCGTTGTAAAGGTCGATCGATTCGATCCCGCCCCCATTCCCCTCCTCCACCTTACCTCCAGCCTTCACCACCGCTGAAGCCAATCGAAGCCCCGATAACCCCGCCGCCAACCTGCGTCCAAGTACCTGACAACCAGACCGATCAATGTGCACATTCGGTCTCCCCTCCTTGTCATCCTTCTCGTAAGTGACCCCCTCCAACCCCACCGTCACCATCAGCGGATCCGCCCCTGCCAAACGATCCAACACCGCATTCACCGCACGTTGACCCTCGCCCAACTCCCGGATGTGCCCCGCAACAATCGGTAACTCCCGCCCAAATAACGCACGGAACCGATCGAACACCCCGCGCAACGCCCGCTCAAAAACAACCTTGTCGCTCGAAACATCCGATTCCCCCTGATGCCAGACCAAGCCCTTCACCTCCCACGTCCTCCCAGACGCCTCCACCTGCTCCCTCGCTGAACGAACATATTTCTCAAACCGCGGCATCAACCCGTCACTGAAGGTATCCCCGTTGGCAGGATCCGCCCCCAGAAACCAACTGTTTGTAGCCCGTGCCGTCACCGGTGCGCCGCACCGACAATACTGGATCAACACAACCTCCTTACCCGAAACCTTTCGCAACGCATCCACCAAACCGTACCCCATCGTCTCCGGATTCAAGCCCGCCAAAGTCGCCATCCGCGCAGTGTCAGGCTCCGAAACACAATCCATCCCGAAGTGATGCACAACCGGCCCCGATCGATCGCCCCCCTCAGCGAGATGGCTTAACCGCCACCCATTCGACTGACCTGCAACCACATAGACATCAACCCCAAAAGCCGGCCACCACAAAGAGCCCAACACCAACAGCATTCCGATCAAAATTCGCATCCCCATAGCTACCGCTACCTCCATGAAGAGAAAACCAAGTTTTCAGCCCCTGACGAACGCGCGCCGCGTGGCACCCATCGTGCACGCAGTAAACAGGATAGACTGAGGCAACCCCTCGTCCACCGTCACCACGCCCCACCCGCCATGAACCTCGCACGAACCCTCATCGCCTGCATCACCTTCTCCCAACTCCTTCACGCAGAGGCCCCCTTCCACCTCTACGCACCCAGCCCAAAAACCAAGCAACTCTGGATCATCCAGGCAAAACCCTCCGGTCAACACCTCGAACTCTCCATCCAATCCAAAGAACCGCTCAGCTTCCCCGCAGGAACCATCAGCGCCCACCCAACCAAACCCATCCTCTACGTCGGCGCCGGAGGCGGCTCCGCAGACGGTGCCCCAGCCTCCGCCATCTCCCTCGACACCTCTGGCAACGTCGCGGCACATCACCCCTTCCTACTCAAACACGGCACCGCCTACCTCAGCACCGATCGATCCGGACGATTCCTCCTCAGCGCAGATTACGGCACCGGGGCCATCGACTCCTACCAACTCGATCCCGACGGCCGCTTCCTCAAATGGACCGCCGGACGGAACGAGGGACGCAAGGAGGCACACGCCATTCTCGTCTCCCCAGACAATCGCCACCTCTACATCCCTTACGTCAAAAGCAACAACGCTCTCCTCCAATACCATTTCGACCCCAACACCGGGAACATCGAACCCATGTCCCGCACAAATGCCCTCCCCCCAGATGGTACCGGCCCACGCCATATCGCCTATCACCCCTCACTTCCCGTCGTCTACTTCAGCAACGAACAGCACCTCGGCGTCTCCGTGTACGACCGTGACCCCTCTGGAAATCTCACCTTCCGTAATGTTTGCGACGCGCTTTCCAAAGACGAACCCAAGGACGGCATCTCCTCCTCCGACATCGTCATCACACCCGACGGAAAATTCCTTTTTGCAGGGATCCGCGGCCACAGCCAAGACTTCGACTGGATCGCACGCTACCGCCTCGCAGAGAACGGCGACGCAACACTCATCGGACGAACCCCAGCCGATAAAATCCCGTGGGGCTTCACACTGTCCCCAAAGGCCGAGTTCCTGTTCGTCACCGCCTACACCGGTGCCACCATCACAGCCTATCGCATCGGAACGGATGGATCCCTCTCGAAGGTCGCAACCATCCCCTGCGACAAGGAGATATCCGACATCATCGCACGCTGAACCCTCCAATCGCATCCACCAAAGAAGAACAACATGACGCGACCATCACCAACGCCCTCCATCCCCCGCCGCTCCGCCCTGAAGGGGCTCATCGCGGGTGCTTTGACCCTTCCCACCTGCCCTTCATTCCTCGCACGTGCCGCGCAAAAAGACTCGCTGCCCATGCAGTTCTACAAAAGCCTCTCCGAAGAACAGCGGAGCCGCATCTGCCTTCCCCGGGATCACGCAAAACGTCAGTTCATCAGCAACTGGTGGTACATCTGCCCAGAGGAACGCCTGCACACCTTCTACTCACCCGATCAACAGGATCTCGTGAAACAGATCTTCCAATCGCTCCACTCCCCAGACTTCCGCGAGAAAATGGACTGGCAGGTGCAAAAAGATCTCATGGGCGAAATCAAGAACACCCCGTCCGTCGCATTCTTCGGGACCCCCTCTGACCCCGACTTCGAATTCATCTACACCGGCCACCACGTGACACGACGCTGCAACGCGCACACCGATAAAGGCTTAGGATTCGGAGGAGCCCCGATCTTCTACGGGAACTTCGCCAAGGCCTTCCGCGAGACCAAGGATCACGAGGGGAACCCGTTCTGGTACCAAGGCATCGCATTCAATGAGTTCGTCGCCTCCCTGAACGATCAACAAAAACAACAGATCCTCGCGAAAGAGGAGCCGCGCACCGAGAAACCCTCCGGCGTCATCGTCAAACGGACCACTGGAATCCCCGGTCTGTCATGCGCTGATCTTACGCACGATCAGAAACAGCACCTGCTGAACACCATGCGACGCATGCTCGCATGCTTCCGAAGCGATGACGTCGAAGTCACCATGCGCGCCATCGAATCCCAGAACATGATCGATCGACTCTTCGTCTCCTGCTTCGGCGGCAACCTCGACATCGGAGGCGACGGCGTCTGGGACGTCTGGCAGATCGAGGGACCTGACCTCGTGTGGTACTTCCGAGGCGCACCGCACATCCACGGCTACTTCCATCTCACCACGCCCGCTCCCACACGCGCAGGTTGATCCGAACCGAAGCACCCATCGCCAGCGGTGTCTGCTCCCCCCTCCCGCCGCCTCTCAGTCCCACTGGTTCGGAAGACCCGTCGCCGCTGATCAGCCTCTCCACGGTCCCGCCCAAACGCGGGCCGTCACGGCTTGCCGCCTACCTCGTTGACCGTCTCCACGTACCCTGGCGTCTCCTTCGGCAACAACGCCGCCGCTTCCGCAACCGACACGTCACGTCGTGCCTGCCGATGCACAAAAACGCCCTTCTTGTTCCCAACCACCACATCGAGAAGACCATCCCCATTCGTATCAGCAACCGTGACCTGCGTGCCCACGCCCGAGTTGTCGTCGATCAAGTGCGGGATGAAACGAACGCCTCCCTCCGCCCTCACGAGCTCGAACCAATAGACCACCGCAGGTGCATTCGGTTCCGGATCGCCCGTGCGTCCGTGAGCCCAAAACCGTTTCCCCACCACAATGTCCTTCAACCCATCCCCGTTCATATCCACCAACTCCAGCGCATGGAGTTGTGAGAACTTCACCCCGAACCGATTGTCCGCCTCCTTGTCCCCCATGATCAGGTGCTTACGAAAACTCCGCGCCCCGTCAGCACCCCGGCACTGCTCCCACCACGCTAATCCGTACCCGTGCGCCGCAACACTCCCGACAATGTCTGGTAAACCATCTCCATTCACGTCATCCACGTAATATTGCGCCCCCTGTCCCAACGGAAGTGGATGCTTTTTCCACTCCGGATCCCCTTCCAAAGAAGCAGGTTGCTCCCACCATCCCCCTCCCTCCAACAAATCCATTCGCCCATCCCCGTTCACGTCACCAACCCCAAGCCCATGCGTGAACTTCCCCCATTTGCCCTGCGGCGAAACCGGATGAAAAACCCACGCCTTCGACGCATCCGCCTTGTCCATCTTCGCGTAACCCAGAAAACCAGCCCGCGTGCAAACGATCTCCGGAATGCCATCTCCATCAACGTCAGCAAACGCCGGCGACTCATTATCCACCTGATCAAAAACCACATGCCGCTTCCAATGCCCGCTCCCACCTGCAGGGTTCTCATACCAAATCGCTTCCTTGCCAGGGAACCCGTACACCATCACGTCAACCCAACCATCCCCGTTCATGTCCCGCGTGAACGCGAAGAAATTGTCCGAATAGGTGTTCTTGAACCCCAAGCCCCCTTCAAAACCCGGAATCACCTCCTCGCTCCCCGTTTCAGCCGTCCGCTTGAAGGTCTGGGTCGGCGCATAGATCTCATGCCGCTTCGTGTAGTCCGGCCCCTCGTACCAGTACGGTCCGCTCACCACATCAGGCTTTCCATCCCGGTTGAAATCGCCCACCGCCGCTCCCTCAGACCAAAAATGCTTCGCTAACTCCATCCGCTGAAAGCTCAGGACCGGGACCGCATCCGCCGATATCACCCAACCAACACCCAATCCCAAAAGTCCGATCGTCTTCAGAAGCGTTTGCATCCCAAAATCCAGCGCAGACTCCATGCCGCGGATCCAGAGTCATCGCCCCACCGCTCGACGGGGTCCTCGATCAAAACGCCACCGCGAATCCCGCCATCGTCGTCATCCTCGCCACATTCGAGGTCAAACCCGTGCTCAGATTCGTGAACACCGCCAATCGTCTCGTCAGATTCCATTGCCCGCCAACACCTACCGATGAAGAAGGCGCTCCCTCCCCAGCATTGGTGTAACCGTTCACGAACAACGCAACATCATCCACAACCTCCCGCTGCAGCGCCCACGAGAACGCCGCCTGATAACGCACCTTGCCCCCATCGTCCAACTGCGTCCCACACCCAAAGTTGTACTCGAAGGCGATGTCACCCGGCAGCGTCTGATCGAAGTTGAAACTCGCCGACGGCAAGTTCCCACCTCGGTACGACCGCTTCGCGAGATTCGTCGCCACCGCCACCTCAATACCAAACGCCGGAAGATGCCGAGCCACATCCTCATCCGACACATGCCACTTCACATCAAACACCTGTGGAGCCATCCCCGAATTCCTCCCAGCTCCCCGCTGGAAAACGTACCCCTCCGACAAAACCCTCAACTCCAAATCATCGGTCATCCCGTAACGGAACAGATACCCCGCACCGTACGACGCCCCACCTCCCATCCGATCGCGAGACCGATGGTTGAGCGGGACCAACTCCAAGTAAGAACGCCCCGCTCCCAACGTGAATGCGCTATTCGGAAAGTTGGCCAGATCAGGCCCAGGATCCTTCACCGAGGGCTCCCCTCCCCGAACAATCCCGACGCACGCCAGAAGAACAAGCGCCTCGAGCAGACGCTGACCCTGACCCCGATACCCCAAGCCGAAAAACGACGGTTCCATGTTCGCCGGACGTGAATGCGCGCTCACGGCGCGATGCAACGCTCCAACTGCTCACGCAGTCTATTTTCATCCAACTGCTTGCCAATGAATACCAACTGGGAACTTCGCTCCTCACCCTTTGCCCACAATCGATCCCACATCAAGGTGAACCGGTTGTTCACCCCATGGAAAACCGCACGCCTAGGATTGTCGCGGACCCACAAAAAACCCTTCGACCGGTAAATCTTCTCCGTCTCCGAGATGGTCTCCACCAAACGCTCCAACGCCGCTATCTCAAACGGTTTATCAAAGCTGAATGAGAACGAGTTGATCTCGTGATGATGCCGATTGCTCAACTCATTCAAGAACTCGGGATCCACACTCAACTTCCGATCCAGATCAAAAGCGTGCATGTCCAACAACTCCTTCAGATTCACCTCGGATTGGTTGGTCCGGAACAACGAAGCGTGCGGATTCAACTCTTTGACCACCCCCTCTACCGCCTCAAGATTCGCTGCATCAACAAGATCCGTCTTGTTCAACAAGATGAAATCCGCCATCGCGATCTGCTCTCGCGCCGTCTCCGTCTCCTCCAACTGTTTCCGTATCTGCTCCACATCCACCACCGTGATGATCGAATCCAACCGCGCAACCTGCTGCATCTCAGGGATATTGAAAAACGTCTGCGCGATCGGCCCCGGATCCGCGATCCCCGTCGTCTCCACCAGCACGTAATCAAACCCACCCTTCCGGGCAAGGTTACGGATCCCCTTCACCAAATCCTTCCGGACCGTGCAACACACACACCCGTTGCTCATCTCAACCACCTCCTCCTGCTGCCGCTCCACCAACTGACCATCCACCCCGATCTTGCCCACCTCATTGATGATCACCCCAAACTTGTAGCCGTGATTCCCCTTCAAGATGTAGTTCAACAAGGTCGTCTTACCGGCTCCAAGAAACCCCGTGAGAATGCTGA
>CAZAZT010000146.1:0-8871 GCA_964489645.1 uncultured Chthoniobacteraceae bacterium | reverse complement strand
CCCATCATTTCCAACCCCCTTATCATGAGTCGAAAAATCCGTTACGGAATGGTCGGAGGCGGCCGCGGCGCCTTCATCGGAGCAGTTCACCGCATCGCAGCCAACATGGACGGCCAGATCGAGCTGGTTTGCGGAGCCTTTTCGAGCGACCCAGACCGTTCAAAAGCATCAGGCGCTGACCTTTACCTCCCATCCAACCGTTGCTACGGGTCCTTTGAAGAGATGATCCTCGGTGAAAAAGCGCTGCCAGCGGACCAACGCATGGACTTCATCTCGATCGTGACCCCCAACCACGTCCATTTCGCGCCTGCCAAACTCGCCCTCGAGAACGGTTTCCACGTGCTGAGCGACAAGCCCGCAACCTTCGACCTCGCCCAAGCGAAAGAACTCGAATCTCTGGTGAAAAAGACCGGCCTTCTGTACGGGCTTACCCACAACTACACGGGATATCCCCTCGTGAAACAGGCCCGCGAAATGGTCGCTTCCGGAGCACTCGGAAAAATCCGTAAAGTGGTCGCCGAGTACCCCCAAGGCTGGCTTGCAACCCGGTTGGAGGAATCCGGCCAGAAGCAGGCCGCCTGGCGCACTGATCCGTCGCGCTCCGGTGCCGCCGGTTGCGTTGGAGACATTGGGACTCACGCAGAAAATCTCGCCGAGTACATCACCGGCCTCAAAATCCAAGAGCTCGCAGCCGACCTTTCCACCTTCGTGGACGGCCGATTGCTGGACGATGACGCGAACATCCTCATCCGACTGGAGAACGGAGCAAAGGGCGTTCTCCACTGCTCGCAGATCAGCGTCGGTGAGGAGAACAATCTCAACATCCGCGTCTACGGAGAAAAAGGCGGCCTTGAATGGCATCAGAAAGAGCCGAACACCCTCCTCGTCAAATGGATCGATAAGCCGATGGAAGTTTACCGAACCGCAAACGGGTATCTCAGCCCCGCAGCACTCGCCGCCGGGCGCACCCCCCCGGCCCATCCGGAGGGATACCTCGAGGCGTTCGCCAATATCTACAAAAACTTCGCGTCCCATATCCGCTGCCTCATCACAGGCGAGTCTCCAACCGAAATCGTCACCGATTACCCAAAAATCGCTGACGGTGTCCGTGGAATGGCGTTCATCGAGGCCGTCGTGGAATCGAGCCGGAAGAACGCTGCTTGGACAAAGATCCAACACTGAACGCACCTCACTCACCGGCGTTCGATGTCTCGAACGCCGCGCGATTGTCCCATCCATCTCCCCCCGAAGACGCACGTAGATCTGCGGGAATCTCCGTTCGTCCAAATCTCCGCACCTTGAATCCAAACCCATGAATCTCTGCATCATCGGCTCCGGCTACGTGGGGCTCGTCTCAGGCGCGTGCTTCGCTGAAGTCGGACACTCTGTCATTTGTGTCGATAACGATCAAAAGAAGGTCGCCCAACTCCAACGCGGCGAGATACCGATCTATGAACCAGGCCTCGATGAACTGGTCCACCGGAACGTGGCCGCCAAGCGACTGAGTTTTACGGACTCCATCGAAAAAGGGGTCGACGACAGCGACGTCATCTTCATCGCCGTTCCCACCCCGCCGCAGCCAAACGGTTCCGTCGACCTCACCTACATCGAACGTGTCGCCCGTGAAATCGCTTCTGTCTTACGGGCAGGACAATACCGTGTCATCGTGGATAAATCCACGGTTCCAGTGAAGACCGGCGAGAAGGTCGAAGCCACTATCCGACGCTACAACCCGACCGCTGACTTCGACGTGGTGTCGAACCCTGAGTTTCTTCGAGAAGGATGCGCTGTTCCCGACCTCATGAAGCCAGACCGTATTGTCATCGGCAGCTCGACTCAGCGTGCAACCGACCTGATGAAAAGGATCTACGAACCCTTTCAAGCCCCGGTTCTGGTGACGGACATCAACTCTGCAGAACTCATCAAGCACGCAGCGAACTCGTTCCTCTCCCTCAAGATCTCCTACATCAACGCTGTCTCCGCCATCTGCGAGGCAAGTGGAGCCGACATCGAGATGGTCGCCGATGGCATCGGCATGGATCGTCGCATCGGACGCAACTTCCTCAACGCAGGCTTGGGTTACGGCGGATCGTGCTTCCCAAAAGATGTCAAAGCGTTCATCGCCATCGCCGAAGAACTCGGCGTCCCATTCAATCTCATGAAGGAAGTCGAGCGGATCAACGCAGGTCAACTCGAACGTTTCATCAAAAAGCTCCGCGAAGCGCTCTGGGTCCTGAAAGAGAAACGCATCTGCGTCTGGGGATTGACCTTCAAACCGGACACTGATGACGTGCGCAACTCTGTCGCCATCGAACTCATCCACCGCCTCTCAAAAGAGGGGGCCGTTGTCTCCGCCTACGACCCAAAAGGAATGGATAAGGCCCTCGAGCAATCGCTCCTGCCCACAGGTGTCAGACTCGCTAGCTCCCCGCTGGAAGCCGCCCGTGATGCGGAAGCCCTCGTCATCGCAACGGAATGGAAGGAGTTTGCCGGACAAGATTTCTCGGCCGTCCGCTCCGTCATGCACTCCCCCTTGGTGTTCGATGGCCGGAACCAGCTCAACCCAAGGCTCATGCGTCAACTCGGCTTCAGCTACCACGGGGTGGGACGCGCGTCGGCCTAGCCCCTCGCCTGAAGGTGGATCGTCCTCGATCGAAACCATCAGTTCTCTCAACAACACCCCACCGGCGAATGGCCTCCAACCCACGTTCCCTCTGCCACAAAGCCCTCATCGAATGGGATAAAGGGAAAACGTTCTCCGACGACATCCTTCACACCCTGTTCGAACGCCAACAGCCCACGCCCTCTGAGCGGGCTTTCGTCATGGAACTGTTCTATGGCGTTTTGCGTCAACTCCGTCGGTTGGACGCATTCCTAGCCATCCTCAGAAATGGACAAACCGACGCCTCAACCAACGCACTTCTGCGGTTGGGCCTCTACCAACTCCTCTACACACGGATTCCAGCCCACGCCGCCGTGAATGAAACCGTCTCCCTCGCGGGCCGCGCCAGAGGTCTCGTCAACGCCGTATTAAGGCGCGCTTCCCGGGATCAAGAGGAACTCGTCCGCACAGTGGACTCCGGCCCTGTAGGAGTCCGACTGTCCCATCCCGATTTTTTGATCGACCGATGGATCAGCACTTTCGGAACAATCTCAACCGGGGCGCTTTGCAGTTGGAACAACACTCCTGCAGAGGTCTACATCCGGCCGAATGGGTTGCGCACGGATACCGAGGCACTTATCGCGTTGGACCCTTCTCTCGAACGATCACCCCTGCACCCACGCATCCTCAAAGCACAAAAAATTCCTCGCGAGTGGCTGAAGCAAGGTCTGGTGTACGCCCAAGACCCGAGCACCCTCATGGCGTGTGATCTTCTGGATCCTCAACCAGGCGAACGCATTCTCGACGCATGCGCGGCGCCTGGAGGGAAAACCTCCTATCTCGCGGAAAAGATGCAAAATCGTGGACGCATCATCGCGACCGAGATCTTCGCTTCGAGAACGTTGAGATTGCGTCAAAACCTCTCACGCCTCGGTGCCACCGTTGCAAAAGTGCATGAACTCGATTTTCTCATGCCGCCCGAAGCCGACAGCCCTCTCGTCGAGGCCCCCTTCGATCGCATCCTCCTCGATGTGCCCTGCTCAAATACCGGCGTCCTTCGCCGGCGGGTGGACGTTCGTTGGCGCATCACCCAAGAGGATTTCATCCGCATGCCCATCCAACAGTTCGCACTCGTTCGCAGAGCGATTCCGCTCCTCAAACCCGGAGGCCATCTCGTCTACAGCACCTGCTCAATCGAACCCGAAGAGAACGCCGCCTTGATCGAACGTGTCCTATCGGAACACCCCGAACTCGAACTCCTCTCCTCACGACAACTTCTCCCCTTCAGGGACCAAACCGACGGTGCGTTTGCAGCCCTGCTCCGCAAGAAATCCTGAATTCTCTCTCGCAACTTTATCCGCACCTCACTGTCCCGATAACCTCCGTTCAACCCTTCTCAAACACTCTTATGTGGACCGGCCGATTCGAACAACCTACCGCAGAAGTCCTTCAACGGTTCTCTGAATCCATCTCCTTCGATTGGCGCCTCTGGAAACACGATATCCAAGGATCCTGCGCGCACGCCGCCGCCCTAGAAAAAGCCGGACTCATCACCGCTGAGGAACTCAACGCCATCCGTGACGGACTCAATGCGATCGGCGCCGAAATCCGAAATGGGACCTTCCAGTTCAAAATGGAACGCGAAGACATCCATATGAACATCGAAGCGGAACTCACCGCGCGGATCGGAGCCGCCGGGGCCAAGTTACATACCGCGAGAAGTCGGAATGATCAGGTCGCTCTCGATATCCGCCTCTACCTACGCGAGGCGTGTGAACGCATCCAAGACGGGATCAGATCCCTTCAGGCCTCACTCGTGGACCTCGCCGAGAGAAATGACGAGGTCGTCATCCCCGGGTACACTCACCTGCAACGCGCTCAGCCAGTCTATTTTGCCCATCACCTACTCGCCTACGTGGAGATGCTCGAACGAGATCGCGCCAGATATGCCGACGGAGCAAAAAGGATGAACGTTCTCCCCCTCGGATCCGGAGCCATCGCAGGATCGACAATCCCTCTCGACCGTCAGTTCATCGCGACACAGCTCGGATTCGACTCCGTATCCACCAACTCGATGGACGCGGTCAGTGACCGGGATTTCGCCGTCGAACTCCTCGCAACGTCAGCCCTCCTCGGGATTCACCTGTCGCGCCTCAGCGAAGATGTCATCCTCTGGAGTTCCTCCGAGTTCCACTTCCTGACCCTTTCAGATGCATTCACCACTGGGTCTTCTCTGATGCCACAGAAAAAGAACCCCGATGTCGCGGAACTGACCCGCGGCAAGAGCGGTCGCTTGATCGGGAATCTCACCTCACTCCTGACCCTTCTCAAAGGCCTGCCACTCACCTATAACCGTGATATGCAGGAGGATAAGGAGCCCGTCTTCGATACCGTCGACACCATCCTTGCCATTCTGGAGGTCTACGCGCCGATGATGCGCGAAGCCAAAGTCCACAAAGACTCCTGCGCAGTCGCCGTATCCGATCCCATGCTGCTCGCAACCGACTTGGCAGATTACCTCGTGCTCAAGGGCGTACCATTCCGCATCGCACATGAGCACGTGGGACGCTCCGTAGCCCTCTGCAACCAGCGAAACTGCACGCTCAAAGACCTCTCCATCGACGATTACCAGTCAATCACACCTCATTTCGGTCCCGACACTCTGGAGGTCCTCAACTTGGACCGCTCCATGCGCATGCGCACCGCGATCGGAGCGCCGAACCCAGAAAATGTTGCGGCACAAATCCGGCGCTGGAAGTCCATCCTCTCCTGATCCCTCACCAAAGAACCTCGTCGCATGACCTTCCACCGCGCAGTGCCAGATCAGAACGGGTGGATCACCCTCAGCCGCAACCCGCTCTTCGAGAATCCCTACGTCGAAATCCACTCGGTCAAAATGCTCTCTCCAACCAGGCGGGAAAGTTTCGAGTGGACCGTTTGTCACCGGAAGGCGGGAGTTGTCATCTCAGCCCGAACGACCGACGGAAGATGGGTCCTGATCAAACAGGAGCGCGTTCCTTTGAAAACAGAAATATGGGAATTTCCCGCCGGTCAAATTGATACGGAAAACACCCATTCTGAAGAAATCATCATTCAGACAGGCATCAGAGAACTCGAGGAAGAAGCGGGGTTCGGATTGTCGGAGCAATCGCGGCCTCAGGTTCTTGGAAGGTTTTTCAGCAGCCCCGGTTTCACCGACGAGCATTGCTACATGCTTTTCATCAACGACGTCGTTCCTCTCGCATCAGGTTCTAGACCCGAATCTGCGGAAGCGATCATCTCCATACAAACTTTTAGTGCGACTGATTTGAACTCCATGATCGGAAGTCACCTCCTGCAAGATGCCAATACAATGTGCAGCATCTCGAAGATGACAGCCATGGGCCTTTTCGACTAGACCGAGTGCCTTCCGAAAGAAGACACTCCAAATCTTGGCGCTACCAGAAATCAGGTTAGCTAGACCAAGAAACAATCCCACCTCAAGGCACCAAGAAGGTGCCCCCGGTCTTCGGATCCCGCGCCTCTGCACCGGGCGGCAAATCGGACACATCTAACATCTCGCCCGGCACGAAAGGATTCCAAACCACACCCGGCTTCCCAGGAACCTTCTTCGCATAAATGGGAGACTTCTTGGGGGGCCCGCTTGGCTTCGATGCCTCAGTCTTCACTGAAACCTCAGATTTTCCCGAAGACTCACCACCACCTTTCCCGCTCTGACTCTGCAGTCGTTTCTGCGCCTCATCGAGCCATGCCGGACTTTCATACTCCCTCCTCCCTCCCCCTGATGTGCCACCCCCCTGATTCGCTGCCACTGAAGACTGACCTAGGCCCCCATTCGCTGACAATCCAGGAGCCGGTGCCGGCACGGGATCCGGTTCAATCGTCAATCCAGCATTGTCCACAGGCGGCAACAAATCATCACCAACAGTGTTGTCCGGGGGACGGAAACCCACACGCCGATCGGGACGGTCTCCTGCGCTATCCTGACACCCCACCATGCCAAAGCATGCTGCAGCCGCGATAACAGATTGAACTCCTCCACATTTGGTTAACCACCGCAGAAGGTCTGTGTTTCGTCTCATAACAACCAAGAGTAGAGCCCGACTGAATAG
This sequence comes from uncultured Chthoniobacteraceae bacterium, assembly GCA_964489645.1. Lineage (GTDB taxonomy): Bacteria > Verrucomicrobiota > Verrucomicrobiia > Chthoniobacterales > Chthoniobacteraceae > JBEEPE01. Next base: position 2,157 of record CAZAZT010000146.1, on the reverse strand, counting down.
AACGCCAACCAATCAAGCCATGCTCTCTATCTGCTCGATAATGGAGTTCTTCGACTGAACTCCAACCTTTTGAGCAACCACTTGGCCGTTCTTCATGAAAACCAGCAAAGGAATTGAGGTGACCTTGAACTTCGCAGCCAAATCCGCCTCCTCGTCCACATTCACCTTGCACACTTTAGCGACGCCCTGTTTCAACGTCGCAATCTCGTCAACCACTGGCCCAAGCATCCGACAAGGACCACACCAAGGAGCCCAAAAATCAATCAACACAGGCTGACCTGAGTTAGCCACTGAGTCGAAGTTCGCTGATGTCAGTTCGATTACGTTAGGATTTGCCATAAACTATTAAGGGTGATGTCAAAAATTCAGGGGTGAAGAAAAACGAGTGATCCAGACTACTCGGCGTAGCTCACTGATTCGCAGCGCCCGCCGCGGAATCTGGATCCTTCGGTTTCGCCTCAGGTGCCTTTTCCGATGGCGCGGATGGAGCCGCATCCGGAGAAGCCGGTGGCGGTACCGCGGGTTCAGATGGAGTCTTCGGTTTCTCCTCCGCAGACGCGGATGGCTCTGACTCAGAGCCTCCCGCAGGAGCCTCAACCTTGCCCCCTCCGTCAACCGGCTTGGTCTCAGCCGGAACTCGGTTCTTTCCGACCTTTTTCACAGCAATCGTTTCGGGCGGTTCTGGCACCGATTTGTAGGTCATGAATACACTTCCGAAAGAAAGCAACGCAACAACCATCGCAGCAAGACTCAGCATCATGTTGCCTCCTGACGCCTCTGACTCGGAATCCGTCCGATCAGCCGCGGGTGCGGCAAAATCCGCAGGCGGAAGCGGGGCTGCTGCCTTTTTCAAGGCCGGTGACGGTTGGGCGGCTAGAGCAGGAGGAGGAAGAGGAGCCGCCGGCGAAGAAGCCACAGGAGGAACAGAAGCAACACCGACCGGAGACGGTGCAGGCATCGAACCCATCGGCGCAGTCGCCGGTGCAGGAGCAGGCGAACCTGCCTTGCGGCCAGGATTGATGGGAGCAGCTGGGATTGGACGCCCTCCTACGGGTGGGACTGGAGCCGCCGAGGGCGCAGGAGAAATCGGGACAGTTGCGGCAGCTGGTCGAGAAGGCAACCCACCGGGAGCGGCAATCGGGACACCAGCCGGCACAGGAACTGGTGCCGGCCCTGACGAAGCAACCGGCACACCCGCTGGCACAAGAGGTTGCGTAGGAGCAAGTTTAGCAGGCCCTCCCGAACCAGGGACCAACGGAACCGAAGGAGAAGCGCCAGCCGGTTTGGCAACTCCGAGCGGAACGGAAGGGGGAGACGGCGGTTTAGGGGCACCCGAAACAGGCACCGTGGGACGAGACACCACCGGAGGAGGCGGAATAGGCCCCGTCCCGCCCACTTTCGGCGGGGCAGGCACCGCAGGCGCTGCCACGGCGACCGCAGGAACCGCAGGCGCTGCCACAGCGACCGGAGGAACCGTCGCACTCGGCACCGCAACCGTGGGCTGCGAAGGAGAGAGAGAAGGTGCAGGAGGCATCGCGACCGCAGGAACGGCCCCAGGAAGAGAAGCAGTCGCCACAACGGCCGGAGGACGCGCCGGTATGCTCACAGCTGTTGGAGCTCCGCTGAGAACTGCCGACGGAGCCTGAGACGGCAAGGCGCTCACCGGGGAAGTCCGAGCCCCCTCGCTCCCAACCGGGGCCGGAGGAGCCATCGGTGCCAGTGACGGCGCAGCCGGCCGCGCAACTACCGGGCCTCCAGATAGCCCTACCGTTGCCGATGGGATAGAAACGCTCCCCGGAGCAACAGGCACACCCGAACCCGGCGCTAATGCTGACGTGTTTGTCCCAACAAGCCTCACGGTTGCCTGCTTGGCCGGCACGGCTTCCGCCGGAACAACCTGAGCCACCGTCAGTCGCACCGTCTCGCGCTTTGCAGAAATGACCGAAGGTTTGGGCGGCAGCGTGATACGGATCGTCTGAGAACTCGCTCCGGAACCGGAGTCTGGGGAGGGGGAAGCCGTTTCGGACATATCGTCATCTAATCACCATAGAGAAGAAGGTTCAAGAGTAAGGGATACCTTTCCCCTCTTTCCATGAACCGAAAATCAGGGCGCGGGCGCGTCCTTCACACACCGAAATCCCGTATGCTGCAAACCCG
>CAZAZT010000145.1:0-9032 GCA_964489645.1 uncultured Chthoniobacteraceae bacterium | reverse complement strand
ATCGTGAGTGTGGACAGCGCGTCGATAGTGACCCTTTCACAGAACGCGACGGCCACCACCGCATCGCTGGCGATCAATGCGAGGTCGACCGGCACGCTCGATCTGAATGGCCAGACGGGGGTTTTGGGGAATGTGACGATCAACGGGTTCGGGGTGGGGAACACCGCGGCTTACGATTTCAATGCGGCGCTTTGGAACAGTAGCGCGAATCCGGCGGGTTTGAGTGGTGCTCTGACCCTGGCGACGAACGCATCGGTGGGCGGGTTCGGGGATTTGACGTTGGGCGTCATCAACACGACGGCGGGTGTCACTTTGACGAAGACGGGCACGGGGGCGTTGATTTTTGGCACGGACAATACCTCGACGCTTCTGGGGCCGATCAGTGTCGCTGCGGGAGCAACTGTGCGATTGGGAACGGGGACGGGAGCGTTGGGAGCGACTTCGCAGGCGACGACGGTGGCGTCGGGAGCGGTGCTGGATTTAAACGGGCAGACGACGGCTGAGCCGATGACCATCGCGGGGACGGGGTTATCGAACTTGGGTGCAGCGAGGAACACGTTGGGCGTGTTGGTCAACTCGGCAGCGGGAGGAGCGACATTAAGCGGGGCGCTCACGCTGAGTGCTGCGGCGAGTGTGGGGTCGGATTACATCAATGCGGTGAGCGGTGGGACTGCGGGCGGGAGCATCACCTTGAGTGCGGCGGTGGGAGGGGGATTCGCGCTGACAAAGGTCGGGAGCAATACACTGAACCTGACAGCGGCGAACACATTTGGCGCGTTGAACATCACGCAGGGTACGGTAGCGGTGAGTGGGGCGGCGGGAACGATCGGGTCTGTTGGTGCAGCGACGGTGGGGACAGGGGTGGTGGCGGGAATCCTGCCACAGAACGTGTTGTCGTTGGATTACGCTGCTGGTGCTGCCACGAATCGTCTGACGGACAATCAGGCGTTGACCTTGAATGGCGGCCAGTTGGTGCTGTCCGGTCATGCCAGCACAAATGTCAACGAGGCCTTAGGGACGGGCAGTTTGGCCTTTGGGAACCAGTTCAGTCTTTTGACCCTTGATAACGTGGGAGCGAATGTTCAGCTGTCGAGCACTGGCGCGGGAGCTTTGACACGTTCGACCGGTGCGACGGCGTTCATCCGAGGGGACAACATCGGAAATGCCGCGGTGGCAGCCACGAACACGAACATTTTCTTTGGCACGGCGCCGACGGCGACGGGGACGACGGACACGTTTGCGGCGACGAGTGCGACGGGGATCATCCCGTGGATCGTGATCGAGGGGGGGGCGAGTGGAGCGACGGCGACAGGTAGTTCTGCGGCCACGTTTGCGGTTTACAACGCGGGGAATGCGTTCGGATTGCAGCCGATGGTGGCGGGGAATTTCTCGGCGACGTTGCCCGCCGTTGGAACGGCCAATGGTGCGGCGGATTTGAATGTGCGTCCGACGGGGGCGATTTCATTGGCCAATGCGACGAGCCGTTATCAGACAACGGGGATCAACTCGTTGACGTTCAACGCAACGAACACGGGATTGACCATCAATGCGCTGGCGAACCTCTCGATTGATAGCGGTGGGATCCTTGCCACGGCGACCAACACGATTGATGGAGCGGGTTGGTTGAACACCGCATCGAACCGTGAGGTGATCGTGAATGTGTTCGGCGCATCGAACACGTTGACGGTGAACGTGCCGATTGGCGGACCGGTGACGCCGACCACCGGAGGATTCACCAAATCGGGAGATGGGACCTTGGTCTTGGGGGCGGCGAACGGGAACAGCTACACGGGGACGACGACGCTCAATCTTGGGACATTGCAGTTTGGCGCGTCCGCGCCGCAGAACGCGATGTTCTACAAGTTCTCGACCCCGCCCGTGGTGACGGCGATCACGGCGTCCTCGGCGTTGGATGCGTTGGTGGTGAACAGTGGGGCCACGTTGGACCTGAATGGCAAGGGTCAGATGGCTGATGTTCTGAGCCGTGGGACGTTACCGGGATCAGGGGGGGTGATCACGAACACGAGTGGAACGACGGCGGCGTTCACGGCCTTCCTGAATGCGGGCCGTGATTTTGCGGGTTCGATCAACGGGAACCTCGATTTCTTCAAGAGCGGGCCGTTCCAAATGACCTTACGTTCGGATAACGCGTTTACTGGGAATGCGCGGATCATGGGCAACGTGGTTGCGTTGGTTGATCAGGGGACGTTCTCGGGGATGGGCGCTGGAGATACGATCAGCGTGAGGAACTCGGTCCTGAGGTGGGATGACAGCGGGATCCAGCGCATGAACAATCGTATCTCGAGTGCGGTGGCGCTGAGTCTGGATGGCGGTGCGTTTGATTATTTGAGCCGAGCGGGGGTGACGGACACGGTGACGTTGGGGGATCTGAATCTCGCGGGAGGCACGGGGGTTTTGAGGATCAATGTGGGGGGCGGTTTGATCGGGCAGGCGGCGCTTGCGTTGTCGGGAGCGTTCACGCGTTCTGCGGGAGCGACGTTGGCTTTGGTATCGGCCTCGGGAACCATGGGTGCGAACCCGTGGGTGGTGCCGAGCGCGGCGGGCTTGACGACGAACACGAATGGGATGGTGGGCGGATGGTTGGTGGTGAACACCATGGATGGGACGACGGGTGGATCGAATCTTGAGTTTGGGGTGTACGATCCGGTGTCGGGGTTGCGCCAGATGAGTTTGCTGGAACAGGTGGTATCGTTCGCGGGGGCTGGGGCGACGAGCAATGTGCGGTTCAACGGCACCTTACCAGTGCTTTCGGGGGGACAGACAATCAACTCGCTCACGTTGAATGGCGCAGCGGCGACGGTGAACTTCATCGGGAACACGGACACGCTCACGTTGGCGAGTGGCGGGTTGCTATCTGGCTCCGACAATGCGGCGCGTGCCATCGGCGCCTTGGGAGCGCGGGGGCGGTTGACGTCGGGGCAGAGTGAGTTGTTCCTGACGAATGGGGCGAACACGTTGACGGTGAACTCGGTGATCACGGGGAACACGAGTCCGGTGCTGACCTCGGCAGGGACGTCGGCGGGAGCGGTGATCGCGTTGGGGAGTGTGAACACGTACTCGGGGACGATGTACGCGAATGGGGTGGTGGTGAATGCGCTTCCGTTGGCGACGACGGCGACGGTGACGTCGAGCAGTTTGTCGAGTCCGACGGTGACGGTGGTGAGTGTTCCGGCGGGGTTGGAGGTAGGGTCGGCGTTCTTGGGGCGGACGGTGACGGGGATCTCTGGGACGACGGTGACCTTGAACGGGAACGCGAGTTTTGCGGTGCCGACCTCGACCTTTGCAACCTCGACGGTTGGGGGGATGTCGACGACGAACGCGAGCGGGTTGGTGACGGTTTCAAGCACGAGTGGTTTGACGGCAGGTATGCCGGTGAGCGGGACGAACATCCCTGCGGGGGCGACGATCGGGGCGGTGGTGAGTCCGACGCAGTTCGTGCTGAGTTCGGGATTCACGGCGACTGGGACGGGCGGATCGTTGACGTTGACGTACGGGGGGATGACAACCACGAACGCGACGAGCACGGTGAATGTTCCGAGCACGGCAGGGATGTATCCGGGGATGGTGTTGAGTGGGACGAACATCCCGGCTGGCACGACGATTTCGCAGATCTTGAGTGGGACGCAGTTCACCATGTCGGTGAATGCAACTGGGACGGGGTCTGCGGTGCCGTTGACGTACTCTCCTGCGGCGCAGTTGGTGCCGGTGTATCCCTCGAATGTGTTGGGCGGGAACACGGTGACGGGGAACCTGGTAATCACGGGTGGGACGACGAGTGGGACGGATACGGCGCAGGGGGTGAACTCGCTCTTCCGTTTGATCGGGACGGAGCGCATCGCGAACACGTCGACGGTGACGGTGCGTGGGGGCGGGTATCTGGATCTGAACGGGTTTGATGAGACGATCGCGAACTTGGTGTTCAACAGTCAGGGCGGGTACAGAGATGCAGGTCCACTGGTGATGACGCGTGCGGGGCGGTTGACGATCACGGGGAACATCACGGCGACGGGGTTGGATGATCCGCGTGCGGTGCCGTCGGTGGGTGGGCGCTTGGTGTTGCCGGCGACGACGACGATCCAGGTGGATCAGGTGGCAGGAACGCGGGTGTTGGGCGTTCGCGGGGATGCGAACGAGCAGGTGGGGTTGGCGTTGAACGCGGCACTGCTGGGGAACAGCACGATCACGAAGACGGGTAATGGGGTTGTGCAGTTGGGTGGCGTGAGTGCGGCCAATCTCACGGTGAACGTGACGGCGGGAGAGGTGGTGTTGGGTGCGAGCACGGGCACCTCGGCGTCGAACTACCGGAACACGCAGATCAACTTGAGCGGTGCGGGGACCATCTTGGACATGCGTGGGAACACGAACATGCAGTTGGGTTCGGTGGTGAGCGCGGATTCGACGAGTGTGGTGAAGAACTTCAGTCAGACGGCGGCGACCTTGGTGACAGGAGCGGATGGCACGAGTGGCACGTTTGCTGGGACGCTGGCGTCGGAGTATACCACGGGTCAGCTGAGTGTGACCAAGATGGGTGGAGGGACGTGGACGCTGACGGGGAACAGTGCGGCGAATATTCTGGCGGGATTGACGGTGAACAACGGGGTGGTGAGTTTGAATCAGGCGACGGGGAAGGTGGGTTTTGTGACGACTACCTTATCGAACGGGGGAACGTTGACCTTGAATAGTGGGACGGTGGCGTTGAGTGATCGTTTGGGTGGGACGACCTCGGTGCAGTCACAGACCGCTGACCGAAGCTTCACCAATCGTGGTGGGACGTTGAACTACTACGGGGCCGCTGGGGTCACTGAGAACCTTCAGACGGTGACGAATGTGGCTGGGCAGGGGACGTGGAATCTCTTCAACAACGACACGCAGAGCCGGATCAATATCACGACGTTCACCGCGGCAAGTTCAACGAACAATGGGAGTTTGGTGTTGAATGCGGGGAGCGCGCTTTTGGGCGCGAGCGCATCTGGGACGACGGCTGCTCCTGGCGCAGGGCGGGTGAACGTCTTCGCAACGGCCTCGAATGTCGTCGGAGGGGGCGGTGCAGCGGCATCGAAGACGATGAGCATCCGTCCTGACATCATCGGGGTGGATTCAACGGGGACGGGTTTTGTGGTGTACGAAACGACGGGCGGGTTCCGGTTGATGTCAGCGACGGAGTACCAGTTGTTGCCGACCGGAGATAGCGGCTTGGGGGCGGTGCTCTTGGGGTCGACGACGAACGGAAGCCCCGTGGTGACCTTTGCGGACATCACAGGCTTGCAGGCGGGGCAGTCCATTTTGGCTGCGGCGAACGGGATTGTGGTCAACGCGACGACTAGCAGTCCGAACACGACGCTGAACCAGATGACGTTCAGCTCGAACGCGACGAGCACGGCTATCGGTCGGTTCAACCTGTCGGTGGGGAGCACGATGAACGTTGCGACGGCGGGGGTGAGCACGGTGCAGCAGGCGACGACGGTGAACAGTTTGACGCTCAACAGCGGGGGCGGGTTGGTGTTTGAGGGCGGGAATCTTGGGACGACGAACAGTGCTCAGGGTCAGGCGTTCGGGATTGCGGGAGCCTTGAACACGTTGACGATCACGAGTGGGGGTGTTGTGGCGAACAGCGGGAATACTGGGATCCTTGCGGGAGCGATGACTTCGGGGACGGCTCCGTTGTATTTCCAGGTGTTGGGTTCTGGGACGACGTTGAATGCGAACACGCAGGTGTTGGGGACCGGAGGGTTGGTGAAGAGCGGGGCGGGGACGTTGGTATTGGGTGGGACGGGGCGTCAGAGTTTCAACACGGGTGGTACATGGGTGAATGCGGGGACATTGCGATTGGGTGCCAACAATGCCTTGCTGGTGGGGCTCGGTGCTGCTGCGCCGACGGTTTACGATTTGAACCTGAACGGCGGGGCTTTGGATGTGAACGGGATGAGTCAGGCGGTGCGTCAGATCACGCAGACGACGCAGACGGGGACGTTCTACGGGGCGGGAACGGGGAACATCACGAACTCTTCCGCGACGACGGGGACGTTGTTGTCGGTTCAGACTGCGGCCTCGACGTATGCGGGGAACATTGGGGGAGGGAACATCAACTTGGACAAGACGGGAGCGTTCAACTTGACCTTGTTGGGGACGAACAACCTTGGGACGGGAGCGCTGACGGTTCGGGCGAACCAGTTGGTCTTGCGTGATGCAGCGACGGTGGCGGCCTCGGCGATCAACGTGCCGTTCGGTCAGTTGACGATGGACAACGGGGGATTGGCGATGGTGGCGGCGCGTGCTGGAACGGTGCCGGTGAATCTGACGGGTGGGACGTTGCAGTTCTTGGGTGGCGCGGGAGGGGATAGTGCAACGGCAGGGGCGGTGACGTTGGGGGCAGGGGCGAATGTGGTGACGGTGAGCACGTGGGCTAACACGGGTACGGGCGCTTCGAACACGGTGAGTTTGGCGTCGGTGACGCAGGGTTCGGCGTATGGGACGGTGAACTTCACGAGCACGGCGGGAACATTTGGCGGGCCGGTTTCGGGCATTGACGGGTTGTCTGACTCGAACCAGTACGCGAACGTGCAACTGACGTTGGGAAGTGCGCCGACGTTGTCGAACCGGATCATCGGGGGATGGGCGGTATTGAATGGGACGGCGTTTGCGACGTATCGGGGGACGACGGATCCGATGACGGGGGCGGTGGGGGTTGGCGGCTTTGGGGCGACGATCAATGGGGTGGGTGGGAACCAGAATCCGTTCGGGGCGGATGGAGTCGTGATTGCGATGGCTGGGGTGGTGAACAACTTGTCGCTTGGTGGAAGCACCACTCAGCTCACGAGCCAGATCGGGAACATGGGGAACACGGGGAATCAGAACATCATCTACGTACCGAGCACGGAGTCTCTCGTTCCAGGAATGCTCGTGAGTGGGACGAATATCCCGGCGGGCGCTGTGGTCACCGCGGTAACGGGGCCCAACTCGTTCACCATCAACCAGAACACGGTTGGGAATGCCTCTGGGACGCTGAGCTTCGGGATGCCTTCGGGTTTGGTGTTCGGTTCGGGGGTGAACTCCTCTGCGGCATGGCCGACGGCGGTTGCTGGTGGGCGGCAGATCAACTCGTTGAACGTTACGGCGGCAGCGACATTGACAGGGACGGCGTTGGATCAGTTGACCAGCATCGGGACGGGTGGCGTGATCACGCAGGCGGCGGTCAACTTCCAGGGTGGGCGGTACACGGCAGGCACCACGGGCCTTTCGTCGGTGAATAACTCGACGTTGTACATGTTCAACAACAGTGGGACGTCGGTGTTCCAGTCGCAGTTGGTGGATAACGGGTGGAGTTCGGTGAACTTGGTGAAGTCGGGGGGCGCGCAGTTGAACGTAGGGGTATCGCCGATCCTTACGTTGGATCAATCGAGCACGGGTTCGAATCAGTTGGTGGCGCTTGGGTTCAACAGCACGAGGGGTTTGGTGGTGGGGATGCCGATCAGCACAGCGACGATGGGGATGACGGCGGGATCGGTGATCACGTCCATTGGCAGCATGTCGGTGACGCAGGGGGACCGTGTGTTCTCGATCAACAACAACGTGGGTACTGGGACGGGGACGGATGCGAACCAGGCGTGGTTGGCGCCGACGCATCAGGTGTTGTTGGGGCAGACGTTGAGCACGGCGGGGACGACGTTGAGTGTGCCGTCGGGAACGGTGGTTTATCCGGGGATGGTGGTGACGACGGTGCCCGGTTCTTTGGGGACGTTGGCGGCGAACACGCGAGTGGTGAGTGTGAGCGGGACGACGGTGACGTTGTCTGCTGCGCCGACGGGGAATGGCGCGGCGAGTTTGGTGTTTGCGCCGTTGGCGGCGCAGACGACTGCGACGGGGCCGACCTTGGCGGCAGGGAAAACGATGACGTTGGCTGCGGGAGACCGGACGACGCTTGGGGTCAATGTAGGTCAGGTGGTCACGGTGACGGGCGGCACGGGGACGTTGCCCGCGAACACGTATGTGACGGGGTACGACCCGGTGACTGGGGTGGTGACGCTTTCGAATACAGCGACCGCGGGGACGCCGGCGTCAGCGACCTTTACGGCACCTGCGCCGATCTCGCAGATTGCGACGACGAGTTCGGGGAGTTCGACGGTGCGTGTGCCGAGCAGTTTGGGGATGTTCGTTGGGCAGCCGGTGCAGGGGCCGGGGATCCCGTTTGGAACAACGCTGGCGTCTTTGGGTGAGACGCGGACGGCGACGGTGACATCGGGGAGTACGACGGTTTCAGGGATCTCAACAGTGGGTTTGACGACAGGCAGTTTGGTCACAGGGGCAGGGATCCCTGCGGCGGCGACAATCGCATCCATCGTGGACGGGAGCACGCTGACGTTGTCGGTTGCACCGACTGCGAATGGAGCGAGTTTGTCCGTGGTGGATGGGAAGACGGTGACGCTCTCGCAAGCGGCGACGGCGACGGGTTCTGGGAGCGCGTATTTCGGGATCACGCCGAACACGGGACGCACGGCGGTGGGGTCCCTGACGTTGGGGAACGGAACAATCACCTTGGCGAGCGCGGCGGAAGCGGCAGGGATTGTTCCGGGGATGTCGATCAGCGGTGCGGGCATCCCCTTGGGAGCGGTGGTCGGGAGTGTGAGTGGGACGTCGGTGACGATGTTGAGCGGGACGGGAGCGGTTCCTGGGATGGTGACGACGAGCGGAACGACGGGAGTGACAGTATCGAGTACGGCGGGGCTTGTTCCTGGGATGGTGGTGAGCGGTTCTGGGATCGCTCCTGGAACAAAGATCAGTTCGATCACGAATGGGACGCAGTTGGTGTTGAGTCAGAACGCGACGGGGTCGGGGAGTGGGGGGAGTTTGTTTGTTGGAACGGGGGTTGGGACGGTTTCGGGGCTGAACACGACGACTGGATCCACCACGGCAACGGTGGCAAGCACGGTGGGGTTGTTGCCGGGAATGACGGTAAGCGGTCCGGGGATTCCTGCGGGGACGACGGTGGCGTCGGTGACGAACGGGACGCAGTT
>CAZAZT010000144.1:0-9257 GCA_964489645.1 uncultured Chthoniobacteraceae bacterium | reverse complement strand
AATCAGGGCGCGGGCGCGTCCTTCACACACCGAAATCCCGTATGCTGCAAACCCGTATCAGGCGAGGTTTTCTGACGGGCCGACGGTCGGTACCCACGACAATACATGTCACTGCACAAAAAAGACCCCCCTCGCCCCACCCTTTTCTCCACCCCCGGCTCCGCTGGATCAAAACTCTTATCCGGACCCTTCGGATTTTCTCGCGGACTCACCGAATAATAGTCCGGCGTGTACCAATCCGAAACCCACTCCCAAACATTTCCCGCCATGTCAAACAACCCGTACCCATTCGGAGGGAACGAAGAGACCGGCGCTGAAAAATGATAACCGTCCTGCTTGGTGTTCTCCCCCGGAAACTGCCCCTGCCAGATGTTCGCCATCAAAATGCCTTGCGGATTCTTTTCGCTCCCCCAGATGAAAGGAGCCCGGTCAAGACCACCCCTCGACGCAAACTCCCACTCCGCCTCAGTTGGCAACCGCTTTCCCGCCCACTTCGCATACGCAACCGCATCAAACCAAGAAACATGGACCACGGGGTGATTGTCCATCCCCTTGACATCGGAATCCGGTCCCGTCGGATGCCGCCAGTTAGCCCCCGGAACGTACTGCCACCACTGCATGTGATCATTCAACGAGACCACATTCGGTAAAGGGACAAAACACACGGATCCCGGCACCAACTTCTCCTCCGGTGCCCCAGGGAAATCCTTCGCATCAGGCTTCTTCTCCGCCGTCGTCTGATATCCGGTCGCCTCCACAAACCGCGCAAACTGACCATTCGTCACCTCCGTGCGATCCATCCAAAACCCCGCGACGCGAACGTCATGCAAAGGCAACTCATCCGGTTGCCCATCAGGCCCTCCCATCGTGAACTTTCCGCCCGGAATCCACACCATCTCAACCCCTAACTCACTTCTCGACGCCCGCCGCGTCTGCTGCTCGCGCTTGATCCGTTGAGCCTCCCGGTAAACAGCAATCGTTCCAATCGTCAGTCCCGATCCGAACAAGACGATGATCACCGCAGATGAGCGAGTTGCAGGTTTCATAGATCCATCAAGAACAGGCGTCAAACCACCCAGCAATCGTCATGCGTACCGAATCCGAGCAGGCTCCAACTCCGCAATCCTTCATGCGAGACGGACCACCCCTGATCCCCCACCGATCTTGCCAATCACCCTCCCCTTCAGGGACTTCACAACAGAGGAAGCATCCTTCTCCCGCACAATCACCACCATCCCGATCCCCATGTTGAAGACCTGATACATCTCGTCAGCATCAACCTTCCCACCCTCACGGATGATCTCGAACAAACGCGGGACCTTCCACGAACTCCGGTCGATCACCGCGTCGCAATCGCTCGGCAAAACACGCGGCAAATTGTCAATCAATCCCCCCCCCGTGATGTGCGCCATTCCCTTCACCATCCCAACCGGCAGCTTCGCCAACAAAGGTTGGTAATTCGTGTGCACCCTCAAAAGCTCCTCCCCAAGCGGTTTGGTCAAACCAGGCAAACGCACCTCCAAACCCAGCCCCATCGTGTCAAACAACACCTTGCGCGCCAATGAGTAGCCATTGGTGTGCAAGCCGTTCGACGGCATCCCCACCAACACATCCCCCTTCCGCACAGCGCTCCCATCAAGCATTCGAGCCCGATCCACAACCCCGACAATCGTCCCAGCCAAATCATACTCGCCCCGCTGATACATGCCTGGCATCTGCGCCGTTTCCCCCCCGATCAACGCACACCCCGCCGCCTTGCATGCCTTCGCAAAACCTTTCAAAATGTCCTTGAAAACAACGGGTTCCAACCGCTCCGCACCGATGTAGTCCAAGAAGAACAACGGACGCGCCCCAATCACCGCAATGTCGTTCACGCAATGATTCACCAAGCACTGACCAACCGTGTCATGACGCCCCGTCGCGAACGCCAACTTCAACTTCGTCCCCACCCCGTCCACACTCGAAACCAAGACCGGATCCTTCATCCCTCGGAAGTTCGGCCGGAACAATCCGCCGAAGCCGCCAATCCGCCCCAAAACCTCCGGCCCATGCGTCCCCTTCACCAACGCTTGGATCCCGCTCTTCACCCGATTACCCAAATCCACGTCAACTCCCGCCGCCGCATACGCCTTCTTCGAAGCCTCCCCTTTCGGAGCCTTTTTCGTCACCGTTTTTTTCATAAACTTCAGCTATCCAATCAAACCTTCGCCCCTGCCTTCGGAAACAACGCAGGAGTCACTTCAACCCCACCAAGCAGGTTCACGCGACGTCCCCGCCGCTCCATCACGTGCTTGTCAATGTTCGGGTCCACCGGCACCGGGTACTCCCCGTTAAAACACGCCAAACAAAAATCGCTGAACGGTTGCCCCGTCGCACGAACCATCGAGGGAACATCCAAGTACCCCAACGAATCCGCCCCCAAATACTCGCAAATCCCCTCTGGACTCAACTGATTGGCCAACAACTTCTCAGGATCCGGAAAATCGATCCCATAATGACAAGAATGCCGATGCGGCGGACACGAAATCCGGACATGCACCTCCTTCGCCCCAGCCTCCCGCAAACTCACCACCCGCGCCCGAGCCGTGGTCCCGCGCACAATCGAATCGTCCACCACCACCACCCGCTTCCCCTCAACCGCCTCCCGGATCAGGTTCAACTTCACTCGCACATTGAAATCACGCGTCGCCTGAGCAGGTTGCAAAAATGTTCGCCCAATATAGTGGTTCCTGACAAAGCCGTGCGTGTACCGCACCCCAGACTCCTCCGCATAGCCTAAAGCCGCATAAACCCCCGAGTCCGGCACCGGTATCACCACGTCCGCATCCACAGGATGCAACCGAGCAAGCTCGCGCCCCATCTCCACCCGAGCGCGCGCCACATTCATCCCGTCCAAGTTCGAGTCCGCTCGCGCAAAATACACGTACTCGAAAACGCAAAACGCTTTCCGCTCCTCCTTGAAAGGCCACTCCGAACGGATCCCGTTCTCGTCAATGATCACCACCTCCCCAGGCTCAACCTCGCGCACGAACTCCGCCTTGATCAGGTCAAACGCACACGTCTCACTCGACAATACCCACCCTCCGTCAATACGCCCCAGCGACAACGGACGGAACCCGAACGGATCGCGCACCCCAATCACCTCCCGCTCGCTCATCATCACCAACGAGAACGCCCCCTGAACCTGTCGCAACGTCGAAAAAACGCTGCCCGCCTCCGTCGAGTGCCGCGCCAACAAATGCAGGATCACCTCCGAATCCACCGTGGTCTGAAAAATCGATCCCTCTTCCTCCAAATCCTCACGCAAGATCGCCGCATTCACCAAGTTGCCGTTGTGGCCAATCGCGATCTGCCCCCTCGCCGTGTTCACCACAAACGGTTGCGCATTCGTCAAATTGCTCGAACCCGTCGTCGAATACCGAACATGCCCAATCGCCCGACTCCCCGTCAAACGCGCCAAATCGCCCTCCCCAAACACCTGTGACACCAACCCCATCGCAACGTGCCTCTTGAATGGCATGTTCGGCCCCTCCGCCGTCACAATCCCCGCACTCTCCTGACCTCGATGCTGTAAGGCAAACAACCCGTAGTACGTAAGCACTGCCGCGTTCGGATGGCCGAAGACCGCAAAAACCCCGCACTCGTGAGCGGGCCTATGTCTGTTAATTTCGGGTGGATTCACTCGGGAAAAAGTTCGGGGCGCTAAATGGAGGGAAGAACGATCAAAACCTAGGGATTCACCCCACGGAATCAAGCCATCGAGCCATCAACCACCCAAGATTCCCCGAGATCGCCCGTCCCGCCAGCCCCTCACGCCCCCTCCCCTCAAAAACCACTCGCCCCACCAGCCCCCACACCTCCACGTCCCACCCAAACGACAACCCCCAAAGCCACAACTGTTTTTCTCGCAAAAACAGCCCCTTCACTCTGGACTCTCCCCCTCTCCACCCCATGAAAGAAGCCCCTTGGTCCCTCGAAATCCGCCACGCCGATGCCCTTCTCGCGGACATCCCCCTCCAAAACGGCGAACATTCCCTCGCTTCCATCAGCCAAGAACTTCCCAACCTCGCCACCCTCCCCCACGAACTCGCTGAACTCCGCTTCCGCATCTCCAACCAAACCATCGCTTTCCTCAAGATCCCGCAGACTCCTCACCCCCTCATCCAAACCCAGCCTGTCACACTCGAAACTCCCATCCCCCTCCCGACAACCCTCTCCCTCGGTCACCTCACCCTGACATTCCGCTGCCCGCAAACGCCTCATCCAACATCTGATATCGCAATCACCATCCCTGCCTCACGGTTGCCCTCCAGACCGCCCATCACCACTTCGCCCCCAGCGGACCGAAAACCTGCCTCGTTGTCCGACATCGCCATCACCATCCCCGCCGCAAAAAAATCCGTCACATCCCCCTCCTCATCAGCCCTCTCCCCCTCCGCCCCGACCATCGTCCAATCCTCATCAGCCAAGGGCCTCGTGCCGCTTGTCCCCTCCGCAAAACGCAGCACCGAAAACATCACCCTCTCCGTGAACAACGATTATCGCGTTGCTCGCGAAATCGCTCGAGGCGGCATGGGCGTCATCTACGAAGGCGTCGATCCGCTGCTCGGTCGGTCGGTCGCCCTGAAAATCTCCTCGCTCGCCCACAATGACGGCGACCCCCGATTCAAGCAGGAAGCCGAAGTGCTTGCCGCCTTGGCCCACCCAAACATCGTCCCCATCCACGGCTTCGGCACCGACATCAACGGCGCCCCCTTCTACAGCATGAAGCTCATCAAGGGCCGCACTCTCCAATCCGTCATCGACTCCCTGAAATCCGAAACCGCCACAACCCCATCGAACTACCCCCTGACAAAACGCCTCGACGTCTTCCGAAAGGCCTGTGACGCACTCTCTTTTGCACACGACCAAGGATTCATCCACCGTGACCTCAAGCCCGATAACATCATGGTCGGCGAATATGGCGAGGTCCTCGTCATGGACTGGGGCCTCGCCAAACGCATCGGCGCCCCCGAACTGCGATCCCAATCACGCAACACAAACCCCAACGCCGACCATTCCGCACTCGATATCGGGATGACCCTCGAAGGCGATGTCATCGGCACCCCGCAGTACATGGCTCCAGAACAGGCTGAAGGGAGGGTCGCCGATCTCGACGAACGTAGCGACATCTACTCTCTCGGAGGAATCCTCTTCGCGTTGCTCGCCTTACGCCCCCCCATCGAAGGCTCCTCCCTCGATGAAGTCCTCGGAAATGTCAAAAGCGGACGGATCAGCTCCCTGACAACGCGCCGATCAAAAAGCGTCGTTTCTCGAAAATCAGCCCCAGGGCTGGACAGATCTATCCCCGAGCCCCTCCGAGCCGTCACCATGAAAGCCCTCGCCTTCGCCCCGGAGGATCGATACCCCTCGGTGCAAGCGCTCGCAGCGGACATCGACGCCTATCTGAGCGGATTTGCCACACAAGCCGAGCAAGCCGGTTTGCTCCGAAAAACCGCCCTCCTCATCAAACGCCACAAGGCGATATCCGCACTCGCTGCGCTCCTCCTCACCGGCGGGGTGACCTTCACCCTCCGGCTCGCAGCAAGCGAACGACGCGCAGTTGCTCAACACGCGCTCGCTCAACAATCCAGCGCCAATGCGGTCATCGCTCTCGCAGAAGTCGCCGACGAACGACTCGATGGAGAACAGATGGAAGACCTGCTCGAAAAAGTTCCTAAAAAACTCCGCACCCCCATCTGGGATTACCTCTGGCAACGCCTCCATCCCCACAAAGTCAGCGCTGAATCCAAACCCTCCACAAAATGGACCTCCGTCCAAGCCCATCCCTCCCGACCCAACATCTTCATCGCGCTCCAATCCGATGGCCTCCTCTCAGAGATCGACGCGGAAACCGGCGCGACAACTCCCATCCTCGAATCCAAAGCCGCCAATCGCGGCGCCGTCGGCTTCACGATCAGTAAGGATGGGAAAATCATTGCTCTTGCGAAAACCTCATCCAAACCGGGCGTGAATGCCACGGAAATCCTCATCTTCCCTGCAGAGAATCCGGACCCCAAAAAACCGACGTCTCAGTTCGCCGTACCCTTCACCATCGGCCCGTTCGCAGGATCTCGATTCGGCCTCAGCCTGAACAAGAACGGAACGCTCATCGTCATCTCCTCCTCGCAAAAATTACGCGACACCAATGACTTCGCCGTCCAGCTGTTCAACACAGCCAACGGAGAACTCAAATGGTCGAACACCCACCCCAACCTTTCCTACGTCGAGTTCTCCAACAAAAACTCGATCATGGCCCTCACCGACCGCGAAGGAGTTCGCGAAATGGACATCGATTCAGGAAAAATCACCCACCTCGCGGATCAATCCTTGTTCCCGACCAACCTCTCCAACCGACTGCTCTTCAGCGCCGATCTGGATTGGGAAAGAACGTTCACCCTGAAATCGAACAACGTCATCCGATCGGTCTCAGCCAAAGACGGCTCCCCGCTCCTCTCCCTCCCCATCGGATCTGAAGCAAGCCAACTCCAGTCCCTCACCGTGGATCGCCGCGGCTACCTCTGGACCGTCCGCCGCATCTCTCGACAATCATCCGCGCTCGAAAGCTGGGATCGGGAGGGAAAACCCGAGCTGGGTTATCCGCTCCTCAGCGGCCGCCAAGGCATCTGGCAAATCATCCCGCACCCGCTCTCAGACCAACTCTGCGCCGTCAAAGATACGGATCTTCATATCATCCGACTTGGGGAAGCCCCCACGCTCCCGAACGCAACGCAGAAGCCGCCACTGACCCTCAGCGGCGTGGTGTCGTCAAACACCGAAACCTCAAGCACCTACCTCCACTCCCGCGACAAACAACTCTTTCTCCGAACCGAATCCGGAGCCTCGGACAAAACCCCAAAGGAATCTCCCCTAAAAGACTTCTCGAACGATCCGGCGCGCAGGACTTTCCTCCATAGCAACGCAGAGGGCTCCGAACTCACCGTCATCCAAGAGACCGCGCAACGTCCAAAGACGCTCATCGTCCGCTACAAGATGAAGGACGGACTCGCCGTCGAGGACAAGCGATCCATCTGTGACATGCCCGGCTGGTGGCCGAAGGCGCTGATCCCAAGCGCCGACGGCAAACACTTATGGACCGGACAATCCCTTCTGGACCTCGAATCACACCAGATCGAGAGCGTGATCCAGTCGGAAAAGCTCCGCTACGAGGGAGACTCTCCCGAACGCATCGCGTCGCTCGCGGCCTGGACCTCCCCCTCGCAGATTGTCCAGATCATGTCGGTGTTCGATCCCGATGAAGACGACGATGATGGATGGCACGATGTGATCGCGTGCATCGAACTTCCGTCTGGGAAAATCGTGAAACTTGAGCACGCGAGTTCTGCATCCAGCCTCTCGGCTTCGCCCGATGGAAAATGGGTTGCGGAATCCGGGACAGATCGCCGAGTGAGGATTCGGCACTCAGACTCCCTCGCGGTTGAGCGCGAGTTCTTGGCCCACGAAAGCCGCGTTCGGCGGGTGATCTGGCACCCCTCGAAGCCCGTACTGATCACTCAAGGGGACGATCGGCGCGTCAAGATCATCCACGCTGAGACGGGCAAAGTGCTGGAAGAGATCTGGAACCCGAAGCAGGCCTTTTCAGGCATGAAGCTCTCGGAAGACGGCACCCAAGTCCTGCTCAACGCCTCCCCCAACATTTCCGTCTGGGAACCCGCCGCCCTCAAAGCCCACTGACCCCAAAAATCGAAGCCCCCCTCCCCCATACGCAATCCCGAGAAGCCAACCATCTCAGTTTGCCACCGGGACTATCTGCTGGGAAACAGCATCTTCATCCCTCACACCCCAACCACGTTTACCATCGAGAGTCCCGACGGCCTGCAGCGACAGGTCACCGAGGAAACACCGCTCGACCGTCAAGCCCTGCGGAATCGCCGTCTTGCCGAGGTATTCCAGTGCTGAGGGATGGTAGAACGCTCCGGTCAAAGGATGACTCTCATTTTTGAGGACGCCGTTACCAATGCCAATCAACTCCCTCACCTCGGCGCATCCCTCTACCAACTCAAGCTCATCCCTCACTGCGTGTTTCAAGAAGCTGCCTTTCTCTCCCATCTGGAGCGGGCGGGTCAGGAGAAAATGCGGCCATACGACACGGCTCTTCTTCTGGTGCTGGATTCGGTGCGCCGGGATGTCCCGCTGCCCCATACTCATCTGCCCTTGGCGCACCGCAGGCTCGTGATACACTTTTAAGCGTTCATCAAGCAACCCCTCACGTCATTCCTGTGGGATGGCTGTGATAAATTCATAATCCACCGAGTAGCAATGCACTTTGAACCTGTAGATGAAATGTCACTCCGTCATCTTTTCTCAAGTAAGCTAGGAGAAGAGTCGCTCCCATTTGCTTACATCGGTCCAGTTTTGGACTCAGCAGGTATCATTCAAACGAGTCCCGACTGCCTAATTTTAGACCTCAGACGTTCCCCTTATCGCGAACTAAGATGCGAGTTTAAATTTAAACCCAATGGAGCAGCGGACTTTGCTCATAACGGATTCTTCGACATCGCAGTCATTTGGTCTCTACCTGCGTCTATGTCTAAAAAACGGCTTGAAGAGGATTTGCTAGCCAAAAATCGCTGCACTGAACTTTTAATATTGAGCGAACACAAGGTGTTTTCTCGTTTGCCCCCGTACAACTTCGATTCATGCAAAAGCATGAATCAAATCGGGACTGTTACTGACCTTTGCCTGAATCGAGACAAAGCCGCTGTGGTCTTGGCTTACATAGCGGCCAAAGCATACCCAAAAGCCTTCGACAATGAGAAACTTACGGACTTCTTGAGAAGAAAGTTTGCTCATGTGGAGAAAATGGCACCACGGGGCAGGGGCAATATTGCTGGAGCTTGGCTACAAACGCACCCGCCTTTGATTGTGCGACTTCATCAAAGCACTTATTTATGGAATGACAGCATTGACAACATAATAGCTCAAAAAGAGCTCACGGACTTTATCGTAAATAGACTCAGAATAAGCCTCCCTCAGTTAGCTGATTTTCAGCATGTAATAGTCGATTAAAGTGCAACAAGCCGCCATCATCGCCCGAATCTTTCTTTCCCCGGCCCTCTGGATGGAAGAAGTCCGCCGAAGAAGTTGCGAAGCATTGGTTCCATAGTTCTCCCCACCCGCGTTGGGATGGTCCGCCCCCCCCTCACCGCACAACCTTCCCTGGCCCGAACTGCGCGTGTAAACGCTTTCTCGCTCCC
>CAZAZT010000143.1:5780-9283 GCA_964489645.1 uncultured Chthoniobacteraceae bacterium | reverse complement strand
TCGCCCCATGCAAATGCTGGAACATCTGACCAACCGGACACGTCCGCGTCGCGTCGGGGATGATCAAAAGCACCCGCTTGCCACGATACTCCGCCCCGCGAAAAGCCTGCCCGATCAAGGAAGAGGCATCCGAAGGACTCACCGCAGAACCACGAGGCGCCACCGTCTGCAAAGGAACAGGAAGGGAGGTCACGACAAGATGATCGTCAATGGTTCGAAAGATACTCAGCAACTCCCGCAAACGTCGCCTTCATCCCCTCCTTACCCGCCGACCAATTTGCAGGGCAGACCTCGCCGTTTTTCTCGAAAAATTGCAAAGCATCCAAAATGCGTAGCGCTTCGTCCACGCTTCTCCCCAGCGGCAGATCATTCACCAACTGATGCCGCACACGTCCCTCACGGTCGATCAAGAACAGGCCGCGATACGCGATCATCTCGCTGCTCGCCACCAAGTTACCCTCTTCGTCAAAATCGTACTCGCCATTCAGGACCCCGTACGCCTGCGAGATCATCTTGTTCGTGTCCGCCACCAACGGATACGTCACCCCCTGGATCCCCCCCTTCGCCTTCGGCACCTGCAACCATCCCCAGTGCACCTGCTCCGAATCCGTCGACACTCCCACCACCGCAACCCCACGCTTCTCGAACTCGCCAAGCGCATCCTGGAACGCATGCAACTCAGACGGACACACAAACGTGAAATCCTTCGGATAAAAGAACAGCACCACGTACTGCTTGCCCAAATACTGGCTCAATGAGAAATCGCCCACCAACTCGCCCCCTCGGACGACAGCGGCGGCGGTGAACTGCGGTGCGGGTTTTCCTACAAGTGTTGACATAAGTTTTTGGTTTCTTGGTTTTGGTTCCGTTCGTGAAGACTGCTATCTCAGCACAAAAATTCCGCACGTCATCACCACTAAATCGTCTGGCTCAGGAATCCGCCGTCCACACACAGATCGGTCCCCGTCACAAAGCTCGACGCAGCGTGCGACGCCAAAAAGACACACGCGCCCACCAACTCCTGCGCCTCACCAAAACGCTTCATCGGCGTGTGCCCCCAAATCGATTGCGTCCGCGCCGTCGGAGTCCCGTCATCGTTGAACAATAACTTCCGGTTCTGTTCCGCAGGAAAAAACCCAGGCGTGATCGAGTTCACGCGCACCCCAGACAACGCCCATTCACGCGCCAAAAAACGCGTCAAATTCAACACCGCCGCCTTCGCAGACGAATACGCGATCACCCGCGACAACGGGAGATGCGCGGAAACGCTCGCGATGTTGATGATGCTCCCACGCCCCTTGCTCGCCATCCTCGGACCGAAAACCTGCGACGGAACCAACGCGCCCCCAACCACATTCAAATCAAACGCAGAAACCCAATCCTCCGTCGTGATGCTCTCCACAGGCCGCTCAGGAGTCACCGTGACTCGCGGATCGTTCCCCCCAGCCGCATTCACCAAAATCGTCGCCTCCCCAAGCTCCCGCGCCACCGCATCCGCCACCGCCTCAACCTCAGAGCGCTTCCCCGCATCCGCCGCAACAAAACACGCCCGCCCACCCATCGCACGGATCGATTCCACACGGGCAGCCCCACGCTCCGCATTACGCCCCACCACAGCCACCGCAGCCCCCGCAGCAGCCAACCCCTCCGCCAACGCTCCCCCCAAAACACCCGTCGCACCTATCACCACCGCAACATCCCCTCTCAAATCGAACAAATTGCTCATCCAAAAAGTCTCTCCTCCACCCCTTGCGCTTGCAAGCGCCCGAACAACCCGAACACCCCCCCTCCTCCATCCTGCCAATCCCAGCCGATACGTGATATCCTCTCCCCCATAACCGCACCCGAATGAAAGCATACGCCAAAACCCTCGCGCCCATCGCCCCACTCCTCATCTGCGCCCTCCTCCCCTCATGCGCACAGGTCAGCGCACCAACTTACTCCTCCAGCGAACTCGGAGTGGCGCTCACCCTCGAACACGTGAAAATCGTCTCCCTCAGAAGAGTGGCAATCAGCAACGATGAACCAGGCGTCGGAACCGTCGCCGGCGGCATAGCCGGCGGTGTCGCAGGGTCGATGATCGGTTCCGGAAAAGCATCCATCATCGGCGCCGTCGGCGGAGCCTTGGGCGGCCTGTTCCTCGGAAGCCAAGCCGACAAGGGATCGAGCAGCGCTAAAGCCCTCGAAATCACTTTCGTCCGCACAAATGGCCAAGAATCCGTTCTTGTTCAACCCTTTGACGGAACAACGTTTGTGATCGGCGAGCAGGTCCGGTTGATCTCTTCCGGCCACTCCAGCCGCATCACCCACTGACTTGACCACCCCCAAATGCAACCCATCCGAACCCTCATAACACTCACTCTCGCTGCCGCATCCCTCGCCTTCGCAGCCCTCCCCGGCTGGCAACCCGAAGTGGCCGAGACCCTCTACCGCAGTGCCGCCGATCAGTCCCAACAACCCACCCTGTTCTACTGGCCCAAATCCGAAACGCCAGTCCCCCTCCTCGTCGCCCTCCACACGTGGTCCAATGACTACCGCCAACCCGAGCCCGCCTACGCCGAATGGTGCATCAAAAAAAACTGGGCCTTCATCCACCCGAACTTCCGCGGACCCAACAACCGACCCGAAGCCTGCGGATCCGAACTCGCCGTCGCAGACATTCTCAGCGCCGTCGAATGGGCCAAGACCTCCACCAAGATCGACACCGATCGCATCTACCTCATCGGCGTCTCCGGCGGCGGATACGGCTCCATGCTCCTCGCAGGACGCGCCCCAACCATCTGGGCCGGCGTCTCCGCATGGGCCGGGATCTTCGACCTCGCAGATTGGTTCCGTGAACGTCAGCCGGACCGCTACGCCAACGCCATCGCCAATGCATGCGGCGGCACCCCAGGAACAGACCCGAACATCGATGAACAATACCGGATCCGATCCGCAAGCCATTGGCTCCAAAAAGCCGCCAATGTCCCAGTCGACATCCAAACAGGAATCCACGACGGACATCGCGGAAGCGTCCCCATCAGCCATTCCCTCAAGGCTTTCAACACACTCGCCTCTCCCGCCGACCAGCTCACCCCCGACTTCATCGCAGACATCACACGCACCCCACAGATCCCAGAATCCCTCCGCCACTCACCCGCCGATCCGCTCTACCCAAAACACCCCGTGCTCTTCCGGCGAACATCCGGCAACACCCGCATCACCTTGTTCGAAGGGGGCCACGAAATCGTCCATCACGCCGGCCTCGCATGGCTCGAAAAACAACGCAAAGGTAAACCCGCCGTCTGGGACCTCGGTCCCATCCAGCCCCTCGACCTCAACTCCGGAAAGACTGAGTCAGGTAAATAGCCTCCTCACCCCACAGCCAACGCCCGCAACAACGCGCCATTCAACCGAATGCCAGCCTCGAAGTTGGCCACAGGGAACGTCTCGTTCGGCGCATGCGCATTGCAATCCGGTAACGCCAAACCCAACAACAAGGTGTCAACCCCAAGCACCCGCTT
>CAZAZT010000143.1:0-5770 GCA_964489645.1 uncultured Chthoniobacteraceae bacterium | reverse complement strand
CCGCCACATCCGCCCCTTCAAACGTCTCCCCCAATGCTCGGATCGCCGCGCGCGCGTGCTTCCCGTCCGAATCCACCAAGTACGGCATCCCCGTATGACCGATCTCCACCTCCAACTCCACACCCGCCTCCACGCGCGCCTCCAAGTGCTTCCGCACCAACCCTAAAACCCGCTCAGGATCCTGACCCGGCACCAACCGGAAAGTCAGCTTCGCAAACGCCTCCCGCGGGATCACCGTCTTCGACCCCGCCCCCTGAAAGCCGCCCCCGATCCCGTTGATCTCCGCCGTCGGACGCGCCCACACCCGCTCCAATGCCGAGTACCCCGCCTCACCTTCCAACGAGGGCGAACCCGTGATCTCCAGCAAAACCTTCTCGTTCAACGGCAAGCGCCCCCATGCCTCCCGCAACGACCCAGGAACATCCTCCACACCGTCGTAAAAACCCTCCACCGCCACACGCCCAGACCCGTCATGCAGGGTCGACATCAAACGCGCCAAAGCCGTGATCGGGTTCCGCACCGCCCCACCGTAAATGCCAGAATGCAAGTCCACCTTCGGTCCCTTCACCCGCACCTCCATCGCCGCAATCCCTCGCAACCCACACGTCAACGTCGGTACCCCCTCCGCCACCATCCCCGTGTCAGACACCGCAATCACATCACACCGCAACGCCTCACGGTGACGCACCAAAAACGGCTCAAGATTCCCGCTCCCGATCTCCTCTTCTCCCTCCACCAAGAAGATCAAGTTCACCGGCAAATCCCCACTCTCCCTCAACGCCGCAATCGCTCCACTCACGTGCGCGAAAATCTGCCCCTTGTTGTCCGTCGCCCCACGCGCATGAATGCGACCCTCGCGGATCACCGGCTCAAACGGAGGCGTATCCCACTCCGCAACCGGAACCTCCGGCTGAACATCATAATGACCATAGATCAAGACCGTCGGCCGACCCAGCTTCACCGGACCATGCGCCAACACGATCGGATGCCCCTGCGTCTCATGCAGCTCCGCACGAAACCCTCCCGCCACAAGATGGTCCCGCAACCATTGACCACACTCCCGCACCGACCCCGCACGCATCGGATCCGTCGATACACTCGGAAATCTCAAGAATGTCAGAAGATCCGCCAACGCTGTCTCATTGCTCATCCCCAAATCCTCCCACCAAGACCGCAAACCCTCAACCGACAATCCATCCCCACGCACATGGATTGCTCTGTCTCTTCCATGACCTCTTGCCGCCACTGCCAGTCCCCCATCAACCCCTCCGCAAAATACTGCGCAGCATGTGGCTCCGAACAGTCCGCCTCCGCGATCCATGATCTCCTCCGCGAACTCGGCCTCGAGATCTACATCCCCACTTTCGATGCCAACGCCATCTCCGATGACCTCCTCCCAGACCTCTCCGATCACGACCTCGCAGAGATCGGCGTCCGCCCCGTCGGTCACCGGAAAACCCTCCTGAAATTCGCCCCCTCCATCCTCTCGCGGCGCACCCTCCACGCCCTCAGCTCTCAACCCGCCCACGGCGCCGCCTCCTGCCCAGCCCTTCCCAACCTTCACCTCCAATGGTGCCCCCACGGCGCCTTCCTCATGGGAAGCCCAACGTCCGAAGCCGGTCGCGCAGAAAACGAATCGCAAGTCTCCGTCACCCTCCCCAACGGATTCTTCCTCGCCCACACCACCGTCACCGAAGCGCAATGGAAACACCTCATGGGCGACGATCCCGAACGGAACAACGGAGATACACTCCCAGCCGTCATGGTCAGTTGGAACGATGCCAACGAGTTCTGCCGACGCCTCACCCAGTCCGCCCTCGAAAAACGACTCATCCCCGACCGCTGGTCATTCACCCTCCCCACCGAAGCCCAATGGGAATACGCCTGCCGAGCAGGCACCGCATCCGCCCTCAACAACGGCACCAACCTCTCCAGCGAAAAAGGATCCTGCATCTCCCTCGATTCCCTCGGCTGGTACGACAGCAACTCCTCCCGAAAACTCCATCCCGTCGCCCAAAAAGCCCCGAACGCCTGGGGTATCCATGACATGCACGGCAATGTCTGGGAATGGACCGCCGATTGGTACGCCGATTCTCTCGGCGCAACACCCCCAGATTCAGGGGTCTACATCACCATCCGTGGAGGCTCCCTCCTCGCAAGCCCCGCCGCCTGCCGCTCCGCCGTCCGTGGCAAAGGCGCAATCGGGAACCGCTTCGACGATCTCGGGTTCCGCCTCGCCCTCGTCACAGCCTGAACCCGCTCAATCCTTCAACTCCAACGCCTTGCCATCCTTCAACGTCCACACGTGAAGGCGCCCATCCGCCCCTCCCGCCGCAGCCATCGCCCCATCCGTCGAAACCGCCACCGATTGCAAAACCGACGCCACCTTCTCCAAAGGCTTCACCTTCCCGGTACTCGAACTCTGCTCGCCCGTGTGCTTCTTGATCTCGCTGAACGCTGATCCCCCACCACGATCCGTCACTCCCACCAAGCTCACCCCATCCTTCCCCCACGCCAAGGCAGTGAACACCTGACGCTTATCCCCCAACACCGCATCCTGCTCACGCGTCTCCCGATCCCAAACCTTCACTTCCCGATCCGCCCCAGTCGTCGCTAACCGCGTCCCCGTCGGCTCAAAAACGACCGACAAAACCTGGTTCGTATGTCCCTCGTACACCCCAGCCAACCGATGATCCTCAGCCCCCCAACGCTTCATCACTCGATCCGCCCCAGCCGTCGCCAACCACTTCCCGTCCGCCGATAACCCAAGCCCGAGCACCGAATCCTCGTGCGCTTTCCATACCGCCGTTTGCGACAACGTCCCCAACGCATATTGACGCACAAATCCCCCGCGCCCCCCGATCGAATCCGCAATCCACAACCTCCCAGCCACAACATCAGCCACCATCGCACCGATCTCCCCAACGAACTCCCCCTGGACCTCCCCACTCACCTTCCCCTCAAGCACATCCACCATCTTCACCCGACGGAACCCGCCCACCAAAAGCCCATCCCCTTCCTTCGTCCACACCAAGCTCCCCACCGCCTCCGGAAAAACATCCACCACCCGATGAACCGGCATCCCCGCCTCTGCAGCCACGCGTAACTCAACGCTGCCGCCCCGCGAACGCGCCAGCCATTTGCCGTCCGGCGAAAAAGAAACGGCCATGCTCGGCCGCACCCCCTCCGGCATCGCGCCCACCGCGATCGGCGCAACCTTCGGTGGCCGCTCCATCACACTCCCATCCCACCCACCGCCCGCATCAACCCACTTGCGCAGCGCGCCCATCATCTCCGCAGACAACTGACGCTTAGGCGGCATATGAGGATCCCCATCCTTATCCAGCACTCGGACCAACATGCTCTCAGACGCCTTACCCGGGATGATCACCGCTCCCGATTCACCTCCTGCCTTCAATCCCTCCGCCGAATGTAACTTGAGTCCGCCCTTCGCCTTCCCCGCACGATGGCACCCCACACACTCATCTCTCAACACCTCCATCGCCCGCTCCACAACAGGATCCTTCGCCAACTGCGCAACCTGCTTATCTCCACCTTCATCCGCCCATCCCGCAACAAAGCCACACGCCGCGGCTACCACACCGCTCACCCCACCCTTCAGCGCCCTCGAGAATGACATCTTCATGGTGCTCACTTTGAAACGCTTCACTTCTTCTTCGGCGGCGGTTCAGGAGGCAACGCCGGCCCCGCCGTCACCCACACCTCTCGCCCGTGATCCGTCGAACTATGCCCCCGCCGCGTGTCAGCACGCACAGGATACGCCGCGCCAATCCACCGAGCGTTCTCGCCCTTCGTCCAAACAGATACCCACGCCGGTGACGTCGTCAGCGGCGCATTCGCCGCCGCTTCGATCTTGATGTCCACATCGCCCCCCTTCTCAGGGACACCAACCTCAGGAGCCCAAACCCCATCCGGCAAACCGTTGACCCGCAATACCAAAGGCTCCTTCCAACCCCCCGTCAAAACGACCTTCGCCTTCAGCACCGCCGCCTTCCCAGGCTCAACCCGGATCGACTTTCCATCCACAAGTGTCACCGCAACCTCCGCCGCAGGAGCTGCGATCTCCAACACGAAATCCGATCGATCCGTGCACCGCCCGAACAGGTCTCCAACGCGCAGCACGTACTCCCCATCAACCACCGCACTCCACGCAACCGTCGGCTCCGTGAACACGTCTGACGGGTTCGCGTTCGCGACAACGCGTTCTCCAGAAGGATTATACACAACAAGATTGCCCTCCACCCCCAACCCGAGACTCCGTGACCAGAACCGTGCCTGAAGCCGTTCCCCCTTCTTCATCGCCACCTTGAAAGCAGCCTCTTTCCCCTCCGCCGGGATCCGGGACGCAACCACACTCGGGACCCCGACCAGCCTCGGGGACTCAACCCCCGCCCCAACTCCATCCATCACCGGATAGCGTGCGCGCACCACGTCCAACGGGACCAACGCCCCCTTCACCATCACCTCCCCACGATCGACCTCACCAACCACCCCCCTCACACCCGCCTCCGCCTTCTCCCCCGCCTTAACCCCGACCCCATGCACGCTCACCGAAGCCTTCCCCTCAACAGGAACCACAGGCGGAAAGACTCGCGTCACCACCGGCCCATCCGAAACGTGAAGCTGATACACCTTTCCAGCCGCCCCCGTGAAGTTCACGTCCGCCGCAGGCGGATGGATGAACCCAGCGATCTGGATCACATGCACGCCATCCATCTCCGGCGTGAACACCAACTCAGGATCCAGGTTCCGCCCGTCACTCGCTGTCGCAACCCTCTCACCTCGAGGATTTACCACATGCAGCATCACATCCATCCCGGATCCCAACGAATACCCGTCCACCCGCATCCAAACCGGCTTCCCCTTCCCCATCTTCACCGCATATCCATCCACATCCCCTGCCTTGTCCAATTGCCCATGAACCCACGCAGGCAAAACCGGCAGAGCCTGCGGCGCCGATAACGCATCGTTGGGTTCCTTCTCATCCACACGCGGCACCGATCCAACCACAAACCGTGTCGCAGGCGAGGCACCCTCCGCGTTCACCAACCGCACCCACTTCACCCCAGGCATCGTGCCCGGCGCCACCGTCACCGATGCCGCACCCGCCCCATCAGGAACCGTGAACACCACCTGAGGATCATCGCACCAGACCCGCCTCTCCACCCCATCCAGCTTGCCCGAAAACTTCACCGCCACCGCGCCCCCAGGCACCACCCCAGAAGGCACAACACCCGTCAACGTCGGCACCGCCCCCCATGACACCGCAGAACACACCCACCCCACAATCAAACCCGCAACCCGATCAAACCTCATGCGAACAGTTCCTTGATCGGACGCCCCCCATTCACCAACTGCACCGGACGCCCCGTGTTCGTGTGCAACACCTGATGCGGATCCACTCCCAACTTCGTGTAAAGCGACACCGCAAAATCCTCCGGCGAATACACATTCTCCGCAGCGTAGTAACCCTTCGGATCCGTCGCACCAATCACCGCCCCGCCAGGGATCCCCGCGCCCGCCATGAAAACCGACATCGCTCCAGGCCAATGATCCCGCCCCGCATCCTTGTTCACCTTCGGCGTCCGCCCGAACTCTCCCAAACACACCACTAACGTGTTGTCCAACATCCCGCGCTGGTCCAGATCCGTCACCAACCCACTCAACCCATCATCCAGTTTCTGCGCATAACCGTCCTTGAACGTCTTGAAAATCCCCCGGTGATGATCCCAACCGCCCCAGTACACCA
>CAZAZT010000142.1:2781-9405 GCA_964489645.1 uncultured Chthoniobacteraceae bacterium | reverse complement strand
CTCAAAATACACGCGCATCACGATGAACAACCGATCCTCCAACTCCCGAGCCAACCCAGCCAAACGACCCGCATACTCCACAGCAGACCTCGTGTCATGGATCGAACACGGCCCCACAACCACCATCAAACGCGGATCTTCCCCATGCAAGATCCGACGCGCCGTCGCCCGCCAACCCACCACACGCTCCAAGATCTCGTGCGAAGCAGGGATCTCCGCTTTCAACGCAGATGGCGCAGTCAACCGCGTCACCCCGGCAATGCGGACATCGTCCACACGCGCATCGGAGACCTTTGATGATGGGGATTCGGAAGAACGACTCATGACAAAATGGCCCGAAAGGATGAATCAATCCACGCAGTCACGCAACACCGCGCATCCCACAACACAAGGCGCCACGCCCAACCCCGAACCCCGAACCACAACGAAATACCCCTCAACGCCCCGATTCCCGCAACATCATCCCCTTTTCCCTCGACCCCGCCTCGTGGCTTGGAACCTGCCTCAAGAACCTCCACCGCGCCGATGCCCCTAAACGCCCCATCGCCAGTCCATTCATTTTCCCGACGCTCCCTGCTCGGACACAGCACAGCGGCGCTCCTCGGATCCATCCTCTCCCCATTCCCGCTCGTCGCGCGCGCCGCACAGCAAAGCGCCCTCGGAGGCCGCGCCAAATCCGTCATCCTCATCTTCAACGGAGGCGCCCCCAGTCACATCGACCTCTGGGATCCAAAACCGAACGCCCCGAGCGAAACCCGAGGCATCTTCTCCCCCATCCGTACCAACGTTCCCGGCGTGCACGTCTCCGAACTGCTGCCTCGCATGGCGAAACGCATGCATCACGTCGCCATCGTCCGCTCCGTCCATCACCAACACAGTAGCCACAACGCAGGCATGCACTGGGCAAATGTCGGCCGCCCCTACCGGATCGACAGCACCCTCATCCACCCCTCAAGAACCGACCTGCCCGGCGTCGGATCCCTCGTCGGCTGGCTCGCTCAACGGGACGGCTTCCATGCCGGAGTGCCACCCTACGTCATCACCCCGTTCCCAACCTGCGACAGCAAACTCTACATCACCCCCGGCCAAGACGGCGCATGCCTCGGCCCACGATTCGATCCCTTCGTTCTCGATGACGATCCCAACGCACCAGATTTCCGCGTGCGCGACATGGCCCTCCTCCCCAGCTTGCCATCAACACGATTCCAAGAACGCGTCTCCCTCCTCGGACAGGTCGAACGTCTCGCCGCACCCCTCACCTCCGACCCCATCAAGGAACACGACACCTTCCGAGAAAAAGCCTGTCACCTGCTCTCCAGCGGGAAGGCAGCCGACGCGTTCGACCTCTCCAAGGAACCCGACAAAGTTCGCGAACAATACGGCCGACATCCGTGGGGACAAAGCCACCTGCTCGCACGCAGACTCGTCGAAGCCGGAACCCGCTTCATCACCACCGTCAACGGGCCCAGCATCATCTGGGACACGCACAAGGATAACTTCAACGGCCTGCAGAACCGTTTGGTGCCACCCATGGAACAAGCCTACGCAGCACTCCTCGACGATCTCCACGAGCGTGGCCTGCTCGATTCAACCCTCGTCGTCTGGATGGGCGAGTTCGGACGTACCCCAAAAATCAACGCCGATGCAGGCCGCGATCACTGGCCCGGCTGCTACAGCGTCCTCCTCGCCGGAGGCGGCGTTCGAGGTGGCCAGATCATCGGCGCATCCGACCTCACCGGCGCGCTCCCCAAAGAACGAGCCGTCTCACCCGCCGATATCCACGCCTCCATGTTCGCTGCCCTCGGGTACGACCCGTCCGCTTGGTCCTTCCAATCCGCCGACGGTCGCCCCATCCCCCTCACCGAAGGCAAAGTGATCTCCGAACTTTTCTGAGGGCGCGCCCCCGTCTCATCGGCCAACCACCGCGGCACTCAAAACCCGTCAGCCGTGACACACATTTTCCCCGTCAAATCGGGCGCTCAACGGCAGTGTTCCACTGAACCCTTCACCCACCCCCATGGACAGCCCACGCCCCGGAGGCCCCAATGCACAGGACCACAACGAGGGATTCCTCCGCTTGTGGACCCGCCACGAGCCCGAGCTGCGCGCATTCGTACACGCATGCCTCCCCAAGGCAGCCGATGTGGATGAAGTCATGCAGAACGTCAGCCTCGTCGCATGGCAAAAGTTCCCGTCCCTCGATAACCACGCCCTCTTTCCCCGCTGGGCTTGCCTCATCGCACGCTACGAAGTGCTCATGGCGCGGCGGCGTCACGCACGGAGCAGACTCGTCCTGGACGAAGACATCGCCGAGACACTCGCCGAGGAAGCATGTGACGAGATGTCCATCCGCCATCAGCAGCTCGAAGCCCTCGACCGCTGTATCAAGAAATTGTCCGACGAACGCCGCACACTCGCCCTCGCTGCATACGCTCCTGAAACCTCGATCAAAGCGCTCGCCGCCCGCAGTGGACGAACCGAAGGCGCCCTCTACCAACTCCTCGCCCGCATCCGCCAAGAACTCCACGCCTGCGTGGAACGCGTGCTAACCCAGGAATCCCGATCGCTATGAATGCCGACGATCTCTCCCTCATCCACGGCCACCTGAACAACACCCTCGACCAAGCCGAGTTCTGTCGCCTCCAGTCACTCCTCCGGACCAGCCCCCAAGCGCGCCGGATGTTGCGCTCGCTCGCTGCCGTGGACATCAAGCTCCAACAACTGGCTGCCGCAAATCCGTCCACCCTCGAACTCCTCGGAACCCCGCCCCCCAAGCCGTCAACCCCCGCCCGCTGGCTCGCAGGATCGCCCCTCACCGCGGCCGTCGCCGGACTCCTGCTCGGTCTCTTCTGCGCCAGCATGGTATTCGCATACATCTCTCCCACAACACATAAGCCCATCACTCTCCTCGACTGTAGCTTCGAGAACACACCCACCCCGCAACCCCTCGGTGTCCCAAACCTCTTCGGAACATGGGGCGGCGACCACGCAGAGATCGTCCACACTCACGGCGGCGTCAAACCGCGCAGCGGAAACCGGATGTGGCGCTTCCTCAGCGCGAACAACGCCGTCGAAAGCGACGCTCCTCTCAACTACGTCGGCGAAGCCATCCACGTCCTCGATCTGCGCCCCCTCCAAACAGCAGAGATGCGCCCGGGCAGCTTGATCGAGATCAGCGCCTGGTTCGCCCAAGGCACAACCGACCCCGATTCCCGCTACCACTGGAATATCAAGGCCGCCGCTTTCGAAGGCGACGTGTCAGATGCCCCAAACTTTTGGGGTAACTGGGACGACGCCAGCGCCTGCCTCGTCCGCCGCGAAATCGTCGCAGAGCCCAGTGGCCAGTGGCAACCGCTCAGCGTCAACATGACCCTCCCACTGAACGCCACTTTCCTCGTCTTCGAATGCGCGACCGTTCAACGAAAACCCGCAATCAAACAAGGCATCGCTCAATTCCCCGCACACTATCTCGACGATGTCCGAGTCCGAGTCCTTCCGCCATCCGCAGTCGCCGCGAACCAAAAATGATCCGTCGCACACCCATGCAACCGCGAATCCTCTTAGCTGCCCTCTGCCTCCTCCTCGGCGCAAACCACTCCCCCGCAGGCATCCGCGAGTTCGCCTCCGAACACTGCTTCGACTGCCACGGCGCCGCCACACAAAAGGCCGGTCTAAACCTCGAGAAACTCGACCTCTCCCTCGCCAACAAAAAAAACGCACACCGATGGGAATCCGTGTTCGACCGCGTCGCCCGCGGTGAGATGCCCCCAAAAACCGAAGACCAACCCTCCCAAAGCGAACGCACAGCATTCCTCTCCGACCTCAACTCGCAACTCAGATCCGCGTCGCTCGCCCACGAAGCCGCTAACGGACGCGGCCCCGTCCGGCGACTCACCAGAACCGAGTACGAAACCGCCTTGAACGACCTTCTCAACATCCGGACCGACTTGCGTTCCCTGTTCCCAGAAGACGCCATCACGTCCGGATTCGATAAAGTCGGAGAAGGGCTCACGCTGTCCGCCGCACACTTCGCCGCCTACCAAGCTGCCGCAGAAAAGGCTCTCCAGACCGCCCTGGAACGCGGAACCGTTCTCGATCAGGACGAGTCCGGAGTCGCCGTCTTCCAGCGCGCCAAAGACACCTTCACCGTGTGGGGCGGTTGGGTCGAAGGTGACACACTCGTCCTCCCATCCCGCTTGCTCTATCCCAACCGATCGCTCTTCACCGTCCCCGCACCACGCAGCGGACGTTACAGGATCACCGTCCGCGCTCAGGCCCGTCACAACAACGGTCAACCGCTGCCCGTCGCCATCGGCATCCACGACACCCGCGCCCCCAAACCCAGCGACGCACCCGATACACGCATCCTGTTCGACGTCCCCGAAGAATCACCACGCACCTTCGTCACCGAACTCGACCTCGACACGCGACAACAGGCACACCTCTTCGGTCCCACCCTCGAAAGTGGGATGAAAATCAACAAGATCAAACCCACCAGCGATTCGTGGTCGGGCAAAACCCTCCTCATCCATCAACTCAAGATCGAGGGCCCCCTTCGCTCCGACGGAACCCTCGATGCCTGGCCCGGAGAAGCTTACCGCCAACTCTTCGATGAACTCGACGCGCAGCCGCTCTCAAAGGTCACCGGGACGCCCGCCATCAAAGGAAAGCCCGAGCCGTTCGTGCCCACCTCCACCAATCCAAAAGAGGATTCACAACGCCTCCTGAAACGCTTCGCACGCCGTGCCTTCCGACGCAACCCCTCACCCGACGATATCGACGATATCGTTGCCACTGCGCACGCATCCATGGATTCAGGGATCCCATTTCACCGCGCAATGCTCGACGGATTCAAAGCCATCCTGTGTTCACCGCACTTCTTCCTTCTCGAGGAACGCCCCGGGAATCTCGATGCCTTCGCACTCGCAAGCCGCCTCGCCCTCTTCATCTGGAACACCGTGCCCGACGAACCCCTGCTCGCCGCAGCAGAAAACGGCGAGCTTCTCACGCCCTCCGGTCGGGCAACGCAACTCGAACGACTCCTCAACGACCCACGCTCCAGACGTTTCGAACAGTCCTTCGTCGACCAGTGGCTCGATCTCAAGAACATCAATGCAACCACCCCCGATGGCGTCCTGTACGCCGAGATCGTCCCGATGATGACCGTCTCCGCAGAGCAGGAAACGCGACACTTCTTCCACGAGCTCCTTGCCGCAGATCGCAGTGTCCTCGAATGCGTTCAAAGCGACTGGACCTATTCAAACAGCCTTTTGTCCGCACTTTACGACCTCCCAGAGACCCACGGATACGAGCTCCGAAAGGTCAGCCTCCCCGAGCAAAGCCCGAGAGGCGGCTTTCTCACTCAAGCCAGCATCCTGAAGGTGACCGCCGACGGCGCGAAAACCTCGCCCATCCTCCGCGGCAAATGGGTCAACGAACGCATCCTAGGCATCGTTCCTCCCGACCCCCCAGACGATGTTCCAAAGATCGAACCCGATATCCGAGGCACCACCACCGTCCGCGAACAACTCGCACGTCACCGCGACACCCCTGCCTGCATGAGTTGCCACGCCATCATCGATCCCCCAGGCTTCGCCCTCGAGCCCTTCGACGTCATCGGCGGCCACCGAACGTTCTACCGGATGCCAAAATCCACAGGCCAGTTGGGCACCCTGCACCGCTTCGGTGGACGACGCGTACATCGCGGTCCTGCCGTGGAATCAGGCTACTCCATGCCCGACGGTCGCTCGTTCAAAGATATCAACGAATACCGCGCGCTCCTGCTCGAAGATGAACAGATGATCGTCTCTGCCTTCACCTCCAAACTCCTGACCTATGCAACAGGTGCATCCCTCCAGTTCGCCGATCGAGACGACTTGAAACAGATCATCGAAGCCGCACGCCACAAGCGTTTCGGACTCCGTAGCCTCCTCCACGCCATCGTCCAATCCCGTCCCTTCCTCCAAAAATGAACATCCCGAACCTCGACCTCCGCACCCCCCTCCATCGAAGGCACTTCCTGCGCGCAGGCGGAGTCTCGCTCGCTCTCCCAGCTCTCGAGGCCATGCTGCCGCGTAACGCACAATCCGCCTCCCTCACACAACCGAAACGCCTCCTCCTCATCGGACGAAACCTCGGCTTCCACGCTCCCTTCCTCTTCCCCGAAACCCCCGGTCTGCACTACGAGAACACACGCTACCTCCGCCATCTCGATCAACACCGAGGTAATTTCACCCTCTTCTCCGGGATCTCGCACCTGCGATACAGCCACCACACCAGCGAGCCCGGGCTGTTCACCGGGGTCGATTGGGACCGGATCAAGGATCCCGCCAAATGGATGCGCAATAGCGTCTCGCTCGATCAGTTCGCCGCAGAACACATCGGTCGCGATACCCGTTACCGCAACCTCGTGATGGGCTTGCCTGTTCGTGACTTTTCGTGGACTCAAAAAGGTGTCCCCGTCCCCGCAGAACGCAGCCAGGTCGCCGTTTTCAAACAACTCTTCATCAGCGGTAGCCCCGACGATGTCGCAGCGGAGATGCACCGCCTCAACACTGGTCGCAGCATTCTGGACCGCGTCCACTCACAGGCAAAATCGTTGAGCAAATCGCTCGGACAGGACGA